>JBEOJY010000007.1:0-129175 GCA_040275305.1 Bdellovibrionales bacterium | reverse complement strand
GCGGCGCTTGCGATTCTGGATTGCCACGTCGCTTCGCTCCTCGCAATGACGGTCCTTTCCCCAATGGTTGTCTTCGTGAAGCCAATGAAGAGCTTGGGAGTTACCAAATATTTTGTGCGTTGGGAAGTGTGAGGGAAATATTTACCATGTTATCATCATGCATCTTTATCGATGGCGAGGCGGGGACGACGGGGCTTGAGATTCGCAAGCGGCTGGAGGGGCGCGGCGATTTCGAGATGCTGTCGATTGCGGAGGACAAGCGCAAGGATGCGGCGGAGCGCAAGCGGTTGTTGAACGCTTGCGACGTTGCTGTGCTGTGCTTGCCGGACGAGGCGGCGCGGGAGGCGGTGGCGTTGATCGACAACCCGAAGGTCAAGGTTTTGGATGCGAGCACGGCGCATCGCGTGGCAGAAGGTTGGGTTTACGGGTTTCCTGAAATGGCGGCGGGGCAGCGCGAGGCGATCCGCAGCTCGAAACGTGTGAGCAATCCGGGATGCTATGCGACGGGCGCGATCGCGATGATCCGGCCTTTGGTCGATGCTGGGATTATGTCGCCGGATATGCCTGTGACGATCAACGCTGTGTCGGGTTATTCGGGTGGCGGGAAAGAGCTGATTGCGGTTTGCGAGAATCCGGAGACGGCGGGGCAGGGGCGTGGCGCTCCGTATTGTCTTTATGGGCTTGATCAGAAGCACAAGCATTTGCCGGAGATTCAGAAATATGGACGTTTATCGGATGCGCCAGTGTTTCTTCCTTCGTATGTGAACAATCTCTATCGCGGGATGCTGGCGCAGATGGCGTTGCGCGGGGTCGATGGTTTGCGCATTCAGGAGGTTTTGACCGCGCATTATGCGGGGCAAGAGACTATCGTGGTGGAGCCGCTGGAGGAGCCGGAAAAAGGGTTCGTCCTGACTCCGCTTGGCGCGACGGAGACGAACAAGATTATCCTGCGCGTTTTCTGGAATCGCGCGCGCAAGGTCGTGGTCGTTACTGCCGTATTGGATAATCTTGGCAAAGGGGCATCGGGCGCTGCCGTGCAGAATCTGGAGATTATGGCGGGGAAAGCTTAACAGTTTGCTGAAAATCGTTATTGGAGGAGGTCATGTTGAAAGATAGAGAAAATGGGATGCCCGCCTGCGCGGGCATGACGGATGGGTTGCGAAAATTTCCGCCTTATTCCATCTAACATCGCGAATATATACTCTGTCATCGCGAGGAGCCCTCTTCGGGCGACGACGCGATCCAGAGTCGGTGGGGGTTGTTCTGTGGGATTCTGGATTGCTTCCGCCGTCGTTGCTACGCAACTATGGCGGACAGGTCGCCCCCAAGAGGGGGCTCGCAATGACGGCCCTAGGGGGAAGCTCCGCGCGATGACGCCCCTTCCGCAAGGATTGTCTTTTCAGCTTTCCAATCATACGGAGTATAGTATAAATGAATACAGATATTTATTATAATTCTTTGTCGGTTGTTGCTCCTTCTGCCGCGAGGCAGAAATTGTTGAGCGCCCAGATGGGAGGGGCTTCGCGTTCGACGTCATCGCGTCGGGCTTTTCCAGCGTTTGCGCTGCATTACGACAGGGGTCAGGCTAGCGCATTAGCCGTCGAGCTAAATTTCTGTGATTTGGCTGTCAGGCAAGCCAGCGCTTATATGGCTGCTACGGGATGCGGCATCGACAACTACAGGACGCTTTTTCGTGAAACTGCGCGTGGGTTGCTGGATTGTCACGTTCAGGAGACGGGAGCGCATAAGTTTTGCAGGCGTTTGGGCGATCTTGGCCATGCGGTGTGCAAAACAACGCTGTTAGCGGTTGAAAAAATAGAAGATGAAAATGAGCTGGCTAGTGAAATGTTGTCATGTCTGGCTGCAGATAAAGAGAGCGGTTCTCTGGAATTGATGTGTTTGGGCGAGTACTGGGGAGATGTTGAGCGGGCCGCCAATCTCTTGGTTGATTACTCGTTCGTTGATTCTAGCCGAAATATGCGCATGCATCCGTTTGCCGCAATGGTTATCCGCCAGTTATGCCCTGATTAGGGGGCAATATTCTCTACGCATTATGGATGTAGCCTTGAGACTGGACGGATTCTCGCTTTTTGAGCTTGCAAGAATTCAATAGTGGTTGCGGCGACCACAAATCCCCCGCCTTGGATGTTGATCGCGATATTGCCTTCTGGATCTGGTTGGGCTGCTTTGAGAAGCCGTTTGGTTGAGATTGTAGGGAATTTTGGACTCACACGTCTTGATGTCGATATGCTCACGAGAGAGGCTCTGTCGCTAAAAAAAATGTATTTTGCGTCAGGGAATGCATCAAACAAGGTTAGCAGCAATGGCGCGAAGACTGGGGGGCGGCGCGTGTTTTTGATTGATACGGGACTGATGGCGGTAAAAGAATTTTGCGTGGCGGCAGCTAAAGGCTCGCCTTGCGTTGTAGCCAGAATTTTCCGATCATGGGACGAGGTTCTTACGGCGGCGCAGCTCAAATCAGGCAGTCCCGTTACGGGGCTGTGTTGCGGTTGCGTCAGGATTCCGCCGATGGCTATTACGCAATTTATAAAATTGTCGCTTGGAGAAGTTGTTCGGGGCTGTCTTGCGATGGAATCTTTTATATCCGTAGTTGTCTGCTGTAATTCCGACATGGCTATACCTTAAGCAATTGTTTGTGGTTAATAAATCCGCCTATAATGCGTTTGCGCTTTATCTATTACTTGCAAAATGCCACAGGTTCTTATGGTTTGCAACAGGGCATGTCGGCGCTTTTACTCCTCGAAACCTACCCTGTCGGCGATGAGGTAGATTGGGCGGGCTTTGACTTCGGTGAAGACGCGGGCGAGGTATTCCCCGATCATGCCGAGGCTCAAGAGTTGCACGCCGCCGAGGAAAAGCATGCCGACCATCAACGAGGCGTAGCCGGGAACGTCGGTGCCGGAGATCAGCGTTCTGACGGTTAAATATGCGCCGTAGGCGAGCGCGGCGAACGAAATCAACGCGCCGAACCAGATCCAGATGCGCAAGGGAAAGGTGCTGAAGGCTGACAGGCCGTCGAAGGCGAAGCGCACGAGGCGGAAGAAGTTCCAGTGCGTATGCCCGTTTGCGCGCGGCGCGACATCGAACTCCACCGTGTCATGGCGAAAGCCTACCCAGGTCACGAGGCCCTTCATGAAGCGGTTGCGTTCCGGCAGGGCGTTGACGGCGTCGATGACTTTGCGGTCCAGTAGGCAGAAATCGCCCGCGCCTTCCGGCAACTTGATTTCCGCGATATGGCGGAACGTCGCGTAGAAAGCTTTCGAGAAAAGCTTGCGCAGTGGGCTGTCGGTGTCGCGGTTGCGGCGGATGGCGTAGACAAGCTGGCCGCCAGATTTCCATTTATCCAGAAGCAAGGGGATGACTTCGGGAGGGTGCTGGAGGTCGCTGTCCATGGTGATGGCGGCTTTGCCCTGCGCGAGCCTGAGGCCACAGGTCAGGGCGGCTTCCTTGCCGAAGTTGCGGGCAAAGCGGACTAGCTTGATGCGTTGGTCGTGGCTGCGTTCATGTTTTAAGGATTCGAAGGTGTCGTCGGAACTGCCGTCGTCGATGCAGATGATTTCGCAGCTCACGTTTATTTTACCCAATGTCGGGTAAAGTTCCTTGAACATATTTCGGGCGCTTGCGGCTTCGTTGTAGAAAGGAAGGATGATGGCGAGGTCTGGCATGCGATTCAGAATATAGCGATCAGTCATTAGATGCCGGAATCTTGCGGTAGCGCGTATCTCCTCGCAATGACGCTTTTTCGGCAATGGCTGTTTTCACAAACAGCAACTTCCAAGCAGAAGCGCAATTGGGGTAAGGAAAGCGTCAATCGCGAGGAGCCTCCTTCAGGCGACGTGGCGATCCAGAGTCACTTGGGCTGTTCTATCGACTCTGGATTGCCGCGTCGATTCCTGCCTTCGGCGGAAATCTCCTCGCAATGACACCCTTGTCGCAATGTTTGTCTTTATACGATCAACGAAGAGTTTGGGGCGACGCCTGTGGACTCTGGGAGACTACTAGTTGCCTTCGCGTTCTTTACGTTTGCGCTCGACCTTGCGTTGGCGACGCACGGATTCGGCTTTTTCGCGGGCTTTACGCTCGGAGGGCTTTTCGTAGTTGCGGCGCAGCTTCATCTCACGAAACACGCCTTCACGTTGCAATTTCTTCTTAAGGGCGCGAAGCGCCTGATCGACATTGTTGTCACGAACGAGAACCTGCACGAAACCGCTCTCCTAACATGCTAGATGTTGCAATTCTTTATGATGTCTGGGTGCAAACCAACTTTCGGCGGTTTGGGCTTCCCGACGTTTGGGGTTGCATACCATACTTGCCCGGCATGGCAAAGACAATCTTTCGGGAGGCTTTGCTTTCCGGGCAAGAGGTTCACGTGGTTTGTTAACCTTTCTTCTCGCTGTTTACGCCAGGGACCGGGAATTTCATGCAAATCTGCTTGGTTTCCCCACGGAGTTTGGCGAGCATGCCTTCGTCGCTGGCGGCGCGGAGGGCGCGGAGCAGGAGGTCGCCGAGCTGCTTCATTTCCGTTTCGCCCATGCCGCGCGCGGTGGCGGCTGGCGTGCCCATACGGATGCCGCTGGGCTTCATCGGCGGGTTGGGGTCGTCGGGGATGATCTGCTTGTTCAGGGTGATGCCGGCGGCGTCGAGCGCGCGTTCGGCCACGTCGCCGGACAGGCCGAAGGATTCGACAACATTGGCCACCATCATATGGTTATCGGTGCCGCCTGTGACGAGCTTCGCGCCGCCGTCCATGAGCGTTTTGGCTAGGGTTTTCGCATTTACGATCACGTTCTTCGCGTAGGTCTTAAACGGCGCTTCGCCCGCGAGCTTCATGGTGAGGGCCGTCGCCGCGACCTGATGCATATGGGGACCGCCTTGCAGGCCGGGGAATACGGATTTGTCTATCGCTGCGGCGTGCTGTTTTTTGCAGAGGATGAGGCCGCCGCGCGGGCCGCGCAGGGATTTGTGCGTGGTGGTGGACATGACGTCGAAGCCGACATCCATCGGGTTGGCCAAGGCTCCGCCCGCGATAAGGCCGCCGATGTGGCTGACGTCGGCGAAGGTCAGCGCTCCGATTTCGTCGGCGATTTTCTTGAAGCCCGCGTAATCAAGTTCGCGCGGGTAGGACGAGAAGCCGCATAGGACCATTTTGGGTTTGTGCTCGAGCGCCATCCGGCGGACCATGTCGAGGTCGATTTTGCCGGTTGTCGGATTGCTCTTGTAACGGACGAAATTGAAGACCTTGCTCATATGCGAGACGGGCGCGCCGTGGGTCAAGTGGCCGCCATGGGAGAGATCCATGGCAAGGACGGTGTCGCCCGGTTGCAGCAGCGCGAAATAGACCGCCTGATTCATGGCCGATCCGCCCAGAGGCTGCACGTTCGCGTGCTCCGCGCGGAAAAGTTTCTTGGCGCGTTCGCGGCCCAAAGTTTCGATGATATCGGTGTTTTCCTGTCCGCCGTAATAGCGGCGTCCGGGGTAGCCTTCGGAGTATTTGTTGTTGAAGACAGATCCGAGCAGAGCGTAGACTTCGGGGAAGCAGTAGTTTTCCGACGGGATAAATTCGACGCCTTCGCTCTGGCGGATTTCCTCATGCATCAACGCATCGAAGATTTCCGGGTCCGAGGCTTTGAGGCGGTCGAGCGCGGCTTGCGAATAGGTGAAGTTGGTCATTTGTAAGGCTCCGCTATGGATTTAGTGATTTGGCTTGAAGAATTCTTTCGTCAATCGGCTTGCGCGCCGAAGCTACAATCCTTGCTTTGGACGCGCAAGCTAAACTGAGAATTATGCGGGCTTCGGCGCTAGATATCGAGCCTGATTCTTGTTGGCTATCCATGCGGCAAAGTTTTCCATGGTCTGGAAACAGACCGGGATCATGGGCACGCCCATGGCTTCGCCGAGGCTTGTTTCATCGTGGATACGGGCTTGTTTTTCTTTGGGGGTGAGTTTGGCCCAATTCTTACCGCCTTTTCTTGTCGCTTGACGGGCAGAGGCGCGGAAGAACAGCTTGCGGTGGCGGTCAATTTGAACCACTCGCGCAGAATCAAGCAGGCCTGTATCTGTGGGGATTAATGAAATGTGGGGTTCTGCACTCATAATGCGCCTCCTGGTTTCAACGTGTTGAACACGGAATGCCCAGGCGCGCGACATCAGATATCCCGCGCTTCCCTGTGGTTCTGCCACATCGACGCCAGTTGCGCGGGGGGTGTGTTGGTATGAATACTATGGCATTTTACGCTAGAATCGTCAAGCTGGTTGGCGATAAGGGAGAGACCTGTTAGAGTTTGACTGCAATATAAGCGGCAGCGCGGCGCGCTTCCCTCCCCCTTGCGGGGAGGGTTAGGGTGGGGGAGATTCAGAAAGCAGAATATAGAAGTCAATTATAAGAACCTTGCCGCAACGTTTTTCTGATAATTGATACCTGTTTTCTGACCTCTGATCCCCCACCCTAACCCTCCCCGCAAGGGGGAGGGAATCACGGCGGGTTTGTCGCGGCAATGAGCTGAGATTGATGTATGCGCTGCCCTTTTTGTGGACATGACGAGACTCAGGTGAAAGACAGCCGTCCGACCGAGGACGACGCCGCGATTCGGCGTCGCCGGTTCTGCGGGAGCTGTGGGGCGCGGTTCACGACTTTCGAGCGGGCGCAGTTGCGCGAGTTAACGGTGGTGAAGAACAGCGGATCGCGCGAGCCGTTTGATCGGGAGAAGATCGCGCGGTCGCTCAAGATCGCGATGCGCAAGCGCCCTTTCGACGGCGAGCGGATCGAGCAGATCGTCAATGGGCTGGTGCGGCAACTGGAAGCCTTAGGCGAGAACGACGTTCCGGCTTCCAAGATCGGCGAGCTTGCGATGGATGCGTTGCGCGCGCTCGATCATGTCGGGTATGTGCGCTATGCCTCTGTGTACAAGGATTTTCGCTCGACCGACGATTTCGAGGAGTTTGTCGATACGCTGAAGAAAGAGTCGGCGTGATTGTTTTAGAAAGCTGAAGGAATCGTGTTCACAGGAATTATTCAAACCATCGGCATTATTTCTTCGCTGGATCCGTCGCGCGACTGGACCTTGCGGATCGCGGCGGATGAAGATGTATTATGCGATGTTGCGATTGGCGCGTCGATCGCTTGCAATGGCGTGTGCCTGACGGTTGTTTCGCAGGAGGCCGGGAGCTTTACGGCGCAGATGTCGCAGGAGACGCTTTCTTTGACGACGGCGAAGAGCTGGCATGCGGGCATGCGGATCAATCTGGAACGCGCGTTGCTGGCGGGGCAGGAGCTGGGTGGGCATTTGGTGTCGGGGCATGTGGATGGCGTCGCGAAGATCGTCAGCGTTGTCGCGGAGAATGACAGTCGGCGCGTGGCGTTCGAGGCTCCGGCGGCTTTCGCGGCATTTCTGGCGGTCAAAGGCTCGGTGGCGGTCGATGGCGTGTCGCTGACGATCAACTCGTCTCAAGGGGGGCGGTTTGGCGTCAATTTGGTTCCGCATACTTTATCCGCGACGACTTTGGGCGAGCGAAAGGCGGGCGACGAAGTGAATTTCGAGGTGGATACGATTGTGCGGTATGTTGCGCATAGGTTGGGTTGCGAGTCGCAGGAGGCGGCGCAATGAAGTCTTCTTTGGCGCTTGCGGCTTCGACGACGCGAGATGCGGCGATTTGTTCGCCCGAAGCTTTGATCGAGGAAGCTCGACAAGGGCGCATGTTCATTCTGGCCGACGATGAGGACCGCGAGAACGAAGGCGATTTGATCATTCCGGCGCAATTCGCGACTTCGGAAGCGATCAATTTTATGGCTCGCCATGGGCGCGGATTGATTTGCCTTGCGATGGAGCGCGCGCAGATTGAGAAGCTGGGGCTGGCGCCCATGGCGGCGCATAACGGGGCGCGGCACCAGACGGCTTTCACGGTTTCCATCGAAGCGCGCGAAGGCGTGACGACGGGGATTTCCGCCGCTGACAGGGCGCACACGATTCAAGCTGCGATTGCGGCGCAGGCGGGGCCGAACAGCGTTGTTACGCCCGGCCATGTGTTTCCGCTGACCGCGCGGGACGGGGGCGTTCTGGTTCGCGCGGGGCATACGGAAGCGGCGGTCGATGTGGCGCGTTTGGCGGGGTTGATTCCGGCGGGCGTGATCTGTGAGATTCTTAACGACGACGGGACGATGGCGCGGCTGCCCGATCTTGCGCGGTTCGCGCGGCAGCATGGGATCAAGCTCGGCACGGTCGCGGATTTGATCGCTTTGCGCAGGCGCACGGAATGTCTGGTCGAGCGCGTGTCTTCAGGAGATATCGACAGCGTTTTCGGCGGGCGTTTTCAGATGCATGTCTATGAGGATAGGCTTACGAAGGCGCGGCATGTGGCTTTGGTGAAGGGGGAGGTTCGCGCGGGGCCGATCTTGACGCGCATGCATGCGATGAATGTGCTGGAGGATGTTCTGGGCGACCGTTCGCGTGGGCATGGCGGGGAGCTGGAAGCGGCGATGCGTATAATCGCGCAAGAGGGGCGCGGGGTGGTCGTGTTGTTGCAAGATATGGCCAATCTTGATGGAAGGCGCGATGCTTCCGCTCAGGCGTTGCGCGATTACGGCATGGGCGCGCAGATTCTGTTGGATCTTGGCGCCAAGGAAATCGTGTCGTTGTCGAACACGCCGCGTTCCATCGTTGGGCTGGATGGATATGGCATTGCCGTGGTCGGGCAAAGAGGGCTACATGTTGCATTCTCTTCCTGTCATGCCCGCGAAGGCGGGCATCCAGCTCGCGATGTCAAGGAGAGGATGGATAGGGAGCGCGTTGCGCTTCCGCTGACGGTTGGAGATGGATGCCCGCCTTCGCGGGCATGACGCAGCGCACTTTGGGGAATATTATGGAACATAATCGCGAACCCGCAGTCTTTTCGTTCGAGACAAATCCACATGTGCTGATCGTCGAGGGCCGATTTTACGACGATATCGCCGATATGCAACTTAGCGCGGCGCGGACGGTGTTGGGGCTGGCGGGGGCGACGCATGAGGTTTTGACGGTTCCGGGGGCGCTGGAGATTCCGGCGGTCATTGCTTGTGCGGTTAAGGCTTTGGACTTCGATGCCTTGCGGCGGCGTTTTGACGGGTATGTCGCGCTCGCCTGCGTGCTCAAGGGCGGGACGCAGCATGACGAGATCGTTGGCAACGAGAGCGCACGGGGCTTGCAGGAACTGGCAATCAGGCACTGCCTTGCCATCGGCAACGGGATTCTGACCTGCGCGACGAAGGAGCAGGCTCTGGAACGCGCCGATGCCGCGCGTCAGGACCGGGCCGGGGCAGCGGCGGAAGCCTGCCTGCGCATGATCGAGATCAAACAGCAACTGCGCCTGACGCCGAAAAGGAGATGGCTGGCGGGCGGAAGGTGATGTGTTGGATCTGAGCATGCTACCCTACAGACAGGTTCCTTGATATTGTAGGAAAAATAAGCCGCAAGCGTCTTGCCCGCGAAGGCGGGCATCCATCCCCTGTCCCAGATGTGTGCGCTTGGCTTGTAGGTATTGGCTTTGTTTCAACGTCGGGAGCTGGATGCCCGCATGCGCGGGCATGACCAGCGGAGAGAGTATTCTTTTAGCAGTATCAATCAGTAAGTCTGAGACGATTTATCCGCTCAGCTTCTTTTTCAAGATGTCGTTCAGCATCGCGGGGTTGGCTTTGCCGCCTGTCGCTTTCATGACTTGGCCGATGAAGAAGCCGAAGAGTTTGTCTTTGCCTGACCTGTATTCCACGACTTTGTCGGCGTTGGCGGCGAGGATGGAGTCGATGGCTTTTTCGATGGCTCCGGTGTCGGTGACCTGTTTCAGGCCGCGTTCCTCGACGATCACGGCGGCGGGTTTGCCGGTTTCCAGCATGGCTTCGAAGACATCCTTGGCGATGCGGTTCGAGACGGTTTGATCGGCGATGAGGTCGATCAGTTCGCCTAGCGCTTTGGCTGAGACGGGGCTGTCGGCGATGGTTTTGCCGAGCCTGTTCAACGCGCCGAAGAATTCTCCGGTGACCCAATTGGCGGCGATTTTGCCGTCGCGGCCTTTGGCGACTTGTTCAAAGAACTCCGCCGTTTCGCGGTCGGCCACGAGCACCGAGGCATCGTAGGGCGAGAGCTTATACTCCGCGATGAAGCGGGCTTTCTTGTCGTCGGGGAGTTCCGGCAGCGTAGCCTTGATGCCTTCGACCCATTGCGCGTCGAGCTTGAGCGGCAGCAAATCCGGGTCGGGGAAATAGCGGTAATCGTGCGCGTCTTCCTTCGAGCGCATCGAGCGCGTGATGCCTTTTCCGGTGTCCCACAGGCGCGTTTCCTGATTGATCTTGCCGCCGCTTTCGAGCACTTCGACCTGACGGCGCGACTCGTATTCGATGGCCTGCTGCACGAAGCGGATCGAGTTGACGTTCTTGATTTCACAGCGCGTGCCGAACTCGGTCGTGCCCATGCGGCGCATGGACAGGTTCACGTCGCAGCGCATGGAGCCTTCCTCCATGTTGCCGTCGCAGGTGCCGAGATAGCGCAGGATGGCGCGGAGTTTCTTTAAGTAGGCTCCGGCTTCTTCGCCGGAACGCATGTCGGGTTCCGACACGATTTCCATCAGGGCGACGCCCGCGCGGTTGAGGTCGACATAGGTTTCGTTGGGGCTTTGGTCGTGCATGCTCTTGCCCGCGTCTTGTTCCAGATGCAGGCGGGTGATGCCGATGGCGCGGGTCGTGCCGTCCGCGAGGTCGAGCAGGATTTCGCCCTTGCCGACGATGGGCTGCGTGTACTGGCTGATCTGATAGCCAGCGGGCAGGTCGGCGTAGAAGTAGTTCTTGCGGTCGAACACGGAAGTCAGGTTGATTTGCGCCTTCAGCCCTAAGCCTGTGCGCACCGCTTGCTCGACGCAGACTTCGTTGATGACGGGGAGCATGCCCGGAAAGGCCGCGTCCACGGTGCTGACCTGCTCGTTCGGGGCTGCGCCGAACTGCGTCGCCGCGCCGGAGAAGAGCTTGCTTTGCGAGATGACCTGAGCGTGGACTTCCAGCCCGATCACCATTTCCCATTCGCCTGTGTTGCCTTGAATTGTCGCCATTGGTTATACCGTTTTGTCTGATTGTAAGAGTGCGTTTTCTATTACGCTGTAAATGGCGGTTTGTGCGTGAAATTGGCCGCCTTTTCCAGCGCCGAAGCGGCTTTGAATATGGTCATTTCGTCGAAGGATTTGCCGATAATCTGGAGGCCCATGGGCAGGCCGTTTTGCGCGAGGCCTACGGGAACCGTCATGCCGGGCAATCCTGCGAGATTAAGCGGCACGGTGAACACGTCTTCGAGGTACATCTGGATCGGGTCATCCTGCTTTTCGCCAATCGCGAAGGCCGTGGAGGGGGAGGCAGGAGTTAGCAGCACGTCGCAGCGTTTGAAGGCTTCGTCGAAGTCGTTGCGGATCAGGCGGCGCACACGCTGGGCTTTCAAGTAATAGGCGTCGTAGTAGCCTGCGGAGAGCACATATGTGCCCATCAGGATGCGGCGGCGCACTTCCTTGCCGAAGCCTTCGCCGCGCGTGTTGGCGTACATATCTGCGAGATTCTCGCCCGGCACACGGAGGCCGAATCTGACGCCGTCGTAGCGCGCGAGGTTCGAGGAAGCTTCGGCGGGGGCGATGATGTAATAGACGGGTAGGGAATATTTGGTGTGCGGCAGGCTGATGTCTTCCACAATTTCCGCGCCCGCGTCGCGCAGCATATCCTTGCCCTTGTTCCACAGCGCATCGACTTCGGGGTTGATGCCTTCAATGCGGTATTCCTTGGGGATGCCGATTTTGAGGCCTTTGACGGAGGTTCCCAGCGCGGACATGTAGTCCGGCACAGGCGTGTCGATGGAGGTGGAGTCCTTTGGATCGAACCCTGCCATGGTTTTCAGCATCAGCGCCGAATCCGCGACGGTGCGCGTCATTGTGCCCGCCTGATCGAGCGAGGAAGCGAAGGCGATGATGCCCCAGCGCGAGCAGCGGCCATAAGTTGGCTTGATGCCGCAGAGGCCGGTGACGGAGGCGGGTTGGCGGATCGAGCCGCCCGTGTCGGTCGCGGTGGCGATCATGGCCAGACGCGCGGCGACCGATGCCGAGGAGCCGCTGGACGAGCCGCCGGGGATCAGCTTGCGCGCGGCTTTGGCTGGCTCCGGGCCGGACCATGGGTTGATGGCGGGGCCGAAATAGCTGGTGACGCCGCCGGAACCCATCGCGAATTCGTCGAGGTTGACCTTGCCGAGCATCGCGCAGCCAGCGTCGAGCAGTTTCTGCGAGACGGTGGACTCGTAAGGAGGAACGAAATTGTCGAGGATATGGCTTGCGGCGGTGGTGCGGACGCCTTTGGTGCAATAGAGGTCCTTCATCGCCATGGGGATTCCGTCCATGGCTCCGGCCTTGTCGGCGGCGCGGCGCGCGTCGGACTCTTTGGCTTGCTTCAGCGCGAGATCGAAGGTTGGCGTGATGAAGATGTTCAGGGCTTTGGCGGTTTCGGCGCTGTTCGCGTCGATATGCGCCTGCGTCACTTCCACGGCGCTGAATTGTTTGGCGGCTAATCCGGCGAGCGCTTCGGTGGCGGATAAATCGGTTAGTTTGGTCATAATTATCCCTGTTTTATGCATGAAACAAATGGGATGCCCGCCTGCGCGGGCATGACGCCGTCCTTAATGGCATGGAAATCCTCACTCCACCACTTTCGGCACGGTGAAGAAGTCGGCGGTGCTCGACGGCGCGTTGGCGAGGATATCCTTCGGATGGCCGCCGTCGTTGATGATATCCGGGCGCTTGCGCAGCGCTTTGTCGTTGACGTTGGCGAGCGGCTCGACGTTCGACACGTTGAGCGCGTTCAATTGTTCGACCCAGCCGAGAATTTTGTTCAGTTCGCCCGCGACGGATTGCTTTTCTTCCGCCGGGACTTTGAGCCTCGCCAGATGCGCGATTTTATCTGCTGTTTTAGCGTCGATGGACATGCCAGACCTGTGTTCTGTTGTGTTCGTCTTAGCCGATAGCGCAGCCTAATTCCCTCCCCCTTGCGGGGAGGGAATTAGGCTCTGCTTGCTTTATACAAAGCGCACTAAGGCCGATAAATTAAGAAATACGGCTTTGATATGCGGTAAGCGCAAGCTATCATTGGCCATGGCGCTGTGCAACCTTTCCGAATTATCAGGGCTTTTGCCTCAAGGAACCTGTCTTCTGGGGATTGATCCCGGAAGCGTGGCGATTGGCGTCGCCGTGTCCGATCCGGGTTTGCGGGTGGCGTCGCCTTTGACCACGATTATGCGCAAGAAGTTCTCGCAGGACGCTGCGATGTTGGCGAAAATCGTTCAAGAGCGGCAGGTCGGAGGGCTGGTGATCGGGCTGCCTAAGAATATGGACGGGTCGGAGGGGCCTTCGGCGCAGTCGGCGCGGGCGTTCGCGCGGAATCTGTTGGCTCAAGGCGTTTTGCCGGTTCCCGATATGCCGATCGCTTTTTGGGATGAGCGGCTTTCTTCGGCGGCGGTTGAGCGCTTTATGATTTCCGACGATATGAGCCGCAAGCGGCGCGACGCGGTGATCGATAAGGCGGCGGCGGCCTATATTCTGCAAGGCGCGCTGGATGCTTTGCAGAGGCAGATGCCGCGCCTATAGGAGTGGCGGGCAGACTTTCTTGAGCAGGTCGGACAGCGCCTGTTGATTGTCTATCACGAGATTTACGCGCAAGACATATACGCGCTTCGCAAATTCTAGAGGCAGTCTTGCGTAATCCTTCTCTGTTGTCAGGAGCATTGCTTCAAGGCGTTGCGACTCTTCAGTCAGCGCGTTGAGGTCGCTTGGCCAGAAGGCATGATGATCGGAGAAGTCGCGCGTGGCGGCGAGGGTTAAGCCTGCTTTGTGGCAAGTCGCGTAAAACTTCTCTGGTCTGCCGATGCCTGCGAAGGCGAGGAATGGCTTGTCGCGCGGGAGGTCGTCGAGATTCGTCGGGATAAAATCCGCGCGGAAGACGGGGCAGCTGGCTTGCGCGGCGAGGTTTTGTTTGTCTTCTGGGCCGATGATGATGAGCGCTTGCACGCGCTGGAGCGCGGCGGCGAACGGTTCGCGCAAGGGGCCTGCGGGGATACAGAGGCCGTTGCCGATTCCGGTCTCGCCGTCGATGACGAGGATACTTAAATCTTTCGCCACGGATGGATTCTGAAGTCCGTCGTCGAGGATGAGAATTGTCGATTGCTTTTCCGCTTCCTTCGCTGCCGCCGCGCGGTTGCGGGAGATCCAGACGGGGGCTTGTCGCGCGAGCACAAGCGGCTCGTCGCCGACATCGGCGGCGGCATGTCGCGCGGGATCGACTTTGGTCGGGCCTGTTAGCCTGCCGCCGTAGCCGCGCGAGACGAAGGCGGGCCGATGACCAAGCTTTTGCAGTAGTTGCGCGAGCGCGAGCGCTGTCGGGGTTTTGCCCGCGCCGCCTGCCGTGATGTTACCGACGCAGATGACGGGAGTTTTGGGGCGATAGGGATGGCTTGATGATAGCCTGTATGCCGTGGCTGCGGCGTAGGCGCATCCTAGCGGCATAAGCAGCGAGGCGAGCGCTCCGGCTGGGCGATACCAGAAGGAAGGGGCTTTCATGGAGAAGAATAATTCTGGCCATTGGCGCGGCCCAGCTCCCTCCCCCTCGTGGGGAGGGTTAGGGTTAACCCTCCCGACGAGGAGGAGGGAACGAGACTGCGCTTGCGGCTGCGATCAGTAAGCAAAACCATTGTAACTGCCAAGCCTCGTTGAAGGCGTAAAGACGAAGGTGGAAACAGCGCCGTCATTGCGAGCCCCCTCTTGGGGGCGACCTGTCCGCCATAGTTGCGTAGCAACGACGGCGGAAGCAATCCAGAATCCCGCAGGACATCGCCACCGACTCTGGATCGCCGCGTCGCCTGAAGAAGGCTCCTCGCGATGACGGTCCTTATTTCGACGTTGGTTTAACCCTTTTAAAGAAGGGTTTGGGGGCTACAAACCATTGTCTAATTCTGCAACAACCTGCGGAGTAAGTCCACATCTTCGCGGAAGGATTGGTCGGCTTCCGACAATTCTTCGACCTTGCGGACGGCATGGATAACGGTGGTGTGGTCGCGACCTCCGAACTTTCTACCGATTTCGGGCAGACTGCGCGGCGTGAGCGCTTTGGCCAGATACATGGCGACTTGGCGGGGTCTTGCGACTTGTCTTGCGCGACGGGCCGAATGCATGTCGGTAATGCGGATGTTGTAGTGTTCTGCGACTTTCTTCTGGATCTCATCGATGGTGATATGCCTCTCGCTGGCGCGGAGGAGGTCGGTGAGGACTTCCTGAGTCATTTCAAGCGTGATCGTGCGGCCCACCAGCTGCGCGTGCGCGATGATGCGGTTGAGCGCGCCTTCCAACTCACGCACGTTCGAGGCGATCTTATGCGCGAGGAACTCCATGACTTTGTCGGGAACGGCGCAGCCGAGTTTTTCGGCCTTCGCGTGCAGGATTCCGAGGCGCAGTTCGTAAGTTGCCGGATGAATATCCGCCACCAGTCCCCAGCCGAGGCGCGAGCGCAGGCGCTCCTCCATCTGATCGAGATCCTGCGGAGATTTGTCGGCGGAGATGATGACCTGACGGTTGCGGTCCACCAGCGCATTGAAGGTATGGAAGAACTCCTCTTGCGTCGTGTCCTTGCCGCAGATGAATTGCACATCGTCAATCATCAGCACGTCGACTGAGCGGAACTGCTCCTTGAACGCGACGGTGTCCTTAAATCGCAAGGCGCGGACGAATTGGCACATGAACTTTTCCGCCGACATGTAGATGACTTGCCGTTGCGGGAAGTGCGTGCGGATATGCCAGGCGATGGCGTGCATGAGGTGGGTCTTGCCGAGGCCGACGCCGCCGTAAAGGAATAGGGGATTGAAACTCGGATTTTCTGTCTCCGCGACGCGACGCGCGGCGGCGTAGGCGAGTTCGTTCGGTTTGCCAACCACGAAGTTGTCAAAGGTAAAACGCGCGTCGAGATCGGGCGTCATCGCGAGCGGCGTGCCCGTGATTTGCGCGGTCGCTGTTTGGGGCGCGATTTGGGGCGCGGCGGGTTGCAGCAGCGGCGGCGACGGCATCGCGCGCGCAGAAGGTTGAGGCTGAATTTGCGGCTGCTCAGACGGAACGGCGGCGGCGGCGGACAGCGGGGAGGCTACGGAAAATTCGACATAGCCTTGCGGCGAGATGTGGTTCCAGAGGGCGCGGATGGTGTCGCCGTAGTGCGCCTCAATCCAGTCGCGCATGAATCGCGTCGGCAGCGCCATGGTTAGCCGGGCGCGTCCGTTATGGTCGGTTATTTCACCCGCAAGCGACGCGAACCAGCGGCGGAAGGCGGCGTCGCCAAAATGCTCACGTAGACCCGCATGGAATTTTTGCCACTTGGCTTTGTTATCTTGAACAATTAGCGATGAAAGCGGTTTCTTGACTTCGCATTCTTCGGTCGTAACGGCCTGTAAATTCATGTGCGCTCCGCAGGACATCGAGAGAGAAAGACGAAGGCTTTAACGCGGCGGTCTTGATGGGAATTCGACACTTAACTCGTTTGCCAGTGGCTGCTTGCGAGCAAGCTCGTCACGACAAGAAAACTCATACACCGACATATGCCGGAGTTGGCTGTTTGGGTTAGCGGTAGGAGGCGGACTTCTGACGAGGTTGTAACGGCAAGTGATTTTCTGCACGCATGGCATCTGTATAATTTCAGGATTTCGTATGTATCGTTCGCCGGAAAGCTTGGGCCTCATCAGGCGGCATTGCGCCGAACAGACGTGGACAGTAAATCACGGCAGAGGCGTTTGTCCAGCGACCGAAAAGCGAACGCTGAAAAAAGAAATTTCAGTGCGTGATTCATGCATAAGCGTGGGTGAAAGGTAATTTCCAGGCCCGTTCTTGATGGTTGCAAAGGACATCCTTGCGGAAAGGGCCGTGATTGCGAGGAGCCGCAGGCGACGCGGCAATCTAGAGTCGGAATGGCGGTCCCCCGTGGCTTTTGGATCGCGTCGCTTCGTTCGCGATGACGATAGCTTGTGGAATGCGGAAGTTACTGGCAACGACCATGCTACCCTACAGATGGATGCATTGACATTGCAGGAAAAACAAGCCACACGCGTCATTCCGGCGAAAACTGTTGATAGCTTTTTCCCATGACCGCAACACCTTAGCAGGGTGTTGCACTTCGTTTGTGAACTTAAGGAATCCAGCTTGCGAGCGGCAGCGAGACGAATAAATCGAATTCACGGCCTACGATTGTGAGCGCGATTGAGAATCTTTCGCGCCGCAGACGCGGCGTTGCTGGATTCCGGCTTGCGCCGGAATGACGCGGACGGCCAAGATAAGTTTTCTTATCAAACAATAGGGTAATGTGTAGGGTAGTGTGGGGAACGACTATAGTTCGCTCTAGCCAGAGACGCAGGACAAAAATCGCATGATCGCTTTGGGAAGGATTGTTTCGCTGCCGGGACTACGGCGTGCGCTATGGTCCCGGCTGCGAGAGATGCGAATGGATTCCGTTTAGGCTTTTTTGCCTGCTGCGGCTTTCACGCGCTTGGCGAGGCGCGAAGTCTTGCGGGCTGCGGTTCTCCAGTGAAGCGTGCCGCGCGAGGCGCCACGGGCGAGCGCCGCTTCGGCCTTGCGTTGCGCTTCGACTGTTTTGTCTTTGTCGCCGGATGCGAGAGCTTGCTCTACGCCCTTCACGATCGTCTGGACGATGGAGCGGCGCTTGCGATTGACGGCGGTGCGGCGCGGGGTCTGGCGCGCGCGTTTGGCGGCTGATTTATGTGTGGCCATGGTGGTTCCTGAACGTCTTTCCTGTCCTGTTTGTATGGTTAATGGCGCCGCTTGTCGCAGCGCAGCCCCTTCACATACGCAACGGCGGCGCGAAGGTCAAGAAAAAGCGCATAAGGGGGCTATCGTTAACTATTTTGGCTCGTTGGAGGCCTGTCGTGGCAAGGGGGGCAGGAGATGGGCCAAGGTTCGCCGAAATCCTGTAGCCGCAGCGACCAGGGGCCTAATTGGGCCCTGATGCGCGAGTCTCCGGAAAACAGCAGGGTGAGAATATTGCCTTCTAGCTGCATCATGAGCAATTCCAGCATTTGTCCTTCGTTTTGCGTTATATCCAGATTGTGCGACTGGACGGATTCCACGCCCTGAATGTCGATGGCGCTGCAAATGCGTTCGCAGGCCGCGTCGGGGTTCTCGATTGTCGTTTCTTTTCTCAGGCGCTGGGCCACCATGACAAAGCAGCGCTCTTCAGGGCGGTAGGTCATGTCGCAGAGCGGCACGATGGAGTCTTGCAGGATCGCTGAGATGACTTGAATATCTTCGGCGTCCTTCGCTTGTAGTTTGAGGCCTTGAGCGGAGGGGGATGGCGATGCAGGCATGGTTAATCGTTTCCCTTTTTTATGCGGCCGTTTTCACGCGCTCGATGTTCGCGCCGCAGGCGGCAAGTTTTTCTTCCAGATTCTCATAGCCGCGATCAAGGTGGTAGATACGGTTCAGGGTGGTTTCGCCCTTTGCCGCGAGGCCTGCAAGCGCGAGCGAGACGGAGGCGCGGAGGTCCGTCGCCATCACGGGCGCTCCGGTCAGGGATTCCACGCCGCGCACGAGCGCCGAGGAGCCTTGGATGTTAATGTTCGCGCCCATGCGGCGTAGCTCCGGCACATGCATAAAGCGGTTTTCGAAGATCGTTTCGGTGATCATCGACGCGCCTTCGGCGACGGCCATCAGCGCCATCATCTGCGCTTGGAGATCGGTCGGGAAGCCGGGATAAGGTTCAGTCATCACATCGACGCCGCGCAGGGCGCCTTGACATGACACGCGGAGGCCTGATGCCGTTTCTTCCAACGTCACGCCAGCTTCGGAGAGTTTTCGCGCGGCTGCGCTTAAGTGTTCCAGTTTCGCTCCGGTTAGCTCCAGATCGCCATGCGTAATCGCGGCGGCCATCGCGAACGTGCCGCTTTCGATTCGATCGGGCACAACGGCGTGCGTGGCGGCATGCAGCTTGTCGACGCCCTGAACGCGCAAGCGATCAGAGCCGATGCCTTCGATCTTGGCTCCCATTGCGACCAGGCATCGCGCAAGATCAATGACTTCCGGCTCTCGCGCGGCGTTGACTATTGTGGTATTTCCTTTCGCAAGCGAGGCCGCCATGAGCGCGTTTTCAGTGCCTGTCACGGTCACAAGCGGGAAGACGATTTCCGCTCCCTTAAGGCCTTGCGGCGCTTTCGCATGGACGTAGCCGTTATCAAGCGCGACATCCGCGCCAAGCGCTTGCAGCGCCGCGATGTGCAAATCGACGGGGCGCGTACCGATGGCGCAGCCGCCCGGTAGCGAGACTTTCGCTTCGCCACAACGCGCGACGAGGGGGCCAAGCACCAGAACGCTGGCGCGCATTTTGCGCACAAGGTCGTAGGGGGCCGTAATGTCGGTTATGTTTTGCGCCTTCAGCGCCACGGTGTGTTGCGCCGGGCCAGCGCGACTTACGCTTGCGCCCATCTGGCTTAGGAGGCTCGCCATGGTTTCTATGTCGGCGAGGCGCGGCACGTTGTCGAGCGTCAGCGTTTCGTCGGACAACAACGACGCGGCCATGAGCGGAAGAGCCGCGTTCTTCGCGCCGCTGATGGCGATTTTGCCTTTGAGCGGAGCGCCGCCGACGATACGTATGCTATCCATTGACGACCTTCTTCCCGGTCGCGGCGGTTTCGAGGCGCATTGTTTCCATCTTGGGCAGCGTCACGCCGCGCTGGCCCTGATATTTGCCGCCTCGGTCGGCGTAGGAGACTTCGCAGGGACTGTCGGCCTTTAGGAACAAGAACTGGCAGATGCCTTCGTTGGCGAAGACCCGCGCGGGCAGCGGCGTGGTGTTCGAGATTTCGAGCGTCACATGGCCTTCCCATTCCGGCTCCAGCGGGGTCACGTTGACGATCAATCCACAGCGGGCGTAGGTCGATTTGCCTAGGCAGATCACTAACACGTCGCGCGGGATCTTGAAGTATTCCACGGTTCGCGCCAGCGCGAAGGAGTTCGGCGGCACAACGCAAACATCGGTTTTGCGATCGACGAAGCTTTGGTCTGAGAAGTTTTTGGGATCCACCACCGCGCTGTCGATGTTGGTGAAGATCTTGAATTCGTCCGCCAGTCGCGCATCGTAGCCGTAGGACGACAAGCCATAGGAGATGACTCCCTTGCGTTGCATCTTCTCCTCGAACGGCGAGATCATGCCGCACTTGGCGGCTTTTTCGCGTATCCAGTGATCGGGCATGACCGACATGGCGGGTTCCTTGCATGAGTTAGGCGCGTCTATGCGCTTTTAACTTTATCCTGAGACGGCGGCAAGGGGCTGGATTCGGCAAATGGCTATGTCGCCTGCCGTCTTCGCTTTTAGGATTACGATGCGGCAGCCATTCCCGCAAGGGGGAGGCAATCAGGCCGTGCTAGCTTTGGCTACGCCCAACTCTTGAACTGTTATGAGTATACCCCTTGCTGTTCAAGAGTTGGGAGTATTCTTGCCGCTGGCACGGCGCAAAGCCCTTCGCCCTCCTTGGGAGGGAGAGGGGTTTGGGGTGAGGGTGGTGTTTGGATTCACGCGATAGACTCGCCCCCTCACCCCAACCCTCTCCCCCTCACGGGGGCGAGGGAGTCGCGCCTGTCTTGTGGCAATGACTAACCAACTCTTGATGCGCGATGGGTATATAACAATTACGACTATGGCTGGCGGCTTGCCCGTCTCCCCTCACTCATCACCCCCGCAAGGGGGAGGGGATTAGGTCGCGCTTGCGGGCAGGTCGTTTTCCATTCTTCTCTTATGGTTCTTTCTCTCTTTATTTTCTCTTCTTAACATTCTTCAATTCCTTGCTTTCTTGTCTCTATCCTCCGAGATGGAAGCGCGCTCCCCCCGATTCACGGCTCCGGCGCCCAATCTGCTCCGGTTCCGCTAGGGCGGCCTACCCGTTGTCCAAGGTCTCCGGTTTTTCTCCCTCATGCCAGCTGGACAGAGGGTCCGTTGGCCTTGCCAACCCTTCCTCCCTCCATCTTGGTCTTCCGGAATGAGAAAGTGGGACAAGTTGTAACGTAGTGGGAAACATCATGTCAACAGGTATTTGGGGATTTTTCTATGTTTTCCTGTTTTTTTCCTTCGCGGCTCTTTCGATGCCTATTCCTTGTCTTTTCTTGCCTCTTTTTGGGCTTTGCGCTTGCGGAGGTTTTCGCGCAGGGCGGCGGCGGTTCGCGCTTCGCGGGCTGTCGTCGATTCCGGAAGACGCTTGGCTTTTTGGATTGGGAACTTTTGTTCGGCCAGCGCAGGGATGGTTTCGATCAGGCCGCCTAGATTGCCGGAAGTCAGCAGCAGGAGCGCATCATTTGCTTGCAGTTCGCCGACGATTTGCCCTGCGGCTTCGCGCGCAGCCTCCGATGCGGGGGGCAGGGCGGTGACGGGCAGGTAGGTCGCGGCTACCCTTGCCACGATTTCCTGTTGCGTAAGTTGCGCATGCGTCGTGGCGCCTTGCTCCGCCGGTTCATAGACGTAGACATGGCTTGCGCCGTCGAAAACGTCGTCATACCAGCTTAACGCTGCGCGGTTGCGCCAACTGAAGGTATGCGGTTCGAAGACGATGACAAGGCGACGGTTCGGGTAATGGCGTCGCATTGCGGCGATTGCGCTGCGGGCTTTTTCGCGCGAGGAGCCGAAAGCTTCGTAGATGGGTATGGAGGTCGCTTCGGATTTGCGGTCGAGGCGACGGCGCACGCCCTTGAAGCTCGCCACGGCGCGCGCGAAAGTTTCCGGGCTTATGAGGTTTTGCGAAAGCAGCAAGGCTCCGACGCCGACGATGTTTTCTATGTTGTGCTCGCCAAGCTGGGAGGTTTCCAGATCAATGATCGGTTCGCCATCGCGCATGAGCGTGAAGCGCGTGGTTTCTCCCCAGAGGATGTTCGCGGGTCGATAGTCGCCTTTGGCGAGGCCATAAGTGACGATGGATTGTTGCGAGGGGAGGCTTGATTTAAAGATTTTGCTTAAGTCGCCGTCAAGGCACAGAACGAGCGGCGCGTCTTTGGGCAGGTTGGAGACAAGCTGCGCGAACGGGCGCAGGTAGCTTTCAGGCGTGGGATAGACGTTGACGTGATCGTGCGCGAGTGGCGTTAGTAGAAGATGGCGCGGCGCGTAATGCAGGAATTTCGCGCGGTCGTCGAAATTGGAGGAGGGATACTCGTCGCCCTCCATGACGAAGATTTTGCCTTGTCCCAGACTCGCGCTGGATGTCGGAGAAAGCGGGATCGCTCCGATAAACCATGACGGATCGGTCTGGGCTTCAATCAGTCCGTGCGCAAGCAAGGACGCGCAGCTTGATTTGCCGTAGCTTCCGGCGACTATGGCGGTTTCCTTGCCTTCGGCGAGCTGTTTGAGAATTTCGGGGAACGAGCGCACAGGCTTGCCGGAGGCGAGCGCACCCGCGACTTCGGCGTTGGTTTCGGGCACAAGACGCGCGTTCTTGCCGATGACGAAATCCGTCACGTCGGGATCGATGTTGGAGGTTGCGTAGGGGCTGCGGCAGGTCAGGTTCTCGCTTTTCAGATAGTCGGAAACGGGGGGGTAGGCCGCTTCGTCCGAGCCGATGACTGTCGCGCCGCTTTCGCGCAGGAGCTTGGCGACGGCGCTCATGCCCGCTCCGGCAAGGCCGATGAAGTGGGTTTTACGGGGCGAGGAGGAGGTTGCGTTTGGGGGCATGGGGGATTATGAGGCCATTTTCGGCGTTACGGACACTCCGGCGCAGGCGGACAGCAAGTCGAAAAATTCCGGGCAGGTTTTGGAGACGCAAGACGGAGTGTCGATGACGATGCCATTTCCTTTGGCTCCCGTCAGGGCCATCGACATGGCAACGCGGTGGTCGTCGCGCGGATCGATTTCCGTTTTGCGCGGGTTGCCGGGATAGATGGACAGGCCGTCCGGGCGTTCTTCTACGCGCAGGCCCATGCCTGTCAGGATATCGCAGGCGACCTTGATGCGGTCGCTTTCGTGGTGGCGGATATGCGCGACGTTGTGGATGTGGATGGGGCCGTCCGCGAACGGGGCGATGGCGGCGAGCGTTAGAGTCGCGTCGGATAGCGGTTTCATGTCGATGTCGAAGCCGCCTTTGAGGGGGTGGCCGCCGACGACTTCCGTGGTGGTTTCGGTTTTGACAACGCGGCAACCCATGCGTTCCAGAATATCGACAAAGCCGTAATCCGGCTGGGTCGTCGTCGTGCCGAGATTGGCGATTTTCGTCCGGCCGCCCGTCAGGGCGGCGAGCGCGAAGAAATAAGTGGCCGTCGAGGCGTCGGCTTCAAGCGGGAAGTTCGCGGCTCGGTACTGTTGCGGCGGGACAAAGAAGCGCGTCAGATCGTTGTTGGTTTCGGAGACGACGCCAAAAGCTTTCATGTAATGCAGCGTAATTCTCACGTAGTCGCTTTGCACGATTTCGTCGGGGACTTCCAGAGTAACGCCTTGCCGCGAAAGCGGGGCGGCGATCAAGACGCCGCTGATGAATTGGCTTGATTGCGCCCCGGACATGGCGATTTGGCCGCCGTCAAACCCGCCGCCGGAGATTTTCAGCGGCAGGCGTTCGCCCTCGCCCATGGTTTCGATCGCTGCGCCCAGCGACTTCAGCCCTTCGACGAGCGACGCGATTGGTCTTTTGGTCAGTTGCTCGCTGCCTGCCATGATGGTTTCGGCTTGCCGCGCGGCCAGCACTCCCGGCAGAAAACGCGCGGCGGTCCCGGACGAGCCGACGAAGATCCGGGTAGGGCTGCGTGAGGCGAGGAGGTTATTTCCCCATATGCTGAAATTCGATCCGTCGATGGCGATGTTTGCGCCGAGCGTTTTGAGGCTTTCCGTCATCCAATAGGTATCGTCGCTGCGCAGTACGCCGGACAGGCGGCATGGCGCGTCCGCCAGCGCCGCCATGAGCAGCACGCGGTTGCTGACGCTTTTACTGCCGGGGAGCGCGACTTCGATGTTGACCGGAGCGACAAGCGGGCCGATTTCGACGCTTTTAACGTCGGTCAACTTTGTCCACGGACAGGCGGCGCTTTTGCTCATGAGGGGATGTCCAGTCCTGAGATGCATGCATGCCTTTGTAGCATCGGGCCAGAATTGTTCAAGTTTTGGGCTTTCTCCTTGTTTTCGTTGCGGCACGGAAGATTTCGCTTCACTTGCGGCTGGTGAAACATTATGACTTTGGCTGCCTTTAAGGATGGGTGTCCGAGCGGTTTAAGGAACCGGTCTTGAAAACCGGCGTGGGTGCAAGCTCACCGTGGGTTCGAATCCCACCCCATCCGCCATTTTCATTTATTATTCTTTTGAATTTCTTTGTTATTTTCACAAAGACGTTTTTCAGGCCCACAACTTAAACGCCAACGAGAGGGGATGGAGGGGAACATGAGGGAACGGGTGGCAGGCTAATTATGTCAGTTCCCTGCTAGCTGTTTTGATGCGGTCTTATCTTAATCCTCGCGCGCGCGCGTACTTGTGGAAAATTCATTTGAGCTTGTCCAACTCCCACAGGCAGGCAGCTTGAAAGCGCGGGGTTCGCTGGTAGGTCTGAGTTACGCCACGTCCGCAGTCGATGCGGGCGGCGCTGTCTGTGATGGCGATGACAGGACGGCCTTGCAGCAAGGGGACAAGCCCCATGCCGTCATAGCGCAGTTCGGGGGCCAGAGGGATTAACCCCGAATACGTCCAAGGCCTGCCATCCTAGTTTCGTAGCTTGCCTTCCCCATCGGTCTAGGAAGCGCCCACCGTCATCGACAATCTGTTGCCAGCGTTCTGGCCAGTAGCTTTCGGGGCATTGCATAGTGCAGTGGGTGGCAAAGCCTTCTGCCCATAGTTTAGGCACTCCGTTGGCTTGGATGATGGCCGCGCGTTCGTCAAAGGCTTCGTGGTTGAACGCAGGCTGTTTGTCTTGCTTATGCAACAAGGCGTGGATGATATTCGGCTTGCTCAGTCTCACCCGTTCAACAAGGTCGGCGGGCAAAGGCTGGGGGGCTGTGACGCGCAAACGGTTCGCCTCGCGCAACAGGCTGGCAAGTGCGTGGTTACTGTTCCGCCGTATGGGGAAGCCCGTATTCATGCAAGTCATGGTTAATTCTTACCAAGAAACTTTATTTACCATAGATTATGCGTGACTAGGCACAACCTGAAGTATATAGATTGTGTCCATTCCGAGGCGGGTCGCAACAAGGGGTTGCGTCGTCGCCATCAGTAAGGCTCTTCGTGATGACGGGGGGCATAAATATCGCGGCAAATTTTTCGGATCGATCATTTTTCAAAGGAGAATTTCCATGAGCGCAGCACAGGCCAAGAGAATTTCGCTGAAATACAAACGCGCGGGCAAGTTCCTCTGCGCCACCGCTCTGGCCGCCAGCGCCGCCCTCTCCGCCTTCGCCCCCCGTGATGCCAATGCTGTCAATTTTATATTAAAATATGAAGGAAAGCCATTTGTTCCCGGTACAAAGTTAAATAATGATTACTATCAAACATGCGGGTTAAACGGCAATATCAAGCTAGAAATTACATTTTCTGCCGATGACACTATATACGCAAATACAACTCCCCGACATTGGCTTATCATAAACGATGATGAACTCTTTGGTGCTGCTGATTCCCCCAAACCAACTAAATTTCATGCCGAGGTAAATGGCGTCGTTTATGATTTATCATATAGCGACATTCCCAAATGCTCGGCTGATAATAAATATGGATGTCCGCTTGGCACTGTAGGCAACATATGGAGTGATGACAAAGGGAGCGTTTATGATTGGGACATAGCGACCCCCTACTACGGCTTGCCAACCATGAGCAACATCAATCACTACACAGACCCAAGATTTGGTACAGAATATCACTATAATACAACTCCAAGAAATTATGATTATTTTGGTGCAGATAATAGTAATAACGCAGATAAACTTGGTTGCAATTACAATACCCCCGGCACATGGACGATTACACGTGACGGCGACACCCCCGATCCCACAGACCCAACGGATCCGATCCCACAGACCCAACGGATCCCACTGACCCCACCGATCCAACGGACCCAACAGATCCCACCACGCCTACCGATCCCACGAAAGACGCCAATCTTGCTTCCGACTGCCAGAAGGTCACTTGCGCGGTAGGCAACCCGATCAACGTGGGCACTGGCAACAAGTATCAGGTCGAGGCGGATTACGAAGGCCCGGCCTACACTGGCGTTGAGCTGATCCGGTATTACAACAGTCAGGACAGCAGAATTTCGCAATTCGGGGCGAACTGGCGCAGCACGTGGGATCGCGCGCTGGAACTGACCGACGACAAGACCGTCAAGGCAATACGCGCCAATGGCCGCGTCTACAGCTTCACGCAGAGCGGCAGCGGCTGGAGCGCCGCGCCGGGCGTCACGCTGACCCTCAGCGGCTCGGCGACGAGCGGCTTTACGCTGGTGGACGACGACGACAACACGGAAACCTATTCCGCCAAAGGCCAGTTGCAAACGATCAAGACCCGCGCGGGCGAGGTCACGCAGCTTCAGTATCATAATGCCGGAGACAAACTCAGCTCGGCGCGCGGCCCCTATGGGCATACGCTGACCTTCCATCACGATGCCAACGGCTTCGTCGATTCCGTCACGCAGGCGGACGGCAAGGTTGTCAAGTACAGCGTCGACGGCAACAAGAACCTTGCGAAAGTCACCTATGCCGACGATGCGACGCGGACTTACGTCTATAACGAATCCGCCAACACGTCGGGCGCAAGCCTGCCCCACGCGCTGACCGGGATCATCGACGGCAACGGCGCGCGCTTCGCGACTTATCAATACAACGCGGACAACAAGGCGATTTCGACCGAGCATGCGGGCGGCGTCGAGAAAGTCACGGTCGCTTATAACGCGGACGGAACCGCGACGGTCACCGACGCGCTTGGCAACGTCCACGGCTACGACTTCACGACCAACAACAACATCGTGCTGCCGACGGCGGTCACGGGCGCTCCGGTCGCGAATATCGGCGCGAAGGCGATGACCTACGACCAATACGGCTTTGTCGCGACGCGCACCGACTACAACGACAACGTCACGCGCTACACCCACAGCCCGCGCGGTCAGGAGCTTACGCGCACGGAAGCGGCGGGAACGCCGCTGGCGCGGACCTTCACGACCACGTGGCATCCGAAGTTCAACCTGCCGACGCAGTTCACGGAACCGAGCGGCGTGCCGGGCGTCAACCGCGTCACCACTTGGACCTATAACGACGCCAACGGCGCGTTGTTGAGCAAGACGACCGCAGCGGGCGGCCAGAGCCGCAGCTGGACCTATGCCGACCACGACGAATATGGCCATCCCGGCAAGATCACCGGACCTCTCGGCGACGTGACGACCATCACCTACAGCGGCGGCGCTCCGTTCAAGATCACCAACGCGCTGGGGCATTCCTATGGCTTTACGAATGACGGCGCGGGGCGTCCAAGCTCCGTTTGCGACCCCAACAATCTGTGCGTCAGAAAGACCTATACGCCGCACGGCGAGGTCGAGACGCGCAGCGTGAATCTCCAGACGACGCAATATGACTATGACAAAGCGCATGTCTTAAACGGCGTCACGACCCCCGACGGCGCGCATTACACGCTGCAAAACGACGCGGCGCATCAGCTGGCCGCCATCATCGACCCGCTCGGCAATCGTATGCAGCTTGGCCGCGACCTCAACGGCAACGTCAAGACGGAACAGGTATTCGACACGGCGGGCACGTTGGTCCGCACGCGGTCGCATAACTATGACGCGGTCAACCGCCTTGCGCAGGATATCGGCGCGAAGGGCCAGACGACGACCTATGGCCGCGACGGCAATGGCGAGATCATCAGCGCCACGGATCCCGTGGGCAACGTCACGACCTATGGGCGCGACGCGCTGCGCCGGGTGCATACCATCACGGCCCCCGACGGCGGCGTGACGGTGATCGACTATAACCCGGACGACAGCATCGCCGTCATCACGGACGCGAAGAACAACCAGACGCAGTACGCCTATGACGGCCTCGGCAACCAGACGGAGGAAAACAGCCCCGATCGCGGCAAGATCACGCGCACGTTCGACCCGGCGGGGAATGTGTGGACCGAAACCGACGGGCGCGGGTTCACGACGACGTATGAGCGCGATATTCTGGGCCGGGTGAAAGTCGCGCAATACGGCGACGGGACCTCGGTGAAATACACCTATGACACCAGCCCGACAAACGCCAGTCAGATCGGGCGGTTGACCGTTGTGGAGGATTCATCGGGCAAGACCTATCTCGACCATGACAAGCATGGCAACGTCATCCTCAAAAAGCAGGAGCTTAACGGCGTGACGCTTGTCACGCGACACGACTTCGACGACAAGACGGGGCAGCTGGACTCGACGCTCCTGCCCTCCGGCAAGGCCGTGGAATACGGCTACAACGCCAAGAGCGGGAAGCTGGAGACCATCGAGGTGAGCGGCAAACAGCTTATCGGCGGCATCGCCTACTTCCCGTTCAGCGACGCGCCGGAAAAATGGAGCCAAGGCGACGGGCACGTCAACCTCTATCACCTGCGCGAACAGGATCAGGACGGCAATCTCTCGAAGATCGTGTTCGGCCAACCGGGCGCGAATGGCGGCTGGAACGGGCAACGCATTTTGTACGGCTACGACGCGGCGTCGCGGCTTCTGTGCGCGAACAACAACGATTATCACGACACCTGCATGACGTACGAGCATCATCGCCTGAAATCGTTCCAGTCTCAGGTTCCGCAGATCACGGACGGGGTTTACGCCTATGACGCGAACGGCAACCGGACATGGTCGACGGACGCGCGGGGCGACCGTGACTATCGCGTCTCGGCGTTCAGCAATCAGCTTGACGGCATCAAGCAAGGCTCGACGACTCAGGGCTTTATGTACGACAATGGCGGCAATCTGGAGAGCGATGGGAAGTTTACCTACACCTTCGGCGCGGACGGCAAGCTGGCGAAAGTCGTCGGCGCGGGCGTGACGGTCGAGAACGCCACCAACGGCCTCGGCGAGCGGGTGAAGAAGACAGCGAACGGCGCGGCGAAGTACTTCGCGCAAGCCGGAGCGCAGGTTTCGGGAGTGTACACAGGCATGGTCGCAGGAACCGGAAACGCCGTGGCGGAACAGGAAACCATCTTCCTCGCGGGCATGCCCGTCGGCGTGGTGACGCCGACCGGAAGGGCGTTCGTCAATCCGGGAAGACAAGGAGAACCCTATGCCATCATCACCGAAAGCGGCCAAAATGTCTTGCAATGGGACCATGCTCCGTTCGGCGACACCGAGCCTGTCGAAAACGGCCTCAAGTTCGACCTGCGCCTCCCCGGCCAGTACTACGACGCCGAAACCGGGCTGCTCTACAACAACAACCGCATCTACAACCCCCAAATCGGCAGCTACATCTCCTCAGACCCGATTGGTCTGGCAGGTGGGATGAATACGTATAGCTATGTCGGCGGGGATCCCGCGAACGCGGTCGACCCTTGGGGGTTGGAAGCGGGTACGAACACATCAAACACCACGTTACCTGTAAGTAGCGCGACTGACTCTGCCTCTATATCAAATTGGTTCACGAACTTCCTTCCAACTCTATTGGACATTTCAAGACGAGTGCCTCCGGGGCTTGGAGATGCGCCAAAGAAAATAAACCTCTGGGTCAATCAAATTATCGGCCCTGCAAATGCTGTTTGTATGAACCCTAATGGAACCGCTTGGGGAACGCAAGCATCAGACGCTAATTCGCCACTCAGAGTACCTCCAAGCGGTGACATAGGCGATTTTGCCAATCATGCGGCTGATAATGCGCCGAAACTTCCAGAAATATCCGGTCCATCAGCGCCAGAGTGGTATACGTGGCTCAATAGAAAACTAAACCCAACTCTCACCCCGTAAATGATTGTTTGAATTTATATATGAGCACTATCATGTCAAAAAAGAAAATTACATTGTGTGTTATTTTGGTTATATACTTCTTGATATGGCCAATCCTAACTTTGTTTGTAGTTCAGGCTGCAAATTTACATTATGAATCCGCCCGACTCGACATGGCGAAATGGATGTCAAAAGCAGCAGATGCAGGAAATTACGAGGCTCAAGGCAAAGTCGCGCACTACTACAAGAATGGATATGGTTCTGTTGTAACTGGTGAGTTGCTGAAACCCAACCCTGTTTATGCCTACATGTACTTTACGCTGGCCGCGCAACATGGGAATGCAGAAGCCAAAAAGGAGGCAGATGCACTTGCTTTATACATGCCCCCCAAAGATCTTGCGGCAGCCAAAGAATTGGTACGCACGTGGAAACCAGACCTTGCGCCGCGCTCAAGTCCACGGGTTTCGCAATGAATGAGGCAACCGGACATGGTCGACGGACGCGCGGGGCGACCGTGACTATCGCGTCTCGGCGTTCAGCAATCAGCTTGACGGCATCAAGCAAGGCTCGACGACTCAGGGCTTTATGTACGACAATGGCGGCAATCTGGAGAGCGATGGGAAGTTTACCTACACCTTCGGCGCGGACGGCAAGCTGGCGAAAGTCGTCGGCGCGGGCGTGACGGTCGAGAACGCTCCTCAGTCTGCGGTGCTTAAACTGACCAAGTTCATTGCGTTCCTTCAGAAAAATTGCATAGCGCGTTCGCAGATCGTCGAGACATTCCAGAAAAAGGTCTTCGGAGATGTAACCAAGAAAAGCTGTGAGCGCCCGCAGTTCTCTGCCGCACAGCGTCTTGGGTTTAGCTGTGATATTGCGGCGCACGATGGCTTTCTGGTGAAACAAACAAAATTGGACGGGTACGCCGGGCAGGATGCGATTGATCAAGCCAATTGCGCCTTTCCGGCCATCTATGGTGACGCTAGAAAAACGCCAGCCTTGTCCCGACAGATATTTCAATCCGTCCTCAAGCACGGCGAGTGTCTTGTTTTCAATCTCTTGCCAATGGATGTTGCGGCCTTCGGCGCGGTAGATCATCAGCCCATGCCCGCGACCGAAGAACGTGCCATCCAGCGTCAGCGCCACTGGCTTGGCGGATATTTGTGCCGAAGCGATGTCAGGCTGATAGCGATCAAATTTGCGACGCAGCGTCCTGACGCTCAGTTTTGTATAGCGGCTTAAGTCAGATAGCGTTTGCCGCTCGACACTGTAGCTTGTGTAGGCTTGCTCTATCTTCCGGCTGCGACACCGCCTTGGCTTCAACCACACATGGTTGCAATCGCGGCATCTGTGCCTTTGTTGGCCTCGGGCATGCCAGTCTTTCTTGATCCGCAAGCTTCTGCACTTGGGGCATTTTTTTGTGCTATCTCAGAATCTCCGTTTCCCATAGCTATCTCATATGGTTACGGAAATCCCAGCCACACACTTTTGTCCATTATGCCTTATTTTCTGACTCCTGAATTGCGTCTTGCGAAATTCTCCTGCCCTAAACCCTCTCCGCAGTAGAGGGGGAATAGCTCTGCGTCTTCTTTTTTGCGTCCGCTCGATAATGTTTCGAAAGCGGAAACATATTATTATTAGCTCGGAAAAGGGCTTTGGTTTTGGTGGCGTTGGGGGCTGGCTCGTTCGTGGTGGCTGGGTCTGAAATGCGTTCATGGCTATTTCTAGCGGGCTTACGGTGTTGCGTTGCGTTTGCGGCATGTTTGCTGGGCGTGATTTTGCCGATCCTTCGAATTTTGAACTATTTAGTAACATCTCAAATGTCTTGGAAACTTAACGGCGTCTCAAGGACCAAGAGTCATAATCTGTCCGTAACGTGTTGTGGCCCATATTGTACGTCGTTGTTCTATTGAATTGTTGAGGAGAATTTTTGGATGCGTCGCGCCGGGCTTATTAAACGTGTGGAGCGAATTGTTTTGGCCATGAAGGCAAAGACGAGCCGGGTGGCGCTGCCCTGCTTCATGCGTTCATGCCGTGGCGCGACGGCTGTCGAGATGGCTTTAATCGCGCCGGTTTTCTTTATGCTTCTGACCGGCATCACGGAAATGACGATGATGATGACGGCGCAGCAACTTCTTGAAAGCGCCACTTACAACACGTCGCGACTGGCCAAGACGGGATACGTCGAATCTGGCAAGTCGCAATTGGAAACGGTCAGTCAGGTTTTGAACAAACAGCTGGAAAGCCTTGGCAGTTTTATCGATATGACCCATGTGACGATGACGGCCAAAGCGTATGAGACATTCGCTGGCATTGGCAGCGGAGAGGGCAGCGAGGGGCTGGGAACGCCGGAACAGATCGTCGTTTACACCGTGACGTATCCTTGGAAATTCCTGACCCCGATGATCGGGGAGCTGATCGGCACGCAGGACACGGGTGGAAATTGGGTTGTCAATCTTCAATCTCAAATCGTGGTACGCAATGAGCCATATTCATAAAAGACTTTGCGCGTTGGCGAGAAGCGCGCGCGCGCGGCGGAAGGCAGGCGGGAATGGCCGGAGGGGAGTGGCTGCGCTTGAGTTCGCATTGACGCTTCCGTTATGGATCACGATGTTGCTGGGCGTCGCGGACGGGACCTATTGCCTGTTGATTAACGAGAAGACGGACAGGATCGCTTATTCGGTCACGGATATCGCGACGCAGTATAAATCGCTTTCGTTGGCGCAACTCAACGACATCATACTGGCGGCCAGCGAGCTGATGAAGCCGTTTCCTTTCGATAATAAGGGGCTTGTTATCGTTTCCTCGATCTACAAGCCAGCGGGGGAGTCGGCATATATTTGTTGGCAATATTCGGGCGGTGGGACATTGGTGCAGTCAAGCAAGATCGGCACGACCGGCGGCGTTCCTACACTTCCTGCAGGACTGACGCTCAACGACTATGACAATGTGTTGGTTTCGGAAGTGTATTACGATTTTTCGCCGATTTTTACTGGGTCGGGGTTGTTTTCGTCAGGCGTCGTTTATCGTACGGCAATTTACAAGCCGAGGTTAAGTCCTTTGTGCAATACACCGATTTAAGGGCAAGGAGGCTGTCATGTTTCAATCGACGCTCAAAAAACTGGTTCTTCAATGCGCCAGACGCTTTATCGCGGCAGAGTCGGGCATGACTTTGCCCTTGCTCGCTCTTTCGATGGTGGTCATCACGGGCATGACTGGGCTTGCCATCGACACGGCGCGCATGCAGCTGTCGCAAGCCAAGCTGCAATTCTCGCTTGACGCGGCGGGATTGGCGGCGGGCTCGACCGTGAACACCTCCGCCCTGAGCGCGGAGGTTACCAAATACCTCAACGCCAATTTTGAAGGGTATATGGGCGCCACGGTGACGGGCTGCTCGGCAACGGTCAATGACACGAATACCATCATCAGCCTATCGGCGACGGCCACCATGCCGACAACATTCATGGGGACCGTTGGCGTCGATACGATTACAGTCACGGCCAATGCTCAGGTCACACGCGCCGTGACAGGTTTGGAGCTTATCATGGTGCTTGATACCACGGGATCCATGAGCTGGACAGCAGGTCAAGGCGTTACCAAGATAGCAGCCTTGAAGACTGCGGCGACGGCGCTTGTGAACACAATGTTCGGGAGCAAGGACACGGCGGAGAAGCTGTGGATCGGTATCGTTCCCTTCTCGCAGGCGGTTAATATCGGCACGGGGCACAGCGCTTGGATGGACGATACGTATAACAGTGGCCTTTCCTGGCCCACAGACGCTCCGTGGGAAGGTTGCGTTGACGCTCGCGGCAGCGGCTACGACGTTACCGACGATCCGCCTTCAGCGTTGCAGACGGCCACTTTGTTTCGCCAATATTACTGGCCGACAGACAGCAACAACTGCTGGCTGAAGACCAAGAACACATCGGGCAACTACAAGTGCTCCGCAGTCGGCACCGAGCCGGTCTATGTCACGCCGATGAGCGCGTCGACACGCGGGCCGAACTATTTATGTCCGAAGGAAGTGCAGCTTATGACCAACCAGAAACAGCCGTTGCTGGATAAAATCAGCTCGCTGACGGCTCGAGGCAATACGCTCGTCAATCAGGGGCTGATTTGGGGCTGGCATATGATCTCGCCGCGCTGGAGAGGATTCTGGGGCGGGGCTATGGACGGCAACAGTTTGCCTCTGGATTACAATACCAAGAATATGGTCAAGGCAGTCGTTCTGCTTACCGACGGTGAGAACACACAAGATAACAGTTCTCATAGCGCTTACTGGTTTCTTAAAGACAACAAGCTCGGCACCACAAGCGGAAGCGCCGCAATAATAGAATTGGATAGGAGGACGAAGGAGATTTGCACCCAGATGAAAAGCAAGGGCATCTATATCTATAGCATCGCTCTTGGCACTGATCTTCCGGCGTCTTCTTTACAGCTGCTGAAGGATTGCGCGAGTTCCGCAAGCTTCTACTTCTACTCGCCTTCCACGTCTCAGCTGGAGAAGGTGTTCAGCGCGATCGGAGACTCGTTGTCGAATTTGAGGGTTAGCAAGTAACGAAGAAGGTTTTGAAACAGGGCGGGCGCCCTTAATCAAAGGGCGCCCGTTTTCATTTTTCTGATTTATGACTCGCTTACGGTCCAGGTGGCGGAGAGGGCGGCATTGGCGGCGGCGGCGGCGGCGGCGGGGCTGCTCCGGGTTGACCTGCGGGGCCAGCCATGCCAGCCGGTTGCGGAATGATGGGGTGGCTACTGCCTGGCCCAAAGTTTATGTAGAGCAGGCTAAGCGCTAAAATGACGGCAAGCCATTTCGCGACGTTACCCAAAATCTTGCCTTGGTTCATTTTCAGGATTCTTGGCGCGATCATGACGACCAGACACAGGCCTAATAGCGCGATCAAGGCCATTGATGCTTGATTCATGGAAACCTCTGTTGCTTGAAGGGGGCGGGGTCAATCCTCAGGAGCGAGAATCCTGTAGGGCTGACGGTGTGAGTATTTCTGTGTAGAATGCTCGCGTTGTTTACGGAGGTCAAGTCTGATATGTGGATAGAGATTGGCGTGGACTCGATATGCCGCTTTTCGGCGTTGTCTTTTCGGGCAAGATGCGGCTTGTCAGTCATACGGATTACTCATTGGCAAAGAATAGCGAGATAAAATGCCTGCTTATCAATATGTCTATGTGATGAAGGGGCTGTCGAAGGCGTGGCCGGGCGGCAAGAAAGTGCTTGACGACGTGTGGTTGTCCTTCTATCCCGGCGCAAAAATCGGCGTACTGGGTCCCAACGGTGCGGGTAAATCGACTTTGCTCAAGATTATGGCGGGGCTGGATACGGATTTTTCCGGGGAGGCTTGGGTGGCAGAGGGGGCTACTGTCGGATATCTGCCGCAGGAGCCGCAGCTTGATCCTAAGCTTACGGTCGAGCAAAATGTTTTGGCGGGATTGGCGGAAGACAAGGGCTTACTCGACAGTTTCGAGGAGGTCAGCGCGAAGCTTGGCGAGGTCACTGATCCTGACGAGATGCAGGCGCTGATTGATAAGCAGGCGGATTTGCAGGAAAAGATTGACGCTAAAGACTTGTGGGATTTAGGCCGTAAGATCGAGATCGCGCTGGATGCCTTGCGTTGTCCGCCGCCTGACGCGAGTGTGGAGAAATTGTCGGGAGGAGAGCGCCGCCGAGTCGCTTTGTGCCGTTTGCTGCTGCAGAAGCCGGATTTGCTCTTGCTCGACGAACCTACCAACCATCTGGATGCGGAATCCATTGCGTGGTTGCAGGCGCATTTGGCGCAGTATGCGGGGGCCGTGGTGATGGTCACGCATGATCGTTACTTTCTCGACAATGTGACGGGCTGGATTTTGGAGCTGGATCGCGGCAAGGGCATTCCTTGCGAGGGCAATTACTCGTCGTGGCTCGTGCAGAAGCAGAAGCGGCTTGAGCAGGAATCGCGTGAGGAAACAGGGCGACAGAAGACGTTGGCGCGCGAGCTTGAGTGGATCAGCGCGTCGCCCAAGGCGCGTCATGCCAAGAGCAAGGCGCGTATCACCGCGTATGAGAATTTGCTGGAGCAGAGCAAGGACGCGGCGCCGGACACTGCGCAGATTGTTATTCCCGCGCCTCCGCGTTTGGGCAACACCGTCATCGAGGCGACGCATCTCGGCAAGGCGTTCGGAGACCGTTTGTTGATCGACGATTTTTCCTTCAGGTTGCCTCCGGGCGGCATTGTCGGCGTCATTGGGCCAAACGGCGCGGGTAAGTCGACCCTGTTTCGCATGATTACGGAGCAAGAGAAGCCGGACAGCGGCAGTATCAAGATCGGAGATACGGTCAAGCTTGGCTATGTCGATCAAAGCCGCGACTCGTTGCGTGGCGACAAGACGGTGTGGGAAGAAATTTCGGATGGGCTGGACGTAATTGATCTTGGCAAGAAGACGATGCCAAGCCGCGCCTATGTTTCGGCGTTCGGGTTCAAGGGGCCGGATCAGCAGAAGAAAGTCGGCGTTTTGTCAGGCGGCGAGCGTAACCGCGTGCATATGGCCAAGATGCTAAAATCTGGGGCGAATGTTCTTTTGCTTGACGAGCCTAGCAACGATCTGGACGTTGATACGTTGCGCGCGCTTGAGGATGCTTTGGTCAATTTTCCCGGTTGCGTGGTCGTTATCAGCCATGATCGCTGGTTCCTCGATCGCATCGCGACGCATATGATCGCTTTCGAGGGCGATAGCCGCGTGGTGTGGTTCGAGGGCAATTATCAGGATTATGAAGCGGATCGTCATCGCAGGCTTGGCGCGGAGGCTGACCAGCCGCATCGAATCAAGTATAAGCCTTTGCAGAGGGTGTGAGAGCCTGTCCATGATCTTTTGTTTTCTGCGCGTTGTTCGGGGTGAAATGTCATGTTAGGTCGCAATATAGTTGTTCGGATTGCTTTGGTTTGCGTCGTGGCTGCGGTTGGCGGCGGGTGCACGCCTATGTTGCGCGCGGCGGAGGCCAGTAAATGGCTTAATCCGAACAAGTGGTATAAGTCCGGTTGCGGGAATTGCGTGGAGAGCGTTTCGTATAATCCTGAAAGCCCGGATAGCGCAGGCATTCCCATAGATTCGGACTAGCAGTCTGCTGAAAAACGTTTTTAGAAGCGCTCATGTTTAAGGAAAAAGAAAATGGGATGCCCGTCTTCGCGGGCATGACGTCTGTTTTTATTGAGGAATTCCCCTCAGCAAGCGCCGTTACACCCGTCACCGCCTCCGTGAGGACAGGCTCCGGCGGGTGTCTCCTCTGGGTTACATAACCTGCCAAATGAGTTTTTCAGCAGATTATATGATTGGCGTGGCTACGTCGCTTACAAGCCAGCGGCTGCGTAGTTCTGTGTGATGCATCAGGAACCATTGCAGAGCGACGAGCGTTTGCGCATCCTGTATTCTGTCAGCGTAGATGAGGCCGATGGCGCGTGTGGCGTCGAGCACGCGAACGCGGATATCTTCATGTTCGTGTTTTAGACCGCGCAGGATACCGTCTTCCGGCGCGGTCGTGCGACCCACGTAGAGCAGGATGTGTTCGGTCGTTCCGCCGGGGCTTGAAAAGTATGAAGAGATTGGCTGAATATCTGTGATGGCGCAGCCTGCCTCTTCCATGGCTTCGCGACGCGCGGCTTGTTCTGCGGTTTCGTTTCCGTTGACCATTCCCAGCACGATTTCGATCGTCCAAGGATTTTTATGGCCGTGGGCCATAATTCCGGCGCGGAATTGTTCCACTAGAATGACTTTGTCCGATCGAGGGTCGAACAGCAACACTCCAGCGACGTCACGGCTTCGTTCGAAGACTTCCCGTTGGAACGGTTCCGTGAGGCCGCCCGCAAAGCGCTCGTGCCGGATCTTATAGCGATCAACCCGGAAATATCCTTGAAAGAGCGTTTCTCGCGCCAATATGTCGTATTTCTTCTCGTCCATTGACTCGCTTTTTCTGCCTTATGCCGCTTCCAATATGCCGTATGCGTACCATTTGATAATGTCGCCTTGGAGCGAACTTTCGATCATTTGTCGCGCGGTTTCTTCCGTCGGCATGGCGACATCCATGATCTGCGCCGCCAGTTTAGGGTTGTTGGCGATTCTTTGCAGTTCCGGCAAGAGAGCGCTGATGGAGTTGACCAGACCTGCTCGGTCGAGCGCCTGCATCACTAGTGCGTCACGCGCGGAGACTTCGTACGCATCGCCCCATACCGTGGAGGCGAAGTAAAGCGACGGGTTGTTGATCGCTTCTTGATCAAGGTAACGGTTGTGGTTGCCGCACATGCGCGGTTGGTCAAGCGCGCTGAGCTTCGTCTGGGCGGTTTGTCCGCGCATAGGCACCGCTATGCCGCAAGCAACAAGGATTTGGATGGCTTCCAGCGTTTCTTCGACCGTGTGTCCCGCACTGGTTGGGTGCGCGAGAAAGTCTCCGACGCTTATGGGCAGCAGCGCCATCAGGTCGATCAGTTTTGCGTAAAGCGGGGTGTCTAACCGGATGGTTTTTCCGGGAGCCAGAACATTTGTTGGGATCGCTTCTCGCGGCGCGGGAATGCCGAAAGAAAAGGCGCTGAAAAGTTCCGCCGGGTTCGCGCTGGTCACGGCCGGTTGGCGGCACCAGATGTCGCTTCGCACAAGTCTGTTCATCGCGAAGTCTTTCAGCGGCTCATAGAGAGGGTTGCTGATGCAGGATAGCACGACAGGTTGCGCTTCGGGAGGTAGGGAAAGTTCGAGATAGTTCGATGAAATGTGGCAGTCCCCTGCATAGGTAAATCCGCGCGCGCCCATAGCCACCATCGTATCGAACGTCGACGAGCAAGCTTCCCCTTGATCAAATAGCGCGAAAAATTCGTCCGGTATATTGCGCAAGGTCGCGCTTGCCAGTTTCATCGCGTGATCAATGTGCTTGCTTAAGTAGGTTCCGCCAAGTTTTTTGAATTCCGTTAGCAATTCCTGCGCTTGCTGCGCATTCATCTCCGGCGCGAGTTCCCTGACCAAGAATCGCAGCAAACCTTCTTCCGATTCATTGGTTTTATAGGTCGTCGCAAACATGCCGTTGGGAAGCACCAACCTTGTCGCGAGGTCGAACAGGGCGCTGCGGTCGATCACGCTTACGCTTTCGTTTCCTGACGTTTCATTGCAGCACAGGTAATTCATTTGTGGGAGGTAAGACGGGTTCTGTTCGATGCGGTCCACAGCTTGTCTTGCCGTCGCGCACAGGAACTTAACGTTGCCGGCCATTCTTTCGCGGGCGATATCTTCGCCTTTAGCGCAAAGCGACGATTGGGCGGAGAGCCCGTAGAATTGTCCTTCCGGATTGCTGGCGGCCAAAGCCACAAGCCATTCTGGCTTTTGGCAATCGACGACCATGTAGTTGAAGCTTTGGCCCGGGAGGCGTGGTTTAACTCCCCGTAGAGCGGCGACGTAGCTGAGCGAGACAGGGCTGAAGCTGGCATGGGTGTTCACGGTTATGCTCCTGAATCTGTTGGGTAATTAATGAATTCTGCGCGGGGTTGTAGCGAGGGCTTTCAAGGTGTAGCTAAGTTGTCAAGCTCGGACATTAAGGGAAGTCCGAGCCGCTGTATAGAGCAAAAAAGTAAGACAATGTTTAGCTGCTTCTGGTAAATGGTTGTGGCGTATGTGTGGCGTGGCTGCATCGTTTGGCAGCATGCTTCACAATATTCTGGAGTTCTCAGGCGTTGCGCCATATTTTTGGATTTCTGGACAAGGGGTCTGCGACCATGCGTGAGGCTGCTATCAATGAGAGACGCGCGACGCAGACTTGGCGCCGATTTTTTCTGATTCCTTTGCTGGTTGTCGTTTTAATTTGCGCGCCTGTGGCGAAGACATGGGCGCAGGCGGGAGCCGTTGTTGGCGGTACTGGCGCGGCGCAGCGCGCGGCGCTGATTGCGCAGGCTACGGCGGCTCTGGCTTGCATCCCCGCTTCCGGTAGCCTGTATGATTTTTTGCATTATAGCGGTGTCATACCCGTCGTTGATTGCGCCTTGCTCAATTTGTTTGCCTCGTATGTGTTGGCGCAGGCTTTGCCGAGAATTGGGCAATGGGATATTCGCAATAGTTCCATGGCGTACAGGAATTCGCTTTTGAGCGGCACGCAGCGGGGCATTGTGGAAGCGAAGGTCAGAGCGCAGCAAGCGGACAACAACATGCGAGTGCGCATGAATAATGCGGTGGCTTCGCACGAGAGTGCGCAAAAATATTCGTATATGCCCGGCAACCATCTTTGCCCACTTGTTTCGGCGACCAGCGCCATCGACGAGGTCGAAGACGGCAAACTTGCCGTTAGCCAGGCTCTTGCCGATACTTTGCGGTGGCAGGGCATCGCGGGAGAGAATCCTAATGCTCAGGCCGCATTTCTCGGTCTGTTGTGTCGGTTGAATATGGTGGACACCACTCTTTCCGGGGCGCTGCTCGATAAAATCTGTGAGCAGAAGTCGACTGAGTTTCGCGGCTCCATTATGCATGCCAATTCTGTGGTCGGAAAAATCGAATACACGTTTCCATCCAATATTAAAAAACTGAAAGATGGCAGGATTTGGCTTGATACGCCGCCGAAGGACGAAGATATGAAGGCTTTGTCCGCCATCATGTTTTGCGCCTCCATGCATGCGCCTACGGGCAATCCCGTCGCAAGCAGCTCGAGGACGCCGACGACATCCGATGCCTATAAAATCGCTTTGCAAATTCGTCAGCAAGCTCTGTCCAATGTTTCCGGCAACTACTGCATGGCCGCAGTCGCCGACAGGATCGCTGTGCCTGATTCCGTGGGGGTGGACGAGTTGAAGCGCCTTCACAAGGCGCAGGCGTTATTTTGCACGAATATGAAGCATAGCGGGTGCATGAGCGAGGCTGATTATCAAGTGTGCCAGAAGGACGGCATGAGTCCGCTCAACATGAAACGCCATATCGCGTGCCAATATTCCGTGCCTACTTGCACGACAGAGGGCCTTGTTAAACGAGGATTTGATCAGGAAACAGTGACTAAGATGGTTTCTCAGGGAAAGGACGACTGCGGTCAGTTCCATCGCACGCTCTCTAGTAACAATCAGCGGTTTATTGAGGAGATAAGGGGCGCTTCCGCTCCGGTCGGAGTCGTGGAGTCCGATTTGACGGATCGTCAGGCCCAGTGAAAGTCATTCATTTGTGAGGCCTGTGACGCTCAAGGCTTCGATGCGGTCGCAGAGATAGTGATACAGGCAAATATGGACTTGTTGGATATCTGCGGTGGAGTTGCCGGGCGCGTCAATCTGGATATCGCAGAGGGGGCTTAAGGCTCCGCCGCCTTTGCCTGTGAATCCGAGATTCGTCATGCCCATTTCATGGGCTTTCTGCGCAGCCAGAACGAGGTTGGGCGATTGGCCGCTTGTGGTCAGGAGGAGCAAGACTCCGCCCTTGACGCCATAGGCTTCAACTTGACGCGCAAAAATAGAGTCGTAGCCAACATCGTTGGCCCAAGCCGTGATGGTCGCCGGATTGTCGGCCAAGCATATGCAGCGCAGGCCTTGCCTTTCTCTGCGGAAGCGTCCGACCAGTTCGCCGGTGATGTGCATCGCATCGGCGGCGGAGCCGCCGTTGCCGCAGACGAGCAGGGGGGCGCCGGAGCGTAGCGCCGCGACGCAAGAATCTACGGCTTTGTTCATTAATTCCGCAGGTATCTTACGCGCCGCTTCGCTAAGGAGCGTCGCGGAGTCGGTTAAGTATTGGGATAGCGAAATGGGCGCGTTTTCTATCGTCATTGTCAATACTCCGTATGCATGGAAACCCGGAAATTATTCTCTAACTCGCTGTGTCATCTTACGGGGAGCGAGCGTAAGCATGGCAACAAGCGTCATTGCGAGGAGCCTTCTTCAGGCGACGAAGCAATCTAGAGTCCCATGGGACAACGCTACCGACTCTGGATCGCCACGTCGCCTGCGGCTCCTCGCGATGACGGCCCTCGCTGCTTTTTCGGGTTTTCATGGCACGGAGTCTATCCCTTTTTTTTGCGGGGCCTACGGCGTCGTTTCTTTTACGATCCAGCCGAGGAAAGGCTGGTGGCCCATGGTGAAGGGTAACCCCACAATGCATGGGCATTTGGCCGGGTGCAAGTTTAGCACTTTTTGCCGCAGGGGTTCAAAGGCATCCGTGCGGCTTTTCGCGATGAGCACGATTTCTTGGGCTTCCTCGACTTTGCCTTCCCAGCGGTAAACTGAGTTGACATTCGGAAAGATGTTGACGCAGGCGGCGAGCTTTGCTTCCACCAGCGCGCGCGCGATGGCTTGCGCTTCGGCCATGGTCGGGACCGTGATGTAGACGGAGAGGAAGGTCGCGGGCATTATGGCTCCTCCAATCAAGCCGTTCGTTGCGTCGTCAGCAAGCCCTTACGTATCTAGAAAGCTCCGCAGCTTGCGCGAGCGCGAGGGGTGCTTGAGTTTACGCAGGGCTTTGGCTTCGATCTGGCGTATGCGTTCGCGCGTGACGTTGAACTCGCCGCCGACTTCTTCCAGCGTGTGATCGGTGTTCATGCCGATGCCGAAGCGCATGCGTAGAACACGCTCTTCGCGCGGGGTTAGCGTCGCCAGCACGCGCGTCGTGGTGTCGCGCAGATTGCCGAGAATGGCCGAGTCCAGCGGCTGGACGGCGTTCTTGTCCTCGATGAAATCGCCAAGATGCGAATCTTCCTCGTCACCCACGGGGGTTTCCAGACTGATTGGCTCGTTGGCGATTTTGAGGACTTTGCGCACTTTTTCAAGCGGCATGTGGAGCTTTTCGGCAAGCTCTTCCGGGGTCGGTTCGCGACCTACCTCGTGCAGGATTTGTCGCTTGGTGCGCACGAGCTTGTTGATCGTTTCGATCATATGGACGGGGATGCGGATGGTGCGCGCTTGATCCGCGATTGAGCGCGTGATCGCCTGCCTGATCCACCATGTCGCGTAGGTCGAGAATTTATAGCCGCGACGGTATTCGAATTTTTCGACCGCCTTCATCAGGCCGATATTGCCTTCCTGAATGAGGTCGAGGAACTGGAGACCGCGGTTGGTGTATTTCTTGGCGATGGAGATGACGAGGCGAAGATTCGCTTCGACCATTTCCTTCTTGGCCTTGTTGGATTCGCGCTCGCCCTTTTGAACGGTCGAGACGATGCGCTTGAATTCCGGCAGAGGCAGGCCCGCTTCGTCGCATACCGAGGCGATTTCTCCGCGCAGGCGTTCGACTTCCGCTTCGTGCTTTTCGACGAACTTCATCCAGGCCTTGAGGTCGGGGGCTTGCCCGCGCGGCGTGTCCGCAGCTTTGCGGGCTTTTCCGTCTTTTTCCGTTTTGCCTTTATGGGTCAGCTTGTCCACAAGCTTCTTGATGTGGCTGTCTGGGCGCGCGTGGAAAACGTCTTCAAGCCAATTGCGGTCCAACTCGTGCCCGGTATAGCGAGCCAGAAAGTCTTCGCGCTTGACGCCGCTGTCGAAGGCCAGACGCAGCAGGCGACCTTCGATGCCGACCAGACGGCGGTTCAGCGTGTAGAGCTGTTGTACGAGTTGTTCCAGCCGATTGTTGTTGAGGCGCACGGTGCGGACGAGGTCGACGAGTTCGTCCTTGGCTTTCTGGAACTTCTTTTCCAATTGGGGCGATTGCTCTTCGGCTTTTTGAAGCGCAGCGTGGCGTTGGGTCTGGAGCTTGAATAGTCGCGCGTAGGTTCCGGCGATCTTCTCGAAGGTTTCGATGACCTGCGGCTTCAGCTTCTCTTCGATCGTCGAGAGCGAGAGATTTTCCTGCTCGTCTCCGCTGTCGAACGCGCCTTCGCCGTCTTCGCCTTCGGGGGTTTCCGGAATTTCGGGTTCTGCGGGTGGTTCTCCCTCACCCAACATTTCCGCTTCGCTGGCCGGGCCGCCGCCATAGGTGGCTTCTAAGTCGATGATGTCGCGCAGCAGCATTTTGGCTTCGTTCAGCGCGTCGTGCCAGCCGAGAATCGCCTGAATGGTCAACGGCGATTCGCAGATGCCGCCGATCATCATTTCCCGGCCTGCTTCGATGCGCTTGGCGATGGCGATTTCGCCTTCGCGGCTTAGCAGTTCGACGGAGCCCATTTCGCGAAGATAGAGCCTGACGGGATCGTCGGTGCGGCCAAGCTCCTCGGTGTTGACGTTACCGCTTTCGGTTTCTTGTCCGCTCGCCTCTTCGCCTTCTCCGGCTGCGGGTTTGGGCGCTTCTTCCTCGTCGCCTTCGGTGACGCTGATGCCCATTTCCGAGAGTTGCGCCATCGTGTCTTCGATCAGGTCGGAATTGATCCGGTCTTGCGGCAAGGCGGCATTGACTTCGTCGATTGTGACGTAGCCGCGCTCCTTGCCTTTTGCGATCATTTTTTTGATCGAATCGTTCTGCGTGTCGATGATCGGCGCATCGGATTTGTCGTCTTCGATTTTTGGTTCTTCAATCGGTTTGAGATTGATCTGCGTTTGCTTTAGTGGGGGCGCGTGCTTGATTGGCGTCGTTGCTACGGGCGCGGGTTTCGTCGCGAGCGCTATGGTTTTAGGTGGCGCTTTTTTCGTAGGCTCGTTGGCCGATTTTGGCTTGGCGCTTGCGACTGGTTTGGGCGGCGCGGGTTTGGGCTTTGCGACCTTTGCGACCTTTGCGACCTTTGCCGGAGCCGGCTTCGACGGCGCGGGTTTGGCTTTACCATGCTCAGCTCTGGGCTCAGGTTTGGCTTTGGTTGCGGGCTTGACGGTTTTCTTGGTCATTTTGTTGGCCATTGGCAAGATTCCCAATCCGCAGGCTTGTCCGGCATAGCCGGTTGTCAAGCGTCGCTAGCGTTGTTAGGGTTTGCGCGGTTACGCCGCAAACCTTTTCCGTAAATGATGAAAGGTCAGGTAAAATAAAGCATTACTGTTGTAAAAGCAAAGCTTTCGATATCCGGGGTCATTTTCCGCCTATATGTCCCATGCGGAGGCGCTTGGTTTCAACGTATTTCTCGTTGTGGGGGTTTGTGGCGGTCCAGAGCGGCACATGTGCCGAGAGGGTTATTCCGGCTTCCTCCAGCGCGGTGATTTTCGCCCGGTTGTTGGTCAGAAGGCGTATGCGGGAGAGCTTGAAATGTTTAAGAATTTCCACGGCCGCTGCATATTCGCGTTGGTCGGCGGCGAAACCAAGGCGCAGGTTGGCGTCGACGGTGTCAAATCCTTGCTCCTGCAGCGCATAGGCTTTTATTTTATTGCATAGTCCTATGCCCCGTCCTTCGTGGCCGCGCAGGTAGATCAACAGCCCGTTGCCGCTTGCGGCAATTTTGCGCAGGGAGGTTTCCAGCTGGTCGCGGCAGTCGCAGCGGAGCGACCCCAGAATATCGCCAGTGGCGCATTCCGAGTGCAGCCGGACAAGACAGTCCTGCGTTATCTGTTGGGTCGTCAGAGCCAGATGTTCGCTTTCCTTGTCGTCCGAGAAGGCGTGCAGCAGGAAATTGCCGAATCTGGTCGGTAAAGTCGCTGTAGCTTGATGCTTGAGTTTACGCATGCCGGGGTTATACCTCTAAAAGGGGAGTCTTCGGCAAATAGATTCGATTCGTTGCGCAAAAGTTTTTTACCGAGATTTTTGGTTGTTGCGGGTGTCCCAAGCGTCCTTGGTTAACTGAATTTAGCAACTAGTTAACTAATATAGTTGACTGGTTAAGAACAGCGTGTCATAATGATGTCTGTCGTCGTGACACATGTCAGCAATTGTCGTCTCCATGCGGGTTTCTTGCGAACGCAAGTAAATTTTCTCTTGCAATTACGTGGCTAAAAAAGGTAAGTAATTGTTACGTAACAATCCGGCTTTCTGTGTGCTGCCGGAGATGCTCTTTGTGAGTCTTTGGTTATTCTGCAGCTTTAGGGAGTTGGCATGGTCGCGATATCAGGACCGCAGTTGCGAGCCGCCAGGGGCATGCTTGATTGGACGCGCGAGCAATTGGCAGATGAAGCCGGCATTTCACAGGAAACCGTCAAGAACATTGAGCATGGTATTTTTAGGCCGCAGGAGTCGACGACTTCGGCTATAATCAAGGCCTTCGCTGTGCATGATGTGGTGTTTACAGAAAATGATGGGGTGCAGATCAAGAAGGATTCGGTGATTAGGTTGGAAGGCAAAGATGGTTTTAAGAAGTTTGTAGATGATATTTATCAGACAGCTAAAGCGGTATATTCCATTGATGGCTCGAAGCCGATTTGTGGCAGTGGCATTGATGACGACGTTTTTAAGAGACAAATTGGTGATTATTTGCCTGTGCATTTTGATCGTATGTCGAAGATAAAAGGGCTGAAAATAAAATTATTGGCAGTAAAGCAAGAGAGCGGAATTTTGCCGGTTGGTGATTATAGAATACACAGGTATATTACTGGCAGTTATTCGCTAGTTCCATTTTATGTGTATGGTAACAAGCTTGCGATTATTAATTTTAGTGTAAAAGATTCTCCAAATGTAATCATTATTAACTCTGAGGTCGTTGCGGATTCATACAGACAACAATTTAAGGTTATGTGGGATAATGCGAATGATTGTTCATAAGCTGGCGCTTGGTGTTGGGCGGTTGGGGTGAGTGGCCAAAATAGGGTGACAGTAATGGTTGATAAATTTAAAAAGATTGTAGTTTTAGATGGCCGGATGACAAATCCGATGGGGTACGATTTTGAGTCAATGCTGGGCGAAGTCGCAGATGAAGTTAGAATTTATCAAACAACTGAGCCTCATCAGATAAAGCGGAGATGTAAAGGGGCTGACGCTATTGTGGTTGGGCAAAGTAAGATCGAGTCACAGACGTTAAATTGCCTTGCCGAAGATTTGAAGGTCATTATAGCAGCTTCTACTGGGTATGATTATTTGAATGGTTGTTTGGATACTGCGCAGCAGCTTGGTATTCATGTTTGTAATGTGCCTGATTATTGCAGCGACGCAGTCGCTCGCTACGTGTTTACCTCATTGGATCAAGCCCTGACAAGCACATCGGATTTGAAGTATGGGTGGAGGAAAGCAGGACAGGAGATTTTGACGGCGGTTGCTTTGCCGCTCAGGATCACAAATCTTACTTTAGGTATTGTTGGATTGGGGCGGATTGGGACAAAAGTTGCAAGGATGGCGAATGTAGCGCACGGGATGAGTAACGTAGTTGCCTACTCGCCGCATTGGCGTGATAAAGAGCTTCCAGAAGATGTTCATGTGCAGTTTATGGATAGTTTGGAAGATGTTGCCGTTCGGTCGGATGTATTAACGGTGCATTGTAAGCTTAATTCTCAGACTGATGGGTTGATATCCAGCAGAATAATTAAAAGAATGAAGAAGGGTGCGATATTAATCAATACTGCTCGTCAGGAAATCGTAGATGAAGAGGCGCTTGTTCATGCGTTGCTAACTAACGATCTTCGGGCGGCTGTGGTTGATGTTACGGGGGAAAACTCAAAGCTAAAGAATGTCCGCAATGCAATTGTAACTGACCACATGGCTTATGCGGACGATGTTTCTTTGAAGCAGCTTTTGAGCGGAGTTTTGGGCAATGCAAGATCGTATTTGTCTGCTGATCCGATTAATTCTGTATTTCAAGTTTCTACGTCTTTGGATATCAAGAAGGCGCGTGGTGGAGATTATGGTAAGTCATTACAACCATCTTTGCCTGCTGCAATGAGAGGGTTAAATCTAGGGGGGGCTTTACAGCAATTTGCTTCAGTGTAGTATTTCTTTACGTCTTTATAAGCGTGTTCTTGTAGATATTATGTAGTCTTCTGCCATCATTTTCTCCCCCATCTTGTGCTTCCAACTTCGTCGAGGGTGACGGTTTCTTTGTGGGCTTCTTCTTTGCGGAGGGCTTCGAGGCGGGCGGATTCGGCTTGTTCGTAGCGTTTTTGCTCGCTGAAGACTTCTGAGAGTTTATCGCGGGCGGCTTCGACGGCGGCGAGGTTGGCGAGGCGTTCCTTTTCCAAGGCTTTGCCGCGCAAGATGGCGGCGCGCAGCCATGCGCCATAGGTGGCGCGGGATTCCTCGTTTTGGCTGGCGGCCTGTTGCTCGCTGACTAGCGCGATGGCGAGCTGCGCGATGGCGCGTTCGGTGCGTTCCAGAATATCCATTTGCCGCGCCAGTTCCTGACGCTTTTCGTCTACGCGAGTCTTTTGCAGTTTGATGAGGGTGGCTAGCGATTTCATGCGGGGATATCTGCTCCAGAATTGGCGCATGGACTAAGAAAGCGCGGCGTAATTCCCTCCCCCTTGCGGGGAGGGTTCGGGTGGGGGACCAGAAGACAGAAGTAGGTAGGCATGTATCAGAACGGCCTTGCGGCAAGACTCTGCCTTCTCATCCCCGATTTCTGCGTGCTGAAATTCCCCACCCTAACCCTCCCCGCAAGGGGGAGGGAATCGCGCTGCGCTTGCGGCAAGTGAGCTTCCAATTCCTGAAACGCAGGCGACTATCATCTCCCGTTCTCGGCCATGGCTTTTGTTATTTTGGAAGCGTTGTAGCCTAGCAGCGCGAGGTAGGTGGGCGCTGGGCCGTCAGGGGGCGAGAGGACGGCATAGAGCGTGCCGCCGAGCCGCGCGCCCGTGTTGGCGGCCAGTAGCATGACGGGGCGGGGTTCGCTCGCGCTGTCGAGGAAGATATGCCTGATGCCTTGCGTCTTGATGGTCGTTTGCGCCTCCGGCGCGGCATAAGGCATTGCCGTCAGGTCGCAGGAGGCCGCCAGATAGGTGTAGGCATCGCGTCCCGTGATGATGAAGCGTTTGCTAACCGGGATGTCGACGAGCGCTTTATGAAAATTGCTGTGGGCGTCGTCGATTTCCTCCAGATAGCGTGTGGCGCGGAGGCGGATGGCTTGCGCCTGTTCGGGGGCGGCGTTTTTATGCGCCAGTTCTTCTAGAGCTTCCGCGATGTTGCTCGCGTACATCTTTCCGTTGGCTGGGGCCATCCATGCGTAAGGCGAAGTCGCGCCGTCTTCGGTCGTTCGTGGCTTAACCCCTCGGCTGGCGACGATGATAGGCGCTTCGGTTCCGGATTCTTTGACGAGCTTATCCATCCATGCGTCGTAGCCGAGGCCGTTCGCGATGACGAGGTCGGCGCGGGAGACTGTCTTCGTATCGTTGTGCGCAGGCGCGTAGGATTGCGCGTCGATGTCGGGGCCAGCCAGAACGTGGACTTCTATGTATTCTCCGCCGATCTGTCGCGCCATGTCGCCCAGCACGCTGAAGCTCGCGACGATTTGCGGAGGGGCGGCAGGCGCGGCGCTTTTGCGAGCCGACGCGCTTGTTGGCCCTGCGGACAAAAACAGGAACAGCGCGATGGCAAGGGTGCGGAAAATGCGGTCGTGCGACATGCGGGGGGCTATATAATCATGGCAGTGTGGATTCGCTGATCCTACATGATTAGCAGGCCGCGCGTGAGGGGAATTATGTCGCCCGGCGCTATGATTTCTGCGGCGCTTGCGGTTCCGTCACGTAGCGGGGAAAGATGCCTTGCGGCGCGGGGAGTGGCGTGCCGGGCTTGACGGCATGATCCGGGGTCAGGGCTGCGAACGCGCGTTCGCCCGCCGGGATCGCCAACTGGTCGAGCATTGCGTTCATGGAGTCGGGCATAAAGGGCTGAATCAAAATCGCCAGATGGCGCAGGGTTTCGGTCAGGACATAGAGCACCGTTTCCATGCGCGACAGGTCGGTTTTCTTCAACGTCCAGGGGGCTTGCTCGTCGATATAGCGGTTGGCCTCGCCGCTGACGGCCCAGAGGTGATCTAGCGCTTTGTGGAAGGCTTGCTGATCGAATTCCGCGCGGGTCTGGGCCAGCAGGGCTTTGGCCTTTCCGAGCAGCGCGTTGTCGGTTTCGGTGAACGCGCCCGGCGTTGGGACTTTCGCGCCACAGTTCTTGTTGATCATCGACAGCGTGCGTTGCGCGAGGTTGCCGAGGTCGTTGGCAAGTTCGCCATTGATGCGGCGGATCATGGCCGCGCGGGAGAAGTCGCCGTCGCTGCCGAACGAGACTTCGCGCAGGAGGAAGTAGCGAGTCTGGTCGAGACCGAAGGCGTTCACTAGTTCCAAGGGGTCGATCACGTTGCCGAGCGATTTCGAGATTTTCTGCCCTTCGTTGGTCCACCAGCCGTGGGCGAAGACGCGCTTCGGCGGCTCCAATCCGGCGGCCATCAGGAAGGCTGGCCAATAGACGGCATGAAAGCGCAGGATGTCCTTGCCGACCATATGCAAATTGGCGGGCCAGAACTTACGGTAGGTTTCGGATTGCGCGTCGGGGTAGCCGATGGCGGTCAGGTAGTTGGTTAGCGCGTCAAGCCAGACATACATGACGTGGCGTGGCTCGTTCGGCACGGGCACGCCCCAACTCAGCGCCGTTCGGGAGATGGACAGGTCGCGCATGCCGGATTTGACGAAGCTGATGACTTCGTTGCGGCGCGAATGCGGCAGGATGAAGTCGGGGTTATTGTCGTAGAATTCCAGAAGGCGGTCGCCCCATTGCGATAATTTGAAGAAATAGCTGGGTTCTTCCATCCATTCGCATTCCGCGCCGGAAGGGGCGATTTTCTTGCCGTTGGGGCCGTCTTTCAATTCGTCTTCGCCATAGTAGGCTTCGTCGCGAATGGCGTACCATCCGGAGTAGGAACCTAGGTAGATCTCGTCGCGTTTCAGGAGCTCGTTCCAAAGCGCCTGACAGGCCTTTTTGTGCCGCTCTTCGGTCGTGCGGATGAAGTCGTCGTTGGATAGATTCAGCGTTTTGGTTAGGTCGCGGAAATTTTGGGACACTTTGTCCGTGAATGGTTTCGGCTCCATGCCAGCCAGCGAAGCTGTTTTGGCGATTTTTTGGCCGTGCTCGTCGGTTCCGGTCAGAAACACCACGTCGTAATCGTCCAGCCGCTTAAATCGCGCCAGCGCGTCGCAGGCGATGGAGGTATAGGAATGGCCTATGTGCGGCACATCATTGACATAATAGATGGGGGTCGTGATGTAGAAACTTTGATTGGACATGTTTGCGTTCCGGCCCCGTAATTTTATGGCGCTTATTGCCAAGTTTCCTCAAGTTGCGCTTATTATTCTAGGTCGTGAATATCCTTTGAGTAACAAAGCATATTGTCGTTTTAGCGTCGAGCTATTTCGGTCAATTTTTTTTCCTATTGTTGCGAGTTATTTGCGGCGGGCTTGTGGAATACGATGGGCAATTGAACTTTGCGGCGTCAGTTCCCCTTGATTTTCTAGTGCGTTAGGCCAAAATAGTTCGAAAATCGATGGAGTTTGTTTACATATTATGTGTCTGACTCCATTGGACAAATTGTCGATTCGATTCATACTTCCTTAAAAGAATTCCGCTATTCTTGGCTCTAACGCGAACCATACGGTTCATGGGTTTAATATCCACCAGACGAAGGAGTTTACCATGTTTGTCCGCTTCCTTAGAGACGAAGAAGGCGCCACCGCCATTGAATACGGCCTCATCGCTTCGCTGATTGCGGTTGCGATCGTAGGCGTGCTTGTGACCTTGGGCCCGCAATTGTCAGCGGTGTTCCAGAAAGTTCAGGACAACCTGCAGACAGGCTAATAGCCGCTTCTTCTCTTATGAAGGGCCGCGATCCGGCGGCCCTTCCGGAGACAAAGAAAGACACCATACCTGTTACGCGCAGTCGCGCTATGACGGGCGTGGTGTTTTTTTTGTGGTTTTTAGGCGGCGTTTTCTTGGCTCTTTTTGCCGGGAGTTTTCATGATCAGAAGTTCATGATCCCGTTTGCGGCCGTAATCGTCGTCGAAGCGTATGATGTCGTCTTCTCCTAGATATCTGCCGGTTTGGACTTCGACTATGATGAGCGGTTTCGTCGTGTCGTTGGATATGCGATGCATATGCCGCGCGGGGATGTAGGTCGATTCGTTCGATGACAGCTTGAATACTTCGTTCCCATTCTGGACAGTCGCATTGCCTGAGATGACAACCCAGTGCTCGTTACGATGTCTGTGCGATTGAAGCGACAGGCGCGCGCCGGGATTGACCTCGATACGCTTGATTTTGAAGCCTGGGTTGTCTTCCAGCACCGTGTATTTCCCCCAAGGGCGGCTGACAGTCGCATGCGCGAGGTGAGCTTGATGGCCGCTGCCTTTCAGCGCGGAATATATGTGTCTGACATCCTGAGCTTTTGACTTGTCGGCGATCAGAAGAGCATCCGGGGTGTCGATGACTATCAGATCGCGGACGCCTACAGCGCCAATAACTCGCGATGATGCCGTGATGTTGCAATTCTCGACATCGTGGAGCACGACTTCGCCTTCCACGCGGTTGCCGATATCGTCCGCTTCGGTCAGTTCGCCCAAGGCTACCCATGAACCGATATCGCTCCATCCAATGTCGCAGGCGACAACCGCGACGCAACTTGACTTCTCCATGATTGCGTAGTCGATCGAAATATCGCGCAGAGCGCCGAACTTTTCTGGCGCAATGGTCAGACGTTTTACGCCTCGGTCCGTTGCGCGTTGAAGATTTGAAAAGGACGCCCGCGCGCCTGCGACGATGTCGGGGCAGTGCTTGTCCATCTCCGTCAAAATTGTTTTTGCGGAGAAGCAGAACATGCCTGCGTTCCACAGGTAGTTTCCTGCCGCCAGATATTTCCGGGCTGTTTCCAGAGAGGGCTTTTCCACAAAGCGTAAGACGCGCTCGCCATCGGCTTCGATGTAGCCAAAGCCCGTTTCCGGCCTGTCTGGGCGGATGCCAAAGGTGACAATCTTGCCGGATTGCGCCAGTTGCACGGCCCGTTCCACTGCATGGCGGAACGCTTCTTTTTTGTCAATCAGGTGATCGGCAGGTAAAACCAATAGTATCGCGTCGTCGCCGTGCGTCGCTTGCGTGTGCAGAGCGGACATCGCGAGCGCGGGGGCCGTATTGCGCCCGACAGGTTCCACCATGATTGTTTTTGGCGTCAACGCATGGGTATCCGGGATGGCAGCAGATGCCAACGCATCTTCCGTAATATGCGCGAATTCGCGATTTGTGACGGTCACGACTTCCACGACATTGCTTTGCGTAAGACCGCGTAAATAAGCTTTTTGCAGCAAGCTTTGCCCATCCGTTAACGTAATGAACGGTTTGGGATGCTGCTCGCGTGATACAGGCCAAAGGCGAGAACCTGCGCCGCCGCAGAGTATGGTGGGGATCAGCTTGATTGGCATGCCGTGTAGGTAACCTTAGAACTTGTCAAAATCTTGGTTGCATATATGCGTACTCAGCGCTTGCGTGTGGGAAAATAATCACATCTTGCGCAATAAATCAAGGTTTCTTACGGATTTTTGGCGAAAGATCGTTACTTAATTTGGGGAAGTTTGTCCTGTTTTAACAAGGATATGGTGACTTCTCTAGCCTTTTCCGCCGACATTTTAGCCATAATGGGGGCTGTGCTTTTAGGCTTCATGCGCTGAATGACGCCAAGAAGGATCTGCATATCGAGGGTGTCAAAGATTTTGGCGGCATCTTCGGGTTTCATGGTTTCGTAGATTTTCACCAGATTGTCGAGTTGGGCCGCCTGCGTTTCGTTGGCTTGTCCTAACAAGGACTGAATTTGTTGACGCAAGGCCGTCATTTCGCTCGTTTTCTGTTCGATGCGTTGTTCATAGATCTTTAACAGCGTTTCGCGTTTGTCGATATCCTGCGAACGGCGGTCCAACGCTTCACGTCGCGCCGAAAGTTGCTTCAGGATGTCCATTTCCGCAGGCGAGCTTTCTTCGTTCGCGGGAGGTTCTCCAGACGGCGTAGGAGAGGCTTCGGTTGCGTGCCCATCTTGCGAGGTTGTCGGGGTTAGTGTCGTTGCTGCGGAAGACGCAGGTTGGCGAGAAGGTTCTTCGGCGTGGGCGTCGGCAGGGGGGGGCGATGATTCGGCCATGGCTGGATGGCCGAAAAGTTGTCCTGTCGCGATCAAATCATGCGCATCGCTCAGGCACATGCCAATCATGACGGTGCCCATGACGATCATCGTGGGCAGCAGCCAGCGCGATTTTGCCCCAGTGAATTCCATTGTCATATTACCTTACAGGTTAACTATTTGATAATATATGATTAATGTAACCGCCAGCGTCATTCCGGCGAAAGCCGGAATCCAGCTTGCGAGCGGTAGCGAGCGGAACAGAGCGAATTCACGGCCTGCGATTGTGAGCGCGATTGAGAGTCTTTCGCGCCGCAGACGCGGCGCTGCTGGATTCCGGCTTTCGCCGGAATGGCGCTTTCGGCTAAGATAAATTTTGTTATCCAACAACGCGTTAACGTGTAGGTGGTTATGCATTACCCTACAGAAAGCTGCATGGATTAGCAGGGAAAATGATGCGCCAAGGTTGTGGAAAGGGCTGTCATCGCGAGGAGCCTTCTTCAGGCGACGAAGCGATTTAGAGTCTTCAAGAGATATCGTCTGGAATTCTGGATTGCCGCGTCGTTTCCCGGCTGCGGCGGGACACTCCTCGTTATGACGCTTGTGGCGACAACGCGCCTTGTTCTGAAACGATGGATTAATGCGCAGGGCAACATGTTTCATGACAGTATCCTTGCTCTTCCATTACCGTAAATTCTGAAGCGCCTGAAGCAATTCCTGTTCTGCGCGAGAGGCTGCGGCGGGCGAGACTTTCGACGCGGAGCGCGCATCGGCGATCTTCGCCGCGAGCGTTGACAGAACCGCAGCCGAGGGTTGCGCAGGGGCTGTCGCGCTGGGCGGGCGGCGCGCGTCTGGATTTGCAGTCAGAGCGGTGGCGCGGGACATTGCCGTTTTCTGGCGCGGTTCATTTCTGGTTTCCGTTGCGGGCGTTTGCGCGGCTGCGGGTCGCGTCGGTTCGTCGCGGCGTTCCGACAGAGGGATGATTTCCGCATTCTGTTCGCCGGACTGGACGGCTTGCGTCGCCGATTGGCTCAGACGATCCGCGATCTGGTCCGCGCTTTCGACAAGAAATTGCAGCTCGTCGCGAACCATGACGGCTTTTTCGACCAGTTTTTCGAGATCGTCGCCGCTTTCCCGCGCGGCATAGCGCAGTTCTTTGAGGCCAGTCTCAGCGCGCGAAACGGTCGCATTGAATTCGCGGATGAATCGTTCCATGCCTTCACGGTTTTCACGGAGGTTAGAAAGATAGCGTATCAGTCGCGTGGCCTGCACAAGCCCAGCGCCTACGCAGACGATCAGGATGGCATCAAGGGCCAGTCTTAGCCAATCTCCCATGGCGCTATTCTTCCTTTGGGTTGTGAAGCGTCATATCTTCGACTTTTATCGCGATATGATGGTTGAGCGATCCCATGCGTCCTTGCAGCAGAGTTACATCGCCTGCCCGCAGCGACACAAGATCGTCCATTTTTACATTGAGCATGATGCGCGAACCCGGCTTCCAGTTCATTACTTCGTTCAGCGGAACAGTCACTTCGTCAAGCACGGCCTGCATTTTCATGTCGGTCATCAGCAGCTCGTTGCCCAAGTGGGTTTCCCATATCGTATCGCGCCCGAATTTTTCGCCCATAAACATTTGGAGCAGTAGTTCGCGGATCGGTTCCAGCGTGGCGTAGGGGATCAAAATTTCGATGCGTCCGCCCCGGTCTTCCATGTCGACGCGCAGCTTGGCGAGAACCGCCGCGTTGGCGGGACGCGCGATGGTCGCAAAACGGGGGTTGGTTTCGAGACGGTCGAAGCGAAAGGTGACGGGCGATAGGGGGTCGAAGGCTCCGGACATGTCGGCGAGCACGACGCGCACGAGCCTTTCTACAAGATTGCGTTCAATGGTCGTGTAGGGGCGGCCTTCGATTCGCATGGCCGCCGTGCCGCGTCGTCCTCCCAGCAGCACGTCAACGATCGAGTAGATCATCGCGCTGTCGACTGTCATAAGGCCGGAGTTGTCCCATTCCTCCGCCTTGAATACCGTCAGCATGGCGGGAAGCGGTATGGAGTTCAGATAGTCGCCGAAGCGGACCGACGTGATTTGATCGAGACTGACTTCGACGTTGTCGGAGGTGAAGTTACGCAGCGAAGTTGACATCATTCTGACGAGGCGGTCGAACACGACTTCCAGCATCGGAAGGCGTTCGTAGTTGACTAGAGCGCTGTTGATGAGCGCCATGATGCCGGAGTTGTCTTGTCCACCGCCATCCGATGCGCCAAAGCCGAGCAGGCTGTCGATCTCGTTTTGCGACAGAACGCGCGCAGAGGTGCCTTCCGGCGCGGCTTCGGCGTTCGCGTTACCGCCATCGGCCGCCGCCGCCCATTCCGCAGCCATTTTCTCTTCTTCGGACATGCCCTCTTCGTTAGCCATGGCAGTCTCCGACAGCAGAAGTTTGACTTGCGCGGAAGCCTTGCGTCATTATTGCACCAGCATTTCCTGAAACAGGACGTCCTTGATTCTGATCGGTTGGGCCGCTTCGGTCACGCGCATCAGCAACTCTTCGCGCAGGCGGTAGATCCCGGCGGAGCCGCGAAGATCATCGATGCGGAGTTCGCGAAGATAGACCTGAAAATTGTCTATGATGCGCGGTTTGATGGCTTCGATGGTCGGCACATCCTTTTCGTCCGCGAGTTCCAGACTGACCTTGATTTTCAGGTAGTTTGGATGTTTGCCTTCGCCGCTGAGATTCACGAGCAAGTCGCCCAACTGATAGTAGACGGGTTTCTCGGTTTTCTCCGCCGCCGCGTGTTCTTCCTGTTTGTGCCCTTCCTCCTCTTTTCCCTGCGTAAGGAAAAATGCAGCCGCTCCTCCACCCAGCAGCAGCACGAGCAATCCGGCCGCGCCTATGATGATAAGTTTTTTCTTGCCCAGCTTCTTTTTCTTGCCTTCAAGCTCGTCACCGCCTTCGGCAGGGGCTCCTCCTTCCTGTCCTTCCGCACTTTCGCCGACTTTGCCAGATTCGGCTTCATCCTTGCCTTTGGCTTTATCTTTATCTTTGCTGTCAGCCATTGTCTTCGCTCCCGATTATCTTGATGCTGGATGCACACGCTGGGGTTTGTTTTGGGGTAGGGAAATTGGAGGAACGTTTAGACGAGACGGGCATTTTACCGATTTTTACCAGTTTTGTCACGCGCATAACCCCGCATTTCATCAAGGTTGGCCGTCGGCATGGTTCCGACGCCAGAATCATGCCACATTCGCGCCTTGGCGGGCGCATAATCCAATCCCATAGTTTGACTGTCGGGACAACATGTTTATGACATGCCATAATCCCGTCAGGGTGTGGCGGCAACTCATACGAGGGAGACTTTAAGTGGCTCAGAGCATAGCTTTGGTCGACGACGATCGTAACATTCTGACTTCCGTGCAGATGGCATTGGAAGCGGAGGGTTTCGAAGTGCGCACTTTTTCGGATAGCGAGGAGGCTTTGCGTTCTTTGACGCAAAGGCCTGTGGATCTTGCGGTTCTCGATATCAAGATGCCTCGACTGAACGGGATGGAGCTTCTGCAGAAGCTGCGTCTGGGAACGGCGACGCTTAAGATGCCGGTCATTTTCCTGACCTCCAAGGATGAGGAAATCGACGAGATCATGGGCCTTCGAATGGGGGCCGACGATTACATCAAGAAGCCGTTTTCGCAAAGGTTGTTGCTGGAGCGCATCCGCTCGCTACTGCGTCGCGAGCAGGCGCGTCTGACCCCCGCAGGCAATGATCCGAGCAGCGTGATGACGCGCGGCGAACTTGTTTTGGACTCGGCGCGTCATGTCTGTTTGTGGAAAGGCGCTTCGATTGATTTGACGGTGACCGAGTTTCTGCTTGTCAAGGCGTTGGCGCAGAGACCGGGGCACGTCAAGAATCGCGACCAGTTGATGGACGCGGCTTATGGCGAGTCGGTGTATGTCGACGACAGAACGATTGATAGCCATATCAAACGGTTGCGTAAAAAATTCAAAGATGCCGATTCTGAATTCGCGCAAATAGAGACGCTGTATGGCGTGGGCTATCGTTATCGGGAGAGCTGACAGGTGCGCGGCAAATTCGACGAGGCGCGCCTTAATACTTGGTGGCTGAGACGCTCGCGCAGCCGCGAGGGACGCAGGACGCGGCTTTCGCCGATCGTGATGAGGATCCTGGCCGTCAATATGATGGCGCTTGCGATTCTCGTCGGCAGCTTGCTTTACCTTGGGCGTTATCAGGAACGCATCGTCGCCAACGAGCTTGATTCGCTTACGCTACAGGCGCGTATCATCGCGAGCGCTATCGCCGAAGGCGCGGTCGTGGTTGACGAGAGCGATCGCAACATTATGTCGCCTTTGCTTGGTCGATTGATGGTCAAGCGTCTGGCTGAAACTACTGAGACGCGAACGCGCTTGTATGACGAGGACGATACCTTGCTGGCAGACAGTCGCGTTTTGCTGTCCAGTTCCGCCAAGGCGCAAGCCGACAGGAATGTTGAGGCGGCGAGCGAGCAAGAAAGCTGGGGGGCGCGGTTGCTTGGGGCGTTTTTCAACATGATCGACTTCATTCATGAGCGCCGCGAGTATCCGCTCTACCCCGAAGACGGTTCGCAGAACAGCACTTCTTATGAGATCGTCAAACGCGCGATGAAGGGCGATATGGGGACGCAAGTTTGGCGCGCGCGGCAAGGGGGCCTTACGCTTGCGGCGGCGGTTCCTGTGCAGCATTCGCGCGCTGTGCTTGGGGTGGTGATGATGTCGCGCGCCGATGCCAACATAGATAAGGCGATAACGTCGGTGCGTTACGATATCCTCAAGATATTCCTGATTACTTTGTTGATTACAGTCTTGCTGTCTTTGTATCTCGCGCGCGCCATCGCAAGGCCGATTCGGCAGCTGGCCATGGCTGCGGAGGGGTTGCGCCACGGGCAGATGAAAATCAAGGGGATGGCGGGAACCGCGAGCCTTTTGAGTGGCGAAGCGATTCCAGACATGACGGCGCGGCAGGACGAGATCGGCGACTTATCGGGCGCTTTGCGAGAATTAACGGACGCTTTGGCGCGGAGAATTGGCGCGATCGAGAATTTTGCGGCCGATGTCGCGCATGAGATCAAGAATCCTCTGACCTCGTTGCGTAGCGCGGTCGAAACGGTCGAGCGCGTGTCCGATCCCGTTGCCCGGCAAAAACTGATGTTTGTCATTCGCGACGATGTTGATCGGTTGGACAGGCTTATCAGCGATATTTCGAATGCTTCGAGGCTTGACGCGGAACTCGGACGGGACGAGGTCGCGCAAATCGATCTTGGGCGCATGCTCACGACACTGACGGATACGTATCGCAGGCCGGGGGACGTTGCGGCTTCCCAAGTGGCGCTGGTTTCCCTGAAGGAGCCATTGTTCGTGATGGGGATCGAGGCGCGTCTTGTGCAGGTTTTGCGGAATCTTATCGATAACGCCTTGTCTTTCTCGCCTTCTGGCGCGAGCGTGACAGTGTCGGCGCGGCGCGACGGTAAAACGGTTTTCATTTGTGTCGAGGATATGGGGCCCGGCATTCCGGAAAACAAGCTTGAAGACATATTTGAGCGTTTCTATTCGGAGAGGCCTAAGACAGAGAAGTTCGGGACGCATTCCGGTCTTGGCCTCAGCATTTCTCGCCAAATCGTCGAGGCGCATCGCGGCACGATTCGCGCGGAGAACATTAAGGGCGTCGATGGCGATGTTCTTGGCGCTAGATTTGTTGTGCAATTGCCGCTGCTGCGTTGAAAGATTTTTGAAGTTTTTTCATAACTTTTAAGGACAGGCGGAAGAAATCAAGCCGTAGTATGGTTGAGGACGGAGTTAGAAAAGCATAGCCGTAAGCGTCTTCGCGAGGAGCCGAAGGCGACGTAGCGATGACGGTCCTTTCCGCAACGGTTGTCTTTGAAAGCCCAAAGGAGAGCTGGGCGTTACGTTTTTTTTCAGGCTTTTCCTGCTTTCCTTTAAGGGGAGTTGCAAAGCTTTGGAAAACGTGGTTCACAAATCGGGATGCCCTGCCTTGAACGCGGCGTGAGGACCCATCCTTGAACGACGAGCTTTCTCGATACGCTGACATGCAGCAGAAACAGTTTTCAGCCGCCGTTCGCGCGCGCAGGAGATGGTTGGTGACTGCGCTGGTTTTTGTGGTGTTGGCGATTCTTCTGATTCCGATCGCGGTTATCGGCGTTGTGGTTGCGCCGGGGCCGTTGAAAGAGGCGAAGACCGTTATCGTTTCGCGAGGCGCTCATGCCGCTAGCATCGCCAAATCGCTTGCCGATCAAAGCGCAGTGCATCATCCGTTGCTCTTTCGCCTTGCGGCGCGGATGATCGCATATGGTTCCCTTAAGGCAGGGGAGTACCAGATCGATCCCGGCATGAGCGCGGCGAACATCGTACTGATGATGCATGAAGGACGCTCTATCATGCGGCGTTTGACGATTCCCGAAGGACTGACTTCCGCGAATATCGCTTCCTTGATTCAAAACGCTCCGGCCATGACGGGAACGATAGACGCCGCAAGTTTGGCGGAAGGAAGCCTGATGCCGGAGACTTATCGTTACACCTATGGCGACGCGCGGGCCGATGTGGTGGCCCGCATGCGCGAAGACATGAAGGCAATGGTCGCGGAGTTATGGCCTAAGCGCGATGCGGGATTGCCTTTGAATTCGCCAGAAGAAGCGGTGGTCATGGCGTCGATCATTGAAAAAGAGACAGGGAAAGGTTCGGAAAGGCCACGCATTGCTGGGGTTTTCTATAACCGCTTGCGGGCGCGTATGCGGTTGCAGTCCGATCCCACCGTGATCTACGCCATTTGGCAGGCGAAGGGCGGGGCGATTGATCTTTCTCTTTCGCACGAGGATATGTCATTCCCTTCGCCGTATAACACCTATGTTAGCGATGGGTTGCCGCCTCGTCCCATTTGCAATCCCGGTCGCGCTTCGTTGGAGGCGGCTTTGCACCCTGAGCGGAATAACTTTTATTATTTCGTCGCGGACGGCACGGGAGGGCATGTGTTTTCCTACAATTTGTCAGAGCATAACCGCAATGTGGCAGCCCAATTTCGGCCAAAGCGGAATCCGTTGTATCCTATTGGAACATCAAAACAATGATTACTGCCCTTCATGACGCCATCATTTTTACAGGAGGCGCTTTGGTGGAGCGCCAGACGCTTTTACTCATAGGCGCCAAGATCGTCGATATCGTCAGCGACAAGAATATCCCGAACGACGCCAAGCGCGTTTCGTGCGCCGACACGGTTCTTGTGCCGGGATTTATCGACGCGCAGGTTAACGGCGGCGGCGGCGCGCAGTTCAACAGCGACCCGACGGCGGAGACGTGTCTTGCCATCGCGCGGGCGCACAGGAAATGCGGGACGACGCGGTTGCTCCCGACCTGCATTACGGACACGCAAGAGGTGCGGCAAAAGGCGTTGGTCGCTATGCGCGAAGCCCGCGCGCAGGACGAGTCGATTCTCGGCATACATTTCGAAGGGCCGCATATACAGGAAATCGCTAGACGGTTTCATCCTGTGGATCATATTCGTCTTATGAAAGACGAGGATATTCCCTTTTATCGCCGACAGGGCGACGAGGTCGTGCTTGTGACGCTCGCTCCCGGAGTCGCCGATCCTGAGCAGGTCAAAAAACTTTGCGCGATGGGCGTCATCGTCAGTCTTGGACATTGCGAAACGACGCCGGACTGCGTGCGCCCCATGCTGGAAGCTGGAGCGACTGGATTCACGCATTTATTTAACGCAATGGGATCCATGATCGCCCGCGATCCCGGCATGGCAGGGCTTGCGCTTGACGATGCCGAGAGTTGGTGCGGGCTGATCGCGGACGGCATTCATGTCAGCCCGGAGATGATCCGGCTTGCGTTACGCGCGAAGACGCCGGGAAGGATTTTTCTTGTCAGCGACGCGATGGCTCCGGCGGGGTGCGATGTGAAGGTTCCCTTTTTGATGCATGGCGAGACGATTTATGTCGAAGACAGGCATTGCCTTGATTCGCGCGGGTGTCTTGCTGGGTCGTGCAACACGTTGGCGGAAGATCTGCGGTATTGCATTCAGACCATTGGCGTCGAGATTGAAGAGGCTGCGCGGATGGCTTCGACCTATCCGGCGGAGTTTCTTGGCCTTGGCAGGCGCTTCGGAAAATTGCTTCCGGGATACGAGGCCGATATCGTCGCGCTTGATCGCGAGTTCACGCCTGCGCGCGTGTGGGTGTCGGGAAAGGAGGTCGGCGGCGTGCTGTAGCGAGGCCAGGGACGCTTCCTACTCCGTGGCGGGCGACTTCTCGACCGGGAGCGGCATCTTCTCGTCGATGGGGACGCCGGGTTCGAATTTGGTGCGTTGCATGGCGGGGGCGGATTTGACTCGTGCGACGTTGGGCGCTCCGGCAAGGTCGTGGGTCAGGAATTTCTGGAAGGCCTCCCAGTCTTCGGCGACGATACGAATGATGAAGTCGGCGTCGCCCGTCATCATGTAGCATTCGCGCACTTGCGGCCATGTTTCGGCCAGCTTGGCAAAGTTCAGCAGGTCGCTTTCGGCATGATTGGTCAGCGACACGAGCGTGAAGACGGTTATGCTGTATCCCAGCTTATCCGCCGCGACGTCGGCGTGATAGCCTCGGATATAGCCAGCTTCTTCCAGCGCCCGCATGCGGCGCAGGCAGGGCGGGGCCGAAATACCGGCTCGTTTGGCTAGCTCTACGTTTGTCATACGTCCGTCCTTTTGCAATTCGCGAAGGATGCGGAGGTCTATTCGATCAAGTTTGACGTGCTTCATGTCAGCCTCTATTCATGGGTAACTGCCAAACCCTCTATTGAGGTTACGTATATAAATTTTGCAGCATGGTCGTCATTGCGAGGAGTTTTCCGCTCGCAAGGCGGGAAACGACGCGGCAATCCAGAGTCGTCAAGGGCGGTTTTTGCGACTCTGGATCGCCACGTCGCCTTCGGCTCCTCGCGATGACGGTTCTTGCTGTAAGTTTTGTCTCCGTAGGTTGAAAAAGCGTAACCCCATTTTGGGAGTTGTATTCATGGCGTTCGGCAATCGGGAATTAATCACATGATCGCAACGAACAACACAACATTATGCTGGGTCGTCACTGACGGCAAGGCCGGTATGGAAAATCAATGTTTGGGTCTTGCCGAGGCCCTAGGTTTAACGCCCGTCGTCAAGCGCGTCAAATTAAGGTCGCCTTGGAAGCAGTTAAGCCCGTTTTTGCGGCATGGGCTGCAATGGGCCTTTGATCCGAGCGGGGATGCCATCGCGCCGCCGTGGCCGGATCTTCTGGTCGCGACCGGGCGGGCCAGCGTTCCGGCTTCTCTTTATGCGCGGAGAGCTTCGCGGCTTCGCGGTGGGCATGGGACTTTGACGGTTCAGTTGCAGAATCCAGTCATCGATACGTCGCGGTTCGATCTTGTGGTGGTGCCGCGCCATGACGGCATGACGGGTTCCAACGTGTTGACGACGCGCGGGGCTTTGCATCGTTTAAATCCGGAGAGGTTGCGGGCGGCTGCGGCAGAGTTCCTGCCTCAGGTGGCGGCATTGCCATCGCCGCGTATCGCGGCGCTGATCGGGGGGGCTAATTCCGTCTATCAAATGACGCCGCGCGAGATCGCGGTTGTGGCAAGGCAACTTGCTGCTTGCGTCAAGCAATCGGGCGGTAGCCTTATGGTGACGCCGTCGCGGCGGACCGGCGAGGATAATCTTGCGGCGTTGAAGGCGGGGCTGGAGGGCGTTCCGGCCTATATCTGGGACGGGACGGGGGCTAATCCTTACTTCGGCATGCTGGGGCTTGCGGACACGATTCTTGCGACGTGCGACAGCGTTAATATGGTGTCCGAGGCGTGCACGACGGGCAAGCCCGTCTATGTGATTCCGTTGCCCGGCGGTTCCGACAAGTTCCGCAGATTTCATCAGGCTTTGCATGACGACGGCTATACGCGCGCGTTCGAGGGAAGTCTTGAGACATGGAGTTATCCGCCGCTTGACGATGTGCGGCTTGTGGCGGACAGGGTGCGCAACATGTTGGCGGGCAGGGGCGGGTAAGACCATCGCAGATTGGTCGTCATTTTTGCGCCATGTTTGTGCAGTGTGCTTGAATGGTGGCGTATTTCGAGGGAGCTTAACATGAGCACATCTATGATCGTTTTGATCGCACTTGGCGCGGTCGTTTTGTTCGGCATCGGCATTTACAATCGGCTGGTGGCGTTGCGGCTGTCTTCGAAGAACGCATTCGCGGATATCGACGTGCAGATGAAGCAGCGGCACGACCTGATTCCCAATCTGGTCGAGACGGTGAAGGGCTATGCCGCGCATGAGAGCGCCGTTTTCTCCAAGGTCACGGAGGCGCGGGCGAGCGCGATGCAGGCGGCTACCCCGCAAGCCAAGATGGCGGCGGAAGGCGCTTTGACGGGCGCATTGGCTAATCTGTTCGCCGTGGCTGAGAATTATCCGCAACTTAGAGCCAACGAGAATTTTTTGCAGCTTCAGGCGGAGCTTGGCGATCTGGAGAACAAAATCGCGGCGGCGCGGCGGTTCTTCAACAACGCCGTGGCGGAGTACAATACGGCTATCGCGCAGTTCCCCGCGTTGCTGTTCGCGGGAGCTATGGGATTTACGTCTGCGGAGATGTACGCGCTCGACGAGACGGAGAAGGCGGCGGCGAGCGTTCCGCCCATAGTGTCGTTCGGCGGGTAGGGAAGTCTGCCTATGGGCGCTTCAGTTCCAGCTTCTACGCTTGGCATTACGTCTTATCGTTGGAGCAATGACTTTAAGTCTATGCTGATGCTTGCTGCGTTTCCTGCGCTGCTGATGGCGCTGCTCGCGGGCACGATGTATTTGTTTGGTTTTGCGAGCCTTGACGCGGCGCGAGGCGTTTCGGTCGTCTCTCCATCGGTCTTTTCTTCCCTGTCGATCAAGCCTGTACTTGGTTCCTTGGGCCCAGAGGATTTGGCGCTGTCGGCTTGCTATGCTTGGTGGCCGACTGTTCTGGGCGTGGCCGCGTGCTGGTCGATGGTCGGCTATGCCTTCAACGGCGCGATGATCCGCATGGCGACGGGGGCGAAGCCTTTGGCGCGGCGCGAGGCTCCGGAGCTTTACAATCTGCTGGAGAATCTCTGCATTTCGCGCGGGATGAAGTTGCCCGCGCTGCACATAATCAACACGAGCGCGTTGAACGCTTTCGCGAGCGGGCTTGATGCATCCAGCTATGCCGTTACCGTGACGCGCGGACTGGTGGAGCGTCTTGACAAGCGCGAACTGGAGGCCGTTCTGGGGCACGAGCTTACGCACATCATCAACAAGGATTGCAGGCTGCTTGTTATCTCGATCGTGTTCACGGGGATGATTTCGTTTCTTGCGCAGATGCTGTGGCGCGGCATGCAGTTCGGCATGCATGGCAGAACGGGAAGGAGCGATGATGGGCGCGGGCAAGGGCGCGGCGGGGCGAATATAGCTTTGTTGATGATTATTTCCGCCGTGATGCTGGCGGTCGGATATGTGCTGGCGATATTGCTGCGCTTCGCTTTGTCGCGACGGCGCGAGTATATGGCGGATGCGGGAGCGGTCGAGCTGACGAAGGATCCGGAAGCGATGATTTCGGCATTGCGCAAGATTTCAGGCGCAAGCGAGATTCCGGATGTGCCGCCGGAAGTGCGGCAGATGTTTATCGAAAACCCACCTTCCGTTTTCGACATCGGCGGATTGTTCGCGACGCATCCGCCAATCGAGAATCGTATCGTCGCGCTGCAGAGGCTCGGCGGTTTACCGCCTGAGGGGAAAAGCTTAATTCCGGAGGCATGATCAGCGCATGCGCGTCGTTACTTTCAAGCTTTCACGGAGACAAAACATTGCTTCGCCCCCAAGATGGGGCTCGCAATGACGGTCCTTGCGGATAGCCCCTCGCGATGACGGCCCTTTTTGCAAGGTTTGTTTTGGTAGCCTCTAGGGGTTGGGCGTTACCCTTAATTATGCCGCAGCTTGGGAGTAGATTTTCTTTCGGTTCTTTTCCTTCCTTTCCTTTCCTCTCTTCTCTATTCTTTTTTTTCTTTTCTTTCATATTCTCTTATCTATCTTTTCTTCCTTCTTAATCTGGAGCGCGCTCCCCAATCACAGTCCGGTACCCTGTCTGCCCCGGCCTGCTTAGGGTGGCCTACCCGCTGTCTCCCCCTTCGGCTCCTCTCCCGCATGCTAGCTAGTCAGCGGGTCCGTCGGCTTCGTCAGCACTTCCTTTTCCTACATATTCGAAAAGAAAGTGGGATCACTCTATCGCATGGGAATCATCACGTCAAGGGAAAATGTGGGATGTTTCAAAAAAATATTTTTCTCTCTATGATATTTCCACTATGACCGGAACGTGGTCGCTGGGTTGCGGGGACCAGCCGCGCGCGTCGCGTAAGATGCTGGCGCTGCGGAGGCGCGGCTTGAGGTCGGGGGTGACCCAGACATGGTCGAGGCGGCGGCCCCGGTTCGAGGCTTGCCAGTCCTTCGCGCGGTAGCTCCACCACGAATAGAGCTTTTGTTCCGCCGGCACGAAGGCGCGGAGGGCGTCTTGCCAGTCATAGGATTTTTGCCAGTCGGCGAGCTTTTCTACCTCGATGGGCGTGTGCGACACGACGCCCAGCATTTGGCGGTGCGACCAGACATCGTTTTCAAGCGGCGCAATGTTGAGATCGCCTACAAGGATTTTGCGGCGTGGTTGCGCGTTATCCTGCTGCTTCGTTTTTTTCCACCATGCGATTTGCTCGTCGAGAAAACCTAGTTTATGCGCGAATTTCGCGTTTGCGTCGGGGTCCGGGATGTCGCCTCCGGCGGGGACGTAGCAGCAGTGCAATTCGACATCGCCCGGTAACGTGACGCTGATATGGCGGCAATCCTCGCGGCCTTGCCATGAGAGCTTGCCGGGATTTTCGAATGGAACGCGCGAGACGACGGCGACGCCGTTATAGCTTTTCATGCCGTGTATGTGTTGGTGGACGTAGCCTTTGGCGGCAAAGGCTTCGCGCGGGAAGAACTCGTCCGGGGTCTTGGTTTCCTGAAGACACAAGACGTCGAGCTTTTCCTCGTCCAGCAAGCGTTCGACCAAGCCGATGCGCAGACGCACGGAGTTAATGTTCCATGTCGCGATTTTCATGTGTAGTCCATGACCATGCTGCCCTACACTTTAACGCATTGTTTCAGAACAAGATTAGTTCCTGCCACATGCGTCACACCCGCGAAGGCGGGTGCCCACCTCCTGTCGCAGATACGAGCGCTTGACTTGCATGTTTTTGCCTTGTTTCAACGTCGGGAGATGGGTGCCCGCCTTCGCGGGCATGACGCTTGCTGCTTATTTCTTCCTGCAATATCAATGCATCCATCTGTAGGGTAGCATGGTCCATGACTCTTTTGCGACTCCCTTATTCTGGGTTTTGGCTTGTCCCCCACCCTATCCCTCCCCGCAAGGGGGAGGGGACTAGGCTTCGCTTTCTTCGCGGGGTTTCCTTCACGGTCACTGCGCTTTGCCGCCTTTGCCGAAGTTGGGCGGCATGAAGGAGAAGGTTCCGGGCGGGAAGGAAACTCCCTCCCGCGCGTTTTCAAGATTTACGCCTGTCATGCTGCCTTGTGGATCGAGCACGCGCCATTGGCGCAGCTGCAACGGCTTGTCTTCGAAGATCAGGGTCAGTTGCCCTGCGGCGGGGTCGTTGGCTTGCACCAGAGTCAGTTCCAGCTTGGCGGGATAGCGCTGGAATTTCGTGACGGTCACTTCGCCTTCTAGTTTGATGGGATCGCGCAGGATAAATTCGGCGAGACTTCCGCTTTGATCCACGTTGGTTTGCGATTTCAAATCGTCGTTCCAGATATGGACCATGCCGCCGTCGGCGACGATGAAGTCCTTGTTGGGCGCTTCATAGACGACGCGCATTTTCCCGGGGCGCTGGATGGATATCTTGCCGCGCATGACTCCTCCGGCATCGTCGATCTGCATGAAATCGGCGGCGATGCTTTTGAGGTTGTTTAGATAGGTTTCTACACGCGCGATATCGGCTTGGTCGGTGGGGGTGAGTTTGGCCGGAGTTGTGGCGGCGGAGCGGGCGGGAGGCTCGATTGGTGCGGAGGGTTCGGCCTGCGCCTGTGGCGCGGTAAGCAGGGACAGGAGGGGCAAGCAGAGAAGGATCAGGCGAAGGGAGGAAGGCGACACGGCACACTCCGTTCTAGGTTGTGTTTTTGTTTTCATTAGGACTTACGCGAGAAAGAAAAATGGGATGCCCGCCTTCGCGGGCATGACGGAATTTCGGCTCAAACCGTCCATAAACCCCGCTGTCACACCCGCGAAGGCGGGTGTCCCATTTTGTTTCTTCTCCATTTCGCGTAAGTCCTATCATATACAGGATTTGCGCTTAAAATATGGCTGAATTGTACACTACCCTACACCTTAACGCATGGCTTCAGAACTAGATTCGTTATGACCGCCAGCGTCATTCCGGCGAAAGCCGGAAGCCAGCTTGCGAGCGGCAGTTGGAGGAAAAGAACGAATTCACGGCCTGCGATTGTGAGCGCGATTGAGAGTCTTTCGCGCCGCAGACGCGGCGCGGCTGGATTCCGGCTTTCGCCGGAATGACGCGGACGGCCAAGATAAGTTTTGTTATCAAACAATGTGTTGCGGCGCTGCTGGATTCCGGCTTGCGCCGGAATGACGCGGACGGCCAAGATAAGTTTTGTTATCAAACAATGTGTTAGTGTGTAGGGTGGTATGGCTGAATTGGCATGATCATCCATCCTCCATATACAGCAGCGCGGCGTTGCCGAGCGCGAGCATGGCGATGGGAATGGCCCAGGCGGCGAGCGGGACCGGGAGGGTTTGGTTGGCTCCTAGCGCGGTGACGACGTTGTTGAGCGTAAAGACGCTGCTGCCGACCGCTAGCCCGGCGGCGGCCATGCTTGCCATGCCGCCCCAGCGGCTGAGGCGCAGCGAGAAGGCGGCGGCGAAGAACACCATGGCGCAAAGCAGGATGGGGCGGGCCAGCAGTTCCTGAAAATGCAATTCGTGGCGCGTGGCGGGGAGGCCGATGGCTTTCAACGCGCGGATGAAGTTCGGCAGATTCCAGAACGAGATGGTGTTCGGCGGCGACATGCTTTCTTGTATCTTGCCGAAGGTGAGGCTGGTCGGCAGGTAGAAGATATCCTGATGCTGCGGGTCTTGTTGGTCCCAGTTGAACCAGACATCCTCAATTTTCCACTCGCCGTTCTGGAGCGTCGCGCGCGGCGCGTCCATGCGTCCGAGGTAGCGATCCTGTTTGTCGTAGACAAAGGCCATTAAGGGAGCCAGCACGAGCGGATCCAGCCGCACATGGTCGGCGTGGAGGAGATATCGGCGCGAGTCGTCTTGTTGGCGGAGCCACAGACCCGCTCCGGTCAGTTCAAGGGTCGGCGCGCGTTGGAGGTAATGGGAGTCTAGTTGCTGGTAGCGTTCGTTGAAGCTGGCTCCTAGCGGGTTGACAATCGTCGTGTTCAGGAAGCTGAAGAGGAAGGTCACTCCTAAGGCCGGGGCGAGGAATTGCCATGCGGAAATACCTGCGGCTCGCGCGACCGCCAGTTCGTTGCTGCGCGTCAGGCGCCAAAAGACGAACATGCCGGAAAACAGAACGACGAAAGGCAGGATATGTTCGATCGTTTCCGGTAGTTTGTAGAGGCCCATACGCAGGATAAGGCCGAGGCCCGCTTCGGGGCGGTTGGCCGCGCGGCGCAGCAACTCCGCGACTTCAAAGAGGTAGACGATCCCTGACAATCCCGCCAGAAAGGACAGGAACCAAAGCGCGTAATGGCGTCCCCAGTAGCGGGTCAGCGTGCCGACTAGGATCATGTCGCCGCTCCTGCTTTCGGCAGGGGGTTTTGCCGATGAATCGGGGGAACAGCTCCGTTCTTTTCGCCTTTCAAGAGCAGAAGGCATACGGGAATGGGCAAGAGCGCGGCGGCGTAGAGCAGAATCGCCAGTTCTTGTATGCGTGGAACCAGACTGTTAAGCGCCATGAACGCGGCCTGCACAACGACTATGGCCAGCGCGGCCAAGACAATTCGCAACGCAAGGCCACGGCGGTTGAAGGTTCCGACATAGATCGCGCAGAGACTTATCAACGTGAAAGACAATGCCAGCATGGGCGAGGCAAGCCTTTGATGAAGTTCGGCGCCTAGCTGTTTATAGCTGGCTCGGCGTTTCAGCATATCTTGCGTCGGCGACATGAGTTCGGCAATCGTTTGCTCGCGCGGGTCAGGAAGCCGATGTCCCGGCATGCTGCGCAGCATGTTGAGGTCCAGCATGTATTGTCCGAACGAAAATTCAGCGAGCTTGCCGGTCGCTCGGTCAAGCTCCTGTCGACGTCCGTTGAAGATCGCGATTTGCGGCTGACTTGAATTATCAATGATCTTTCCGGAGTCCGCCATGATGGTCACGGGCGTTTCCGGGTCACGCGTGTCGTGAATCAGGATGCCTTCCAACACGCCTCCGGCTCCGCGCTTTTGCGCGTAAAATGTCAGGCCGTCGGACAGGTCGTTGAAGTTGCCGGGACGCGAGAGCAGGGCGGCGTAGCTGTCTCGCACTTTGTATTGCAGACGCACAAGTTCGCGGTTCGCGGCGGGCGTTAGGCTGAGCGTCAAGACATAGCATGCGACAAGCATCACTGTTCCGATGATGATCGCTGGTTTGGCTTGTTGCAGGGGACTGATGCCTGCGGCGTGCATGACGATCAGTTCGCTATCGTTTGAGAGTTTATGGTAGGCGAACAGCGTGGAGATGCCCATGGCTAGCGGCAGTATCAGCGGCAGGAATGTCGGGATCGACAAGGCCATAAGCTCCACGAACACGAGCGCGGTGCCGGAATTGTCGATGACCAGAGACAGAAGGCGGAACAGTTGCGTGAACAGCACAACAAAGCTTACGGCGCCAGCCGTAAAGACCAGCGTCAGCATTAATTGCCGAAAGAGGTAGGTCGTCAAACGATCCATGATAGTTACTTAGCGCAAGAAGCGTGGCATTTCCATGGGGTCAATTGGCCAGATTGGCGGAAGGCATTTGCTCTGGGCCGTCTATTTGCTATGAAATCAGGGAAGCGTTTGTTTTTCACTTGATCTGGAAGGATTCCGTCCGATGCCAAAAATTTCATTTTGCTCGTTTGCAATGCCTGAAGACGGCGCCTTGATTCTTACCGTAGCGGACAAAAGGCAACTTGGCGAGCAGGGAACCAAGCTGGACCGCAAGTTGAAAGGGGCGCTGGTTCGCGCCATGGAGGCGCAGGCTTTCACAGGCGGGTCCGGGCAGTCCTTAAACATGCCTGCGGCGGCAGGGTTAGAATTTTCGCGTATCGTTTTGGTTGGGCTGGGAGCAGCGGACAAGGCGAATGATGTCGTTTTCCAGAAGGCGGGCGCGGCGGCGCTTGCGGCAATGGGCGGCACAATGGAGACCGAAGCCGTGGCTTGCGTGGACTCGCATAAGGGAATTGATTTGTCAGCCGAGGACGCGGCGGCGCATTTTGCGTTCGGGGCGAAGCTGCGCGCGCATCGTTTCGATCATTACAAGACCAAGCTGAAACCTGAGCAGAAGGACCAGTTGAAGAGCTTTGCCATTGCGACGGACGAGGCGGGCAAGGCGAAGACTTTGTTTGGCAAGCTTGAGAAAGTCGTGGATGGCGTTTATCTGACGCGCAATCTGGTGTCGGAGCCTGCCAATATCTTGACGCCGGAAGTCATGGCGAAGCGCTGCGTCGCGGAGTTGGAGCCGCTTGGGGTCAAGGTGGAGGTTCTGGACGACAAGCAGATGAAGAAGCTTGGCATGGGCGCGTTGCTGGGGGTCGGGCAGGGAAGCTGTCATCCTTCTCGGCTTGTCGTTATGCAGTGGCAGGGCAATCCTAGCGCGAAGGATCAAAAGCCCTTGGCGTTGGTCGGCAAGGGGGTCACATTCGACACAGGTGGCATTTCGCTCAAGCCCGGCGAGGGGATGGAGCGCATGAAATACGACATGGCGGGCGCAGGGGCTGTCATCGGCGCGATCAAGGCGCTGGCAGGACGTAAAGCCAAGGCGAATGTGGTTGGCATTGTGGGGTTGGTTGAGAACATGCCAGACGGCATGGCGCAGCGTCCGGGCGATGTCGTCACGACGATGTCGGGCCAGACGGTCGAGGTTATCAACACGGATGCCGAAGGCAGGCTGGTGCTGGCGGACGCTTTGTGGTACGCGCAGGAGACTTTTAAGCCAAGCGCGGTCGTCAATCTCGCGACGCTCACGGGCGCTATCATCATCGCGTTGGGTCGCGAATATGGCGGCTTGTTCAGCAACGATGACCTTTTGTGCGACAAGCTCACGGCGGCAGGCAAGGCGGTGGACGAGCCATTATGGCGATTCCCGATGGGCGACGCCTATGACAAGCACATCGATTCCCCAATCGCGGACATGAAGAATATCGGCGCGCGCGGCGAGGCGGGAAGCATCAGCGCGGCGCAATTTCTTCAAAGATTTATTCAGAAAGGCACGGTCTGGGCGCATCTCGATATCGCAGGCATGGCGTGGACAGACAAGGATAAGCCTATGTGCCGCAAGGGCGCTACGGCCTATGGCGTGAGGTTGCTTGATAAATTTGTCGCCCAGTCCTTCGAGGCGCGATGACCACGGAGGTTCGCTTTTACCATTTGACGCGCAAGACGCTTGAACAGGCTTTGCCGGAAATGCTGGAGAAAACGGTGGAACGCGGCTGGCGCGCCGTGGTGATGGCGGGATCTGCGGAGCGGGTCGAGGCGCTGACGCAGATGCTGTGGAGTTATAGCCCCAATGGTTTCCTTGCGCATGGCAACGCCAAGGACGGCTATGCCGAGATGCAGCCGATTTGGTTGACGGAGCGCGACGAACGACCAAATCGCGCGGAGGTTTTGTTTTTGATCGATGGCGCGTCTTGCGCCGAAGCGCAGGGTTACCAGAGAGTTTGCGAACTTTTCGACGGTAATGACGAAGGCGCCGTGACCGAAGCGCGGCGTCGATGGCGCGATTACGTTGCCAAGGCCGGAACTGACGGCGAGGTCTACGCGCTTAGCTATTGGCAGCAAGGCGTCAGTGGGTGGGTCGATGCTACGCCCAAGGCTACCTCAAGCGGCGGCGGTCAGTAGGGTTTCGATTGATACCGTACTTGTTTTGTCTTCTAATCTTCTTGAGACGCTGCGTGAAATGGTTTATGTTTTGCGAGAGTGTCGAGAGCAAACTGTTTTTTCCTGATTGCAATTTTTGAGGTTGTCATGCCGTTTGAACTTTCCGCCCTTCCGTTCGATGCCAAAGCTTTAGAGCCTCATATGTCGGCGCGTACTTTTGAGTTCCATCATGGCAAGCATCACAAGGCGTATGTCGATACATTGAATGCGCTTGTTGCAGGGACGGCTTTGGAAAAGGAAAGTCTTGAGACTATCATTAAAAAGACTTCCGGCGATGAGCAGAACGTCAAGGTTTTTAACAATGCAGCGCAGGTTTGGAATCATACGTTTTTCTGGAACAGCATGAAGCCGCAGGGCGGCGGAAAGCCGAGCGGGGTGCTTGCTCAAAAGATTGACGAGGCTTTTGGCTCGCTTGACGGGTTTAAGGCCAAATTTAAGGAGGCCGCTCTGGGGCAGTTTGGTTCGGGCTGGGTTTGGCTCGTTCTCAACGGGGGCAAGTTGGAGATCGTTAAGACGCCAAATGCGATGACGCCGCTTGCGTCGGGTGGGAAGGCGCTGTTGACCTGCGACGTGTGGGAGCACGCTTATTACCTAGATTATCAAAACCGTAGGGCCGACATGGTTCAGGCTTTCCTTGATTATCTGGTCAACTGGGAATTTGCGGCTCAAAACCTTTCGTAATTGCCAAGCCCTTTATGGGGTGGGATGGTTGTCTTGATTGGGCGTAACTTCTAAGCGCTGCCTTGAGACTTATTAAGCCTAACCTTGCTGAAGAGGCCGTCATTGCGAGGAGCCGCAGGCGACGTGGTGATCCAGAGTCGTCAATTGCTGCCCTCCGTGGCTCTGGATTGCCGCGTCGTTCCCCGCCTGCGGCGGGAATCTCCTCGCAATGACAGCCCTTGTGTGAAGGTTCGTCTGCTTAGGCCAAAATGACAGCTTGGCAGTTACGATTAGCCAAAAGAAGCGCTTGGAGTTACAATTTTTCTGTAACTTCCAAGCTATTCTCAGAAGGAATAGGGACAACAGCCGCAAGAAGGACCGTCATCGCGAGCCCCCCCCCTTGGGGGCGACCTGTCCGCCATAGTTGCGTAGCAACGACGGCGGAAGCGATCCAGAGCGACAAGAAACAGCGCGCTTGAAGACTCTGGATTGCCGCGTCGCCTGCGGCTCCTCGCAATGACAGCCCTTTCCACAAAGATCGTTCTCGTAGTCCCTATATAGGACTTGGCAGTTACAATTTTTCTGCCTCATACATATGGATTTGGTCCCGTTCTTGCATCGAATGTGGTTGGGTGGGCAAAATGGGCCTGCCCAGACGAGTATGATTAAGGAAAGGCGTACGCGGGGCAAGAGTCTTTGCTGCGCAAGCCAATGAGCTGGTGGTCGGGAATTTGGTCGTTAATCATTGATTAAGTTTGCGCATATATAATGTATAGCGTGGAGATAGGTGTGATAATAGGGTGTGGTGTATCCGTTAAATTGCGCGCATGGTTGTTTGACAGGCGGACTAACGGATAGAGGGAGAGGATGATACCATGACCGAAGTTTCCGACATTCTGAGCGCGTCGAGCGCATCAAATGCGCGGGCGGTGGCGGCAAACGCGACAGAGCTTCGCAATGCTACTAAGGATGGCGCAGCGCGTAGCGAGCCTGTGGCTAGTGTGCAGTTCGTGAATGATCCGCTGGCCGGACTTGTTGTCACGCAATATCTCAACAGCAACAGCGAGGTTGTAACTCAAACGCCTCCGCGCGCGGTTGTTGCCTATCTTCAGGATGGGCTGACGGCAAATGGGTTTCAGCCTGAAGGCAAAGGCGGGCATACGACCAAGACAGTCTGACGTTCTCTCGTTATTGAGTGCTTTTAGCGCCATCCTTTGCATTTTGGGGTGGCGTTTCTTGTTTCACGGGGCTTAGCAGCAGGGATGAATCGAAGTTTAGTTCTTTTTGCAGCCCTAGGTCCTTAATAGCGTTTTGCAAGGCTTCCAGCGTTTGTCGATCGCTTTGGATCGCTTCCATTTGTTTGGCTTTGTAATCCTTAATAGCTTTTGTCCAGCTTTCAAGGTCGGGGGACTGGGGGTCGGTTTTGGTGGTGGCAGGCGTTTGCGCCGCTGCTGACTTGGCGTTTTTTCCTGTTTGGCTTGTGTTTTCCGATGCCGAATTCGCGGGAGCTTTGTTTTCTGGTTGGAGTAATGCGGGGATTCTTCCTGGCAAGTAACTGAGGCGCAGCGATGGTTGCTGGGTCGCGCGGTAAGGGGACCAACCTTTGCCCGATTCGATGAAGGCTTGTCGGCGCGCCATGGCGGCAGGTTCTATCCATCCCGGCTCATAACGCTTGACGGGTCCGTTCGCGTTTGCGGGGGGCAGGGGGATGGGTAGTTTTATATTCTCAGCTGTGGAACTTACTTCCAGACCAAATTGTTCCGATGATCGATTCGGTTCGGAGGGCTGCTGAAATGCGGGGTCAGAAGAGCTTTGTTTATCGATGGTTTCCGGCGGTTGCGGAGAGGGGAGGGAGGGTGCCGCCGTTTGCGATTCTTTGTCCGGGAGATGGGGGGGGCTTTTTTCGAATTTATCGGGCGTTACCCAATCTTTTTGAGATAAGCGCGAGAAGGGATCAAATTCTTCTTTGCCGTTTTGCTCTGACGCCGTCGCTCCGGCTGGGAAGCTCCAAGCGATGGCCAATAGCGCTAATAACGCTGATCCATGCGCATACTTACGTGTTTGATTGGGCTTGGCTAACGATAGAGCTGCGCGCATTGCGATGTAGGCCTCTTGCCTAATCTTTGGACGAGATGGTCGGTCAATTATATCGTCTAGATTGTTAACAAATGGAATCCTTGAAATTAGACCCGATCTTGTCCTATTTATATATGGAGAGTTAGCATACGGGCGAGACCGTTTGATCTGTTTGGCTTGTAGCTATGGCGGGCAACAAACGATAGGGAGTTTAGACTTGTCCACTTTCGACACAAATTCGTTTAACGACGATCAAGGGCTGCAAAAACGGGCTGTGGTCAAATGGTTTAATTTTGCCAAGGGGTTTGGTTTTGTGGCGCAAGAAGACGGCGGGCAGGATGCGTTTCTTCATGCCTCTATCGTGACGCGGATGGGGCTTAAGGAACTACATGAAGGCACAGAGCTGTTGGTTAAGGTTGCGATGGGCGCCAAAGGGCCTCAGGTGGTCGATATCGTACAGGTTTTAGGAATTGTCGCTGTGCCTTCATCCGGGCGTCCTGCGCCGACTGGGCCGATGGTCGAGCTGACGGGGACTATCAAGTGGTTTAAGCCAAATAAAGGTTTCGGTTTTGCGACGCCAGACGATGGCGGGAGGGATGTGTTCGTGCACCGCTCCGTTTTGATACAAGCGGGCCTTCAGGAGATCGATTCGGGGCAAAGAGTCAAAATGAAGGTTCAGTCTGCTTCCAAGGGTCGTGAAGCAGTCGAGATTGAGTTGGTTTGAGGCTACTTTCAAGCCGTTCATTAGGGTTGCCTAGGCACTCATCGTGGTAAGGGCATCATTGCGCGAGGAGCCGCAGGCGACGCGGCAATCCAGAACTATACCAATCGCACATCAAGAGTTGGGATAACATTGCGGCAAGCGTGGCGTAAAGCCCCTCTCCCCCTCACGGGGGCGAGGGAGTCGCGCCTGTCTTTTTGGCAACGGTTCCCCAACCCTTGATGTGCGATTGGTATACAGAGGGCCGCGCTTGCAATTCTGGATTGCCGCGTTGCTTTCCGCCTTGCGAGCGGAAAACTCCTCGCAATGACGGTCCTTTCCTGAATGTTTGTCTGCTCATGTCCAGAAGTCGGTTTGGGTGTCGCGTTTAATGGCCGCCTATACGTTTTTTTGACTCTCAGTGTTTTGTTGATTTTTCCGGCTCAAGCGCGGGCTTGTGTTCGGGAATTTTATTGGTTTCTGTCTGGGCGAGGCTTGGCGGAGAAATTTGCGGAGCGGAATTTTTAGCCGGAGGTTTGACTTCTTGAGGGGCCGTTCCGGTATCAGCTCGCGTTTCTGGTTTACGATAGACGTTTAGGAATCCTTGAAACATATCAAGATCAGTGAGGCGCGACTGCACGTCTGCAAGATCTTGCAGTTGGCCCAGCTTATCGGGTTGCGTCAATACGCGGAACGTGTCGCTTTGCGGCGTTTTGTCCATGGCAGGGCCGTAGTCTATGGCCAATTGATCAATGGCGTTGGTGTCGCCGGACAATGCCATGGCGATGGCTGCGTTGATTAATTGAGAGGCCTGCTCGCGCGAAAGGGGCGTTTTTTCAGTGGGCGGCGGGCCTATTAGCTGAAGCAAATACTTTGCCGCATCTGGCCATTTCTGCCCCTTCATCGCGATTTCCGCGCGTAATATTTTTGTGGGCTGGCTGTTTTGGTCGCGCAGCAGTTCAATCGCTTCGTCGTATTTACGCATTTCAGATTGCGCTTTGGCGCGAAGCAGCATGCGTTCGCCCAGAGATTCGGCGTTACCGCCGCTGTCTTTTACCAAATCAAGGGCTGCCACGGCCTTGTCGGGTTTACCGTCGAGAAGTCTGATGGCTGCGAGCCTTGTGGCAACATGAATTTTGTCTTCTCCTTGAAGCTTGTTGCGCGCAAGGTCGTCGAGGATATCTCCGGCTTGTTCCAGCAGATCGACGGCTACAAGCCTTTCTGCCAGAATGCGCATGACGGCGATGCCCTTCTCGCCAGAGGGCATCAGGTTTCTGTATTGCTGATAATATGTCAGGGCTTCCAAAGGAGATATCTTCGCGCCTAGATCGCCTAGAAAAATATCGCGGAAAATTTGCGCCATTTCTCCTTGCATTTGCGGCACGTAGGCGCTGTCCGGGAAGAGATCCTGTACGCGGCTGAGGGTATTGAGGGCCATTTTGATGTTGTCGGCCTGAAGATAGTATTGTTCGAGCCTGTGCAGGATGTCGACTTCGAGATCGTCTCCGCGCCATGCGAAGCGGAGGGATTCCAGACGATTTGCGGCTTTTGCCGGGGCCAGCGTTTTGTTCGCGATGTGGAGGTCGATCAGCGCTAGTTCCGCGCGGATCTTGTATAGGTGGTCGCGCATTGAGGTCGCCGCGTTCCAGGCTTGTTCGGCCATGTTGTACCTGTTCGCTCTGGCATGGATGGCGCCGCGCAGATATTCGATCGCCGCTTCGTTGCGGTTTTCCGGGCGCGAATTGCTGAGTAGCAGTTCGAGCCATTCGGCGGCCTCACGGCTCTTATCTGTGGCGAGAGCCGATTCAACGGCGAGGGTAGAAAAGCGCGAGAAGAAAGGCTCCGGGTAACTGGCTAGCATCGGCTGCACGATGACGAAGCGTTCTTCCGCTCCATTCCAATCGCGCATTTCCGCCAATGCGACGGCTTGCCACAGCGCGATTTCCGGCTGGTTGACGAACAAGTTTGAATCGAGTTCCCGCAATCCTTCCGCCGCGCGTCCGGCCAGAATTTTTGCGGCCCCAGATAGCGCAACAAAATCGGCATGCGCCTTGAGGTCAGGCATTTGTTTGCCGAGCCAGTTCAGGATGGCCAAAGCTTCGTGCCCATAGCCGCGCGCGAAGTAGAATCTGGCGAGTTCGAGTCTGGCGCGGTTGCGTTCGGTTTCGGGAACGTCGACAATCGCTTGTTGGAGGCGTTGCCGCGCCACGGTGAATGTTTCCGTGGGCTTGCCTTGCCATGTGGAAAAATCAAACAGGGATTTACCTGCGGCTATCATGCGCGAGCGGTTCGCCGAGCGTTGGGCTGCGCCGGTGTCGACCGCGCGCGAAAGCTGGAGTCCTCCTTCCGCCGTGATCTCGATGCCGTCCGGCACTTTGCGAACCAGAATTTTGTCCGTTACGGGCTTGACGATTAATCCTTGAGCCGCCGGAAGAATTTCAAGATCGGCCATACGGCGTTTAACGCCAAAGATTTCGGCGCGTTCAAGCGGAACAACGATGATTTCGTCTCCCACCACGGGGTCAGTCATGCGTATGGATTCCGGCGCATCAGGCAAGGGCAGAATCATGCGCGCGCCGAGCGCGAAGTCAGGTTGCGCGACGAGCGCCGTGCTGACAGGGACATCCGGTTTTTTTCGCGTGATGAAAAGTTTCCAGATTGAATCCTCGCGTTGCGCAAGCAAGAGCGCATCGTAGGGCATACGGAAGCGGTAGCCGGAAAATTTTATGCCCGGCAGCGGTTCGAGCGCAACGCGCGCCGGAGGTTGTTCCGCCATGAGGGTCGCTAAATCCAGCGAGAACTGGCGGTCGAAGACAATGTATCCGTAACCTGCTCTTTGCCATACTGCGGCGCGAGCCGATGTTTGGGGGTTTAGCGAGGCAACAAGGATCGGCGCCGATCCTATGGCAATTTTCGGCGCGGGAGGAAAATTGTTTGGCGTTGTGACAGGCGGGGGTATGGCATGCGTCAGCAAGGCTGGCGCCGGGAAGGGCACAGAAGGGGGATGGGGCTTGTCTTGCGCAGTTTTTTCAGGTTCTGAAGCGCTTTGCTCTATGGTCGAAGACGGTTGCGCAGTTATTTCCGGCGTGGCCGTCGGTTGCGTGATCGGGGGAGGCGACGCAGGTTGCGCCGTGGCGGAGGGCGCGGAAGCAGGCTCTTTTTCGATTGTTGGTGTTGCTAATTCTTGAGCGTTCGTTTTCGGTTCCGCCTCAGCTTGTTTGGTGGGGGGGGGGTGTTCGGTTTGTTGCGCGGGCGCGTTGCTTGTTGTCGCTTTTGGAACGGGCTTTCCCTCGATATCCACGACGATAGAGCGTTCGTTGACGAAGTGCTTGACGACGCTATTGGGATCAACTTTCCAGGTTACTTCCGTCTGGTTGTCGCCAGATTCCCGGCTGGAGAATTCTTGGACGCGCGTGAGTTTTTCTATTGCCGTTTGCCGGAACCTGACGGTTGACTCGAAAACTACGCTCACGCTTGCGTCCTCGCGGCGTAAAGCGTAGCCGACTTTTATGGGCCAGTCGAAAACGATTCGGTCATAGGCGGTATGCGCGCCCGTCCGTATTTGCACCTCATCAACTTTTTTGGCAGGCGGGGCAGACTCGGCCCTTGCCGTATTCGTCATACAGCAGGAATATATCAAAATCCCCATCAGGAGGATGGATAGCGTCGGCAGGAATCTGCGCATGAAGGCCGATCATCAAGAAGAGGGGCACAGAATGTCCTGTGAGTGAGCGAAACGCAAGAGGGACGGAAGCAATGATTCTAATTTGCGCAGGCTTTTTGCTTTGCTGTCACGAAGATGCTGGCGAGGGACTGTTGCATAGTCTATACATGTTATTAATAATTTGAACCGAAAGGATAAAGCGCGTGAAAACTCTTAAGCCCTTGAAGATTTCTGGAGCTGAGGTTCTTCCTGTGGTGGAGGGAGGCAAGGGAATTTCTGTTTCTAATGGAGAAAGCTCCGGCGCATGGGCGGCGGCTGGCGGCGTTGGCACATTTTCAGGCGTAAATGCCGACAGCTATGATGCCGATGGCAAGTTGCTTTCACAAGTCTATAGAGGGCGCACGCGACTCGAACGGCATGAGGAATTGGTCGCTTTTGCTATTCGCGGCGGCATCACTCAAGCGCGGAAGGCTTATGAAATTGCTGGCGGCAGGGGCCGTCTGCATATGAATGTGCTGTGGGAAATGGGGGGCGCCGAGCGCGTCTTGCAAGGCGTTTTGCAGGGCGCGAAGGGATTGATTCATGGCGTTACCTGCGGGGCTGGCATGCCCTATAAAGTCGCAGAGATCGCTGCATCCTATCATATCTATTATTATCCTATCGTTTCGTCCGCGCGCGCGTTTCGCGCTTTGTGGCTGCGGGCTTTTCATAAACATCGAGAATGGCTGGGCGCGGTCGTTTATGAAGATCCGTGGCTTGCTGGCGGTCATAACGGTCTTTCCAACAGCGAAGATCCGGTCAAACCAGAAGATCCTTACCCCCGTGTCGCGGCGTTGCGCGCGATGATGAAGCAATGGGGTCTTGATGAGGTTCCCATCATCATGGCGGGGGGCGTGTGGTGGCTTTCGGAATGGGAGCATTGGCTCGATAACCCGGAAATTGGGCCGATTGCCTTTCAGTTCGGGACTCGGCCTTTGCTGACGCAGGAGAGTCCAATTTCTAACGCTTGGAAGAAGCGGCTTTTGTCTCTCAAGAAAGGCGATGTGTTTTTGAATCACTTTTCGCCGACGGGATTCTACTCGTCTGCCGTCAACAATCCGTTTATGCAGGAGTTGCGCGAGCGTTCGGATCGGCAGATAGCTTACGCTCTTGAGCCGTTGGGCACCCATATGGTGCCATTTCAGGTTGGGGCCGTAGGCAAGCCAGTATATCTCGCCTCAGGAGATATGGCGCGCGCGAAAGCTTGGATCGATTCAGGTTTCATTCGCGCGATGAGAACGCCGGATAACACCTTGATTTTTGTGACTACGGAAAGAGCTCAGCAGATTCTAAACGATCAGATAGGGTGCATGGGGTGTCTTTCGGCTTGCCATTTCTCGAACTGGGCGCAAAACGAGGAAGGCACGACAGGGCGCAAGCCCGATCCACGTTCTTTCTGCATCCAAAAGACTTTGCAGAACATCAGCCATGATGGCGATGTCGAGTCGCAGCTTATGTTCGCAGGGCACAACGCCTATCGGTTCGCCGAGGATCCGTGGTACGAAAATGGATTTATTCCAACCGTGCGGGAACTGGTCGCGCGAATCGAGACAGGCTCTTAGCTGCGTGTGGCTTTTGGCTCTTCTCTTTCATAGAGCAGGGTAATTTTTTTTACGAATCCTTAATCGAATTGTTGCATCAGAAGGTTGAGTCGTGTTCACTAGGCAGGCCCTTTATTTGATTCGCGGGGTGTCCTTACGTGAACGAAAAATACGCAGAACTGGGAATTTCACGCCGCATCTGGGCGATAGCGGCAATACACGGCGAAGTGGAGAGGCTGTCCAAGCTTCACGACTACATCGCGCCGCGTTTTGCTGTGCGCGACAGGCTTGTTTATCTTGGCAACTATTTCGGGGCCGAGTCGCGCGGTAACGCCGATCTTTTCGATGAGCTGTTGGCGTTTCGGGCGGCTTTGTTGGCCAAGATGGGACTTGAACCTTCGGACATTGTTTATTTGCGTGGACCAGCGGAAGAGGCATGGCAGCGCTTGTTGCGTCTTCAGTTTGCGCCAGTGCCTTTGCATGCTTTGGAACGCGCTCTGGCTTCCGGGGTCGAGGCGTGGTTGCGCCTTTATGGGGTAAGCGTCAACGATACCAAGTCAATGGCGCGCGCGGGAAGTATGGCGATTACGCGCTGGACCAATCATTTGCGTGCGATGCAGCGCAACGCGCCGGGGCATGAGGCGCTTGTGTGCAGCATGCGGCGGGCAGCTTTTACACGCATATCGGGCGACCAGAAGCGCGTGTTGTTTGTTCCTGCGGGATTTGATGCCACGCGCTCGTTGGACGATCAAGGGGAGGCCTTATGGTGGACTTCCGCGCCGTTCCGTGTGACGGGACGCAATGCGAGCGGTTTCAACAGAATCGTTCGCGGGTTCGATTCGGTTAATGGCGGGTTGTTCGTCGATGATGTTTCCGTGACGCTGGACGGCGGGTGTGGGCGCGGCGGCGATCTTATTTGCGGCTGCTTTTCGTCTTCGGGCAAATTGCTTGAGCTGGTGACGGTCAAGGCTCGCGGCACGCTGGAGGCTGTTACGGTAGAGCGCGAAATCGCGAATGACGTTCATGGGGCGGATCGAGCGCTGGCGAGGGTCGTTGAAATCGCTCAGGAGCATGAGATTGAGGTTGAAGCGCGTCAGCAGGCGCTTGCGTAAATCTTACGTTGTAACTGCCAAGCCGTCGCGATTTATTTCCTCAAAGGGGGGGCAGGTCGTCGTTTCCCTGAAGACTTCTCATTACCTTAGAGTTCTACCTATCGCATGTGAAGAGTTGGCAAACATTGACGCAAGACAGGCTGGATTCCCTCCCCGCAAGGGGGAGGGAATTAGATCGCGCTGACGTTTTGGCTACTCCCAACTCTTGAACTGTTATGAGTATACCTTACATTTAGGCATCGGCTGGTTTTTGATTCGGCAATCAGGGGCTTGATGTTGTATACAGGGATGCTTCACTCTTTTCCTTGATAGATTCCATAGATTTTGATCCATGTCTCGCCCCGTCATTCGCTCTGCGCGCAGCCGTAATAGCCGTTCCGTCTGGCTTCCCGACAATTTTCGCGCTGCGATCGGGAAGGCGCTGGGGGTCATCGGTGGCGTTGCCGTTATGCTTGTCGCGCTGGCGCTTGTTCTCGCGTTGGTCAGCTATACGCCTCGCGATCCTTCATGGAACACGGCGACCGCGACTGCGATACCGCAAAATATGCTGGGTTTGTTGGGCAGCTATGCCGCTGATCCGCTTTGGCAACTTTTTGGCGTCAGCGGATTTCTTCTGGCGCCCGTTTTGGTCGCGTGGGGCTGGCGGTTAGCGGTCGATCAGAAGCTGGAGTTGATTCATTGGCGCGTCATTGCCGCCGTGCTTGCAATGTTGGCCTGCGCAACGAGCTTTGCCGTGGTTGGTATGATGGGGTGGAAGCTGGCCGCTCAGGCTTCGGGCGCTTTGGGCAGCGTTTTGGCGCAAAGCGCCACGGCGGTTTTGTCCGCTTTGTGGTTACGCGGAATCTTGTTGTCGCTTTTGACCTTGATTGCTGTTGGCATGATGTATGTGGCATGCGCGTTGACTTTGAGCGAGTGGCAGGCGATTGCCAATATGTTGAAAGAGTCTGCCCAATGGGCTTGGGCGCGCATTCAGGCGGCTGCGTTAGGCATTGTGGGCGCTCTGTCCTTCTTGCGTAAACCTGTGGATGATGCCGAAGACGATGGGTTCGTTCAGGAAGATGGCCCGGAGGTTGGGCAAGAGCGGCGAAAGATACAGACCGTCAAGAAAGACGCTGTGGCGGAGGATGAGGAGGAGGATGTTTCAACTCAGCAAGACGTTCCAACAACTGGCGATTCTGGCGAGAAGCGCAAGAAGTCGCGGACGCAGCTTGTGCGTCGCGCGGCGGCTTCGGCGCGACAGGGCCGTTTGGCGCTGGGACAAGAGCGGGAGCCTCCTTTGCCGCCGCTCGATTTGCTGCAATGGCCGGAAAGCGCTCGCGCCGTGTCGGCAATTTCCGAGGATACGCTGGTCAAGAACGCTAAGCAACTTGAGGCTGTGCTGGGCGACTTTGGCGTTAACGGCGCGATTACGAATATCAATCCTGGGCCGGTTGTCACATTATACGAGTTGGAACCTGCGCCGGGCACCCGCGCAACTCGAGTCATATCCCTTGCGGATGATATTTCGCGCAACATGCGCGCGACATCCGTGCGCGTGGCGACTGTGCCGGGGCGTAATGTTATCGGCATCGAGCTACCCAACACGCGGCGCGAGACGGTCTTTTTGCGGGATCTGTTGAGCACGCCCGACTATCATAACAGCAAGGCTACGTTGCCGCTTGTGCTGGGCAAGGACATTGGTGGCAGGCCGGTGGTGGTCGATCTTGCCCGAATGCCTCACTTGTTGATCGCAGGTACGACAGGATCGGGCAAGTCCGTTGCGATCAACACTATGATTTTGTCGTTGATTTATCATTTACCGCCGCAGAAGTGCCGTTTCATCATGGTCGATCCCAAGATGCTGGAGCTGTCTGTCTATGACAGGATTCCACATCTTCTGGCTCCGGTGGTGACGGAGCCGAAGAAGGCGATCATGGCGCTGCGGTGGACAGTGCGCGAGATGGAAGAGCGTTATCGCGCGATGTCGAAGCTCGGTGTGCGCAATATCGAAGGCTACAATATGCGGCTGGTCGACGCGGCGAAGAATGGCGAGAGCCTTACGCGCACCGTGCAGACTGGATTTGATCGCGAGACGGGCAAGCCGATTTATGAGGATCAACCGCTTGATCTGACTGAGCTGCCGTATATCGTCGTTATCGTTGATGAAATGGCCGATCTGATGATCGTGGCGGGCAAGGAGATTGAAACGGCGGTGCAGAGGCTCGCGCAAATGGCGCGCGCGGCGGGCATTCATATCCTGATGGCGACGCAAAGGCCGTCGGTCGATGTTATCACGGGCACGATTAAGGCTAATTTTCCAACGCGGATTAGCTTTCAGGTGACTTCTAAGATCGATAGCCGCACTATTTTGGGCGAGCAAGGGGCTGAACAGCTTTTGGGGCAGGGCGATATGCTCTATATGGCGGGCGGCGGGCGGATTACGCGCGTGCACGGGCCTTTTGTCAGCGATGATGACGTTAAGTCAGTTGTTGACTTCCTGCGCGCTCAGGGCGAGCCGGAATATCTGGACGAAGTGACGGAAGACGATGGGCAAGGCGACTTGATGGGATCGTCTGGCGCTGGCGGGGGCTTGGGCGGCGGCTTTGGCGGCGCACAAGACGAACTTTATGATCGGGCCGTCGATGTCGTGTTGCGCGAGCGCAAGGCGTCCACGAGTTTTGTGCAGCGGCAGCTTCAAATCGGTTATAACAAGGCCGCCAACTTGATCGAGCGCATGGAACGCGAAGGGGTTATCGGTCCTGCCAATGCCATGGGTAAGCGCGAGGTTTTCGGGCGCAAGCCCGACGATCATGAGTGATTTCGCGAGCAGATGTTGATTGCTGCGTCGCCTTCGGCTCCTCGCATGACGGCCCTTTTAGCTTTTTCGGGTTTTCAATCGCACGGAGTATACTGAATTTTTGTCATAAATTCGTCATGAAGTCTTGAAAGGAATCAGGGTAGGATCAATATCGTTTGTTGCATATGTTTGCGGATGCCGTTTGTTTGGATTCATGCAGGGGGAGTGACATGTCGATTGTCAGCCGATTGAGCAAGTCTGTCCGTATTGTGCTGATTTTATTGATTGCGCTTGCGGTTTCTCCATTGTCTGCGCAGGCTCGTAGCGGGCCGCAGTCTTTTGCCGATTTGGCGGAAAGGTTGCAGCCTGCGGTCGTTAACATTTCTACCACGCAGATGCTGGATTCCCATTCCGTGGATCAGGATGATATGGCGGAGCTCGGCATTCCTCCAGGGTCGCCTTTTGAGCAGTTCTTTAAGGACTTTATGGAAAAGCAGAAAGGTTCGGCGCGCAAGCAGAAGGCGACGGCTTTGGGGTCTGGATTCATTGTCGATGCGAGTGGTTACATCGTCACGAATTACCACGTTATTCAGGATGCGGACGAGATTACGGTGATTCTGCATGACGATACAAATTTGCCTGCTCAGGTTGTGGGGCGTGACAAAAAGACGGATTTGGCAATATTGAAGGTTGAAAGCAAGAGGCTATTGCCTTTTGTTACTTGGGGGGACAGCGATAAGGTGCGCGTAGGGGACTGGATTATTGCCATCGGCGATCCATATGGTCTTGGCGGCACTGTGACAGCGGGTATTATTTCCGCGCGGTCGCGTGATATTAATTCTGGCCCTTACGACGAATATTTGCAGACGGATGCTTCGATCAACCGTGGCAATTCGGGCGGACCGATGTTCAATATGGATGGCGAGGTTGTCGGCGTTAACACGGCGATTTTCTCGCCGTCGGGCGGGTCGATTGGGATCGGTTTCGCTATACCGTCTTCGTTGGCCAAGAATATTACCGATCAGCTTCGCGATCACGGGCATATCCGGCGGGGTTGGCTCGGTGTCCATATTCAGTCGGTGACGCAGGAAATTGCCGAGGGGCTTGGAATGGATCGGGCGCGTGGCGCTCTGGTTTCTAGTCTGACATCCGATGGACCTGCGGCCAAGGCGGGCCTTCAACAGGGCGACGTGATCATTTCCTATGACGGCAAAGAAGTGCCAGATATGAGGCGCTTGCCCTTGATGGTGGCTGAAACGGAAGTGGACAAGACCGTCAATGTCGGCGTGTTCCGCAAAGGCGGAGAACTGGTTTTGAAGGTTAAGGTGGGAGAGCTTCAGGTTAAGGACGAGGCTGAGGAGGAGGCTGCTGAAAAGAAGGAGGGCGGTCCTGCCAAGGCAACACCAAATGCCGAGAAAGTTGAAGGGCTTGGTATCAGCGTGGCTATGCTGACCGACTCTTTGCGCAATCGTTTTGGCGTTGCCAAAGGCGTTAAAGGCGCTGTGGTGACGAATGTCGCGCCGGATGGGCTGGCGGTAGATCAGGGAATCGACGTTGGGGATGTCATTCAGGAGGCTTCACAGCACGAGATCAAGTCGATCAAGGATCTTCAGGAGCAGACTAAGCAGGCCAAGAAAGATGGGAAGCCCCTCTTGCTCCTGATAAACCGCAAGGATGATCTGCGCTTTGTCGCGGTACCGGTAAGCAAGAAGAAGGATAAATAGGCGGTTATGCTCTGTGACTTTGGGCGTAACGTATCAGTTTAACGTATTTGTATAACGGGGGAATCCATGCAATCCAATGCTGTCGTATGGTTTGAAATTTATGTGCAGGATATGCAAAGGGCCAAAAAGTTCTATGAGGCCGTTCTTGACGTTAAACTGGAGCATATGCCTGCCCCGACTTCGGAATTCGATATGGAGATGTGGGCGTTTCCGAGCGATAAGGAGGTTGCGCCAAAGTCCTATGGCGCGTGTGGCATGTTGGTCAAGATGAATGACTGTAATCCTTCCGCAGGTAGCGGTACGATCATTTATTTCGCTAGCCAAGATTGCGCAGTTGAAGCTTCGCGCGTTGCGGCGAATGGTGGGGTTGTCGTGAAGGAAAAAACTTCGATTGGCGAGCACGGCTTTTTTTCTCTTGCTCGCGACACAGAGGGAAATGTCATAGGTTTCCACTCTATGTAGGCTGTTGAGCGCCGTATTGGTCCCGTTTCGTTATTGGTATGAGCTGCGCACTTGGTATCTTGGATGTCTGTGCTTGCCTTGCCTTTGAGAAATCAATGGGTTACAAAACGGATTAACGCATTGGTCCGCATTGGGCCTTCATATAGTTCTGGCAATTGGGGCCAAAGGCCGCTAAAAAATGATCCCAGCCTAAATTATGGTTCGTTGTCAAAGGCCTTTCCGGTAAGTAGGTCTGTGCGGTCGGTCGATTTATGCGCATGCGCTGGGAATTAAAAGGAGAATGTCGCGATGCAGGTCGTATTGCTTGTGGTTCAGTTGCTTATTGCTGTGGCGCTTATCGGGTGCATCCTGATTCAGCGGACGGCGCAAGATGGTGGTGGCCTGATGGGGGGAGGCAGCACGATGGGCGGGTTGTTTACCGCGCGCGGGTCTGCCAATCTTTTAACACGCACGACGGCGATATTGGCGACATGCTTTCTTGTCAATTGTTTGGCGCTTGGCTTTATGGCGAGCCATCAACATCAATCGCGTAGCGCGCTTGATCAATTAGGAGCATCAACGGCATCGCCGACGACTAACCAGAGCGGGGCGAATCCTGCCGCAGACGCGCAGAAGGCACCGGAAGAGTCGGCTCCCGTTTCTTCTTCTCCTGCCTCTTCGGCTTTGCCTTCCAATATTGGCGCGGCGAAAGCGCCTAAGCCCGCTCCTTCGAAAGGCGGCAAGAGTAGCGAAGCTCCGGCAGGTGGGAAAGCTCCACAGGTTCCTGTAGCAAGGTGAAGTTTTTCAGGCGCAGGTTTAAGTGATTTGGCATTCAGGTTGTCATCAGGCGATATGGGCGTAGCGCATGCAAAAGCGGTCTGATCATTCTCCCCGATTTATTTTTATCACGGGCGGGGTCGTTTCATCGCTTGGCAAGGGGATCGCTTCTTCGGCGTTGGGCGCTATCCTGCAGGCGCGCGGGTACAAAGTTCGACTGCGTAAGCTTGATCCCTATCTCAATGTCGATCCCGGCACGATGAGTCCGACGCAGCATGGCGAAGTGTTTGTGACGGATGACGGGGCCGAGACGGATCTTGATCTTGGCCATTACGAGCGTTTTACCGGCGTCGCGGCGCGGCAGACGGATAATGTCACGACGGGCAAAATTTATTCCAATGTGATCGCACGCGAGCGGCGCGGGGATTATCTGGGCGCGACGGTGCAGGTGATTCCGCATGTCACGGATGCGATTAAAGAGTTTGTCCGCGCCGATTTGGCGGATGAAGATTTCTGCATTTGCGAGATTGGCGGAACGGTCGGCGATATCGAAAGTTTACCGTTTCTTGAGGCCATTCGTCAGCTTGGCAACGAATTGGGGCATGCGCGCAGTTTGTTCGTGCATGTGACTCTGCTGCCCTACATCAAGACGGCGGGCGAGCTTAAAACCAAGCCGACGCAGCATTCGGTCAAGGAATTGCTGAGCGTCGGGATTCAGCCGGAAATTTTGCTTTGCCGTTCCGAGCGGCCTTTGCCAGAAGGCGAGCGGGCCAAGATCGCTTTGTTCTGCAATGTCAAACCGGAGTGCGTGATTCCAGCTCTGGATGTCGATACGATCTATCAGGTGCCGATCAATTATCATGAGCAAGGGTTCGACGAGCAGGTTTTGCGCTTCTTTGGGCTTCCGGTCGAGCACAAGCCCGATCTTTCGCGCTGGCGCAACATCGTCGAGCGCGTGCGCAATCCTGAGGGCGAGGTGACGATCGCCATTGTCGGCAAGTACACGAGCCTGTTGGACAGTTATAAATCGTTGAGCGAGGCGTTGGCGCATGGCGGGATCGCCAACAGGCTGCGCGTCAATCTGAAGTGGATCGACTCGCAGATTTTTGAGGGAGACAGCGAGGAAACGTTGCGGCATCTCGAAGGCGTCAACGGGATTTTGGTGCCGGGAGGTTTCGGCATACGCGGCGCGGAGGGGATGATTTGCGCGGCAAAATTCGCGCGTGAGCGCAAGATTCCCTATTTCGGGATTTGTTTCGGGATGCAGTTGGCGGTGATCGAGGCTGCTCGGCATCTCGGCGGAGTTTCGGACGCTACTTCAAGCGAATTCGGTCCGGAAGGCCATGCGGTGATTGGGTTGATGATGGAATGGGTTAAGGGCAACCAGCAGGAAAAGCGCAGCGCCGATGGAGATCTGGGTGGCACTATGCGGCTGGGGGCCTATCCGTGCAATCTGGCATCCGGCAGCAAAGCGCGTGAGATTTATGGGCATGACCGCATTCATGAGCGCCACCGTCATCGTTATGAGGTCAACGCTACGTATATGCCTCAATTCGAAAAGGCCGGGTTGGTCTTTTGCGGTATGTCGCCCGATGGGCAATTGCCGGAGATGATTGAGCGCAAGGATCACCCATGGTTCGTCGGCGTGCAGTTCCATCCGGAGCTGAAGTCCAAGCCGTTCGAGCCGCATCCGCTTTTCCGCGCCTTTATTGAGGCGGCATTGCATCAGGCGCGGTTGGTGTAGCAAGGAGCCAAATCTTGCGTAGAACTTTTTCTTTCGATTCTGAACACCGCAAACTTGTCGAAGAGCGTGAACTTGTTCAGGTTCTCAGAAAGGCCGTCGTGGGCGACGATGATTCGGAAAGCGTGTATGATTGGCCTGTCGATTTCGGCGATAGTTGGTATGTGTGCGGCGGCTTCTATCGGCCTGCGATTGTATCGGTTGTCGAATCCAGGCCCAATGCAGTCTATGGTGTGCATTGCTGGTCCGGCACAAGAAATCAGGAGGAAGAAATCTTAGCGGTATTGTTGGGCGCGCTTCATGCTAAGTATGGTAAAGCTTTTCTTTAGGAACCGCAGCGTCCTTGCCGTATGAATCGTCCTGTTGCTGGGTTTGCAAATCAAAGTTGATTTGACGAGCGGGCTTCTTCCCACGCCATTCCTTTGACTCCTTGCGCGTAGCCGTTGATGAAGTTCACGTCCGGCATCAAGTTTTGCAATTTCTTGAACGTTTCTGTGGCGTCTGAAGCTCCTTTGAGCGCGGCACGAAAGACGGCGGCGACTTGAACCATGTCGGTGTCGTGTGGCGACAGGCGGAAATAATTTACGCCTGCTTGTTGCAATGTTTCCAGCTCTTGCGTTAGCGCTACATAGCCGTGCGAAAGCGTTTGGACGCCGTTGACGGCGATGAAGTCTTGTTCATCAAGCGTTTGCACGGGCATGCCGTTTGTGTCGGCCTGACAGACGAACTGGCAGCCGTCTTTGTGCAGTCCATGCGCGCGGGCGTGATAGCAGCGCATAGATATGGAAAGATGTTGTCGCCCGAAGACAGGGATTTCCATTTCTATGTTGAGTTTTTTAGCTGCGCTGGTCAGCGCTTGCATGGCGGGTAGCGAGAGTTCCGACAGTGTTGCGAGGCGCTTGGCTCCTTTTTGCGCGAGGAAAGCTAGAGCGCCTTCGTTGAATACATTCACGAGCGGACCAATGACGAAGGGCTTGCCGTTGATGGCTTCGATGCTGGCAACGTCGTTGGCTTCTATCATGCCTTTAGCCGTGGCGCAGATATCGCGGGTGGCCTGCATTTCACGCGGCGTCGTGATGAGGGCGAGGGTTGAGCGCACGACTTCTTTGCCCGCTTTGCTCAAGCGTTCTTCCACTTCCTCGTAATATGGTTCGAAGAACGGATCGCGTTTCGAGCATATTACTTCACCGAGATAGACCGTATCGATATCAGTTTCTTCCGCGATGCGAAAATAAAAATCGCGGCGTTTGTTTTCCGGCCAGTGGAACAGCAATGGACCAAGTGTCAGGCGGTTTGTTTTTGCAACAACCATCATCGCCACCCTTTCTTATAGGCTCCGAAGGTTTCCTTGCCGCCTTCGACGATGGCGTTGAGTTGAACAGTCGAAGCGTCGACATGTTCGCCGCGCGCAAGCGCATCCAAGGCTTGACGAAATTTACTGACGACTTCCGCGACATAGGCGCGCGAACGTTGGCGGCCTTCGATTTTAAGCGCGGTGACGCCTGCGGCTTTCAACTGCGGAAGGATATCAATTGTGTTCAGTCCGAACGGTTCCTCAAACAGATAGGATGTTTTGCCCATGGCTTGGTAACGACCTTTGCATGGCGTGGGGTAGGCGGCGGGTTCGTGCTTTCCGAAGCTGTTGATTGTGATTCCGGCGAGTTTTGAAATGAGGTTGTCGCCTTTTTCTTCGTAGGTTACTTGATTGGCGGGGGCGCAGGAGCCTTCGCAGCTTGGCGAGCATCCCGATATGTAGGACGACAGGTAGCAGCGACCTTCGACCATGGTGCCGAGATTGCCGAAGGCGAAGACTTCCGCTTCCACGTCGCCAATTTGCGCGATCAGAGAGGCGACTTCCTCGATGGCGAGGATGCGCGGCAGGACGAGGCGCTTGATGTCGAAATTGTCCTTATAAAACTTGATCGACATAGAGTTGGAGGCCGCTGCTTGCACCGAAAGATGGCGGCGCATGTTCGGGTGCTTGCGGGTTGTGTAGTCGAGCACACCGATGTCGGCGAGAATCACGGCGTCTGCTCCGGCGCTGACGGCGTTGTCCACGGCGCGATGCCATGGGGCCATGTCGTCCGCGCGGGGAAACGTGTTGATGGCGACGAGCACACGGCGCCCGCGTTCGTGCGCGTATGCGACGCTTTCAGCCAGTTCTTCGACGTTAAAATTCAGGCCTGGATAATTACGCGCGTTGGTGCAGTCGTTGAAGCCGCAGTAGACGGTGTCGGCTCCGGCATCCACGGCGGTGCGCAGGGCGGTCGGCGTTCCGGCTGGGCAGACAAGTTCTAGATAGCTTGTGGCGTTCGCTGATTTCATGCCGCGTTCTCCATTTTACGCCGTTGCCATGCTTCCATTTTAGCTAGACGCGATTTTAGATCGTCAATTTCCGCGCGCAGCTCTTCCTGCGTCTGTTGCTGCTTCTCGACGGTCGTCTCTAGAAATTCATTCTGAGGATTTTGCCCAAGAGCGTCCGCGATACTGACCATGGCTTTATCAGCTTGAACCATGGTCTTTTTGGCAATTGGCGCGAAGGGGCCGAACAAAGAGGCGACAGCCGCCATCGAGTCGATGGGGTTGCGTTCCAGCGCGTTGCGCAAGGTTACAACTACGGATGTATCGCCTGTTAGCGTGAGCGCGCGGGTGAAGAACAGCGCGTCGCTGTCGATATGGCTGTCGAGCAGATCGAGCAGGGCTTTGAGCTTGCCTTTGATGTGGGCGGATGGCGCAAGCGCGTTGACGTTTTCCGCTTCTATCAGTTCGAGCGTGACGGGCGCTTGTCCTAGGCTCAAAAGAAAAAGGTGGGGAAGGTCTAGCGGTTCAATTAATATCGTCGCTCGCGGGAGCGTGGAAAGGTTTCGGAACAAATGCGGCGATGCGTTGTGCAGGCGGCGCATCAGCAGTTCTAGCCCATGATTCAGCGTGGGGCGCGGCATCAGCACCATAGCGCGTCGGGCGAAAGTGGCGGGGAGTCCTGTTTTATACATGGGTAGCGGCCTTCATGTCTGCTTTTCAGGCCTTCATACCACGGCACTTTCCTTAGCGCTACAGCCACTTTTTGCGGCGAAAATACCAAAGCGGGATCAAGGCTAGGAAGACCATCATGCCAATAGCAAGAGGGTAGCCGAAGGGCCAGCCCAGCTCTGGCATTTGTTTGAAATTCATGCCGTAGATGCTGGCGATGAGGGTGGGGGGCATGAAGGCGACGGCGGCGACGGAAAAGATTTTAATGATGCTGTTTTGCTCGTGATTGATGAGGCCTAGCGTGGCATCGAGCAGAAAACTGACTTTGGCCGAGACGAAAGTGGCGTGTTCGCTGATGGAGGCTATGTCGCGCTCAAGGGCAAGCAAACGATTTGCTGGATTTTTTTCCGGCTTTGCATGCGCTGCGTAGAAGGGGAGGAGGCGCGTAAAGCTCAGGCTGCTGGCTTTGGCCTCGGTCGCGAGGTCGTTGATGTGTCCAATCTTGCGGATCACAGAGCGGAAATCGGTGCCGGAGGCTGCGCCGGTTTCTCCGTTCTTGCGAAAAATATCGTGGGAGAGTTTCTCCAGATCCTCGGTCGCGGTTTCCATAATTTCGGCCATGCGTTCCGCGATTTTTTCGAGTAGGTCGATCAGGATATCTTCGGGGGAAAGCGACGTTTGGGCGTGGCGTTCAAGACTTTGCGCGAACAGGCCAATCGGAGACGGGTTCGCGTAGCGCAGCGTAATCAAGCATTTGGGCGTTGCGATGAATGTAACAGCGGCTAGTTCCTGATCTTCGCTGGCGGCGCGGTGAAGGACGGGAAGCGTCATTATGATCGCGTGATCTTCCGCGTACAGGCGGCTTGACTCTTCAATGGAACGCATGTCCTCGGCCGTCGGCACATTGATGCCAAGGTATCGCTCGACGGCCATTTCTTCCTGTCTGGTCGGGTGTTCTAGGTCGATCCAAACAGTATGCTCCGGAAAGCTGTTCGCCAGATCATGGGATGGGATGGCCCTGATTTTGTGGGATTCAAGACAATATAAGGTGAGCATGGTTAGCAGCCGTTAGGGGTATGGATTAGCAACGAATAAGGATATGGGATTAGCTTGTAAAGGGCAGCTTTGCATTGCGTCATATTTTATGCCTAGATGGTTGCCATGGTTGATATTTTTGCACAGCATGAAGCGCAAGATTGCGCAAATCTGGCAGGACACAGCGGCGCTGCGCGGCAAGTCGCGGAGGCGTTTCGCGCTGGGCGGATGCATCATGCGTGGTTGCTGACGGGGATGGAAGGGATCGGCAAGGCGACTTTTGCGCTCAGCATGGGGGCGTTTGCTCTGTCCGGGGGGAAGGGAGAACCTGATCGCCCCATGATGGCTGACAAGCAAGTTCAGCACGCTTTGGCGGAAACGCATCCGGATATGCTGATGATCCGTCGCGCTGTCGATGAGAAGACGGGCGTATTAAAGCAAGGCATCGTGGTCGAGGAAGCTTCGCGCGTCGGCGCATTTTTGCACAAAACGTCTTCGCATGGGGGGTGGCGGGTTGTGATCATCGATGAGGCGCATACGCTTAACCGCAATGCTCAGAACGCCATTCTGAAGATTCTTGAAGAGCCGCCTGCGCGCGCCATGATTATTATGACCGTGACGATGCTTGGCGCGATGCTGCCGACGATCCGTTCGCGGTGTCGCGTGTTGCAGTTTGCGTCGCTCGATGAGCAGACCATGCGGGATCTGCTGCAACGCCATGCAAAGAATTTAAGCGATAGTGACACGGAGAAGTTGCTGGCTTTATCTGGTGGAAGCATTGGCAAAGCTTTGCGCATTTTGAAGACGGAGGCGCTGGAATCCTATGAGGAAATGCTGGCGTTGTTCGATGGGCTTCCGCAACTTGATCTTGCTCGTCTACACAAGCTTGCAGACAAGATCGCGCCTAAGGCCGAATCTGAGACCTTTGAGGTTGCCACGGAGCTTTTCCTGGAAAAACTCAGGAAGAATGCTGTGGAGGCCGCGCGGAAAGAGGGGCATGGCATCGTTCGCCGCAAACTCGACTCTTGGGAAATAACCTGCGAGACTTTGGCCGCAGCGGACCACGCCAATCTGGATAAGAAGCTGGCTCTGGTTAATGCGCTGTGCGCTTTGAAGAAGGTTGGTTGAGCTTTACGACAAAATTGCCTTCTCAATCGCTTCAATCGCCTTCGCCATCGCGTTCATATCCGAACCTCCGGCTTGGGCCATGTCGGGGCGGCCGCCACCGCCTTTGCCGCCGACGGCTTCGGCGGCGAGCTTGACGAGATCGACGGCGCTGATACGTGAGGTGAGGTCAGGCGTAACGGCTACGACGATGGATACCTTGCCTTCGCTGCCAGCGACCAGCGCGATGACTCCTGATTTCACCTGAGCCTTGAAAGCGTCGGCCATCGGCTTCAAATCCTTGGCCGGAACGTCGTTCAGAATGCGGCTGATGAAAGCGATGCCGTTGATGGATTTTGGTTCCGCAGAGGCCGCAGCGCCGTTTGATCCGCCAGCGCCTGCGAGCGCGACCTGCTTGCGCAATTCGGCCACTTCGCGTTCAAGCTTCTTGCGGTCTTCGACGAGTTGCGCGACGCGCGCGGGAAGTTCCGCTGCGGGAGCTTTCATGGCGTCTGCGGCGGCTTGCAGAGCCTTTTCCTGCTGCGCGAACCATGCCAGAGCCGCAGGGCCGGTCAGCGCCTCGATGCGGCGGACTCCGGCAGAGACTGCGCTTTCCGAGACGATCTTGAACACGGCGATATCCCCGGTACGGCGGGCGTGGGTTCCACCGCAAAGCTCGACCGAGAAAAATTCCTTGCCTTGCGCGTTTTTCGCTTCCATGCCGCCCATGAACAGGACACGCACTTCTTCGCCGTATTTTTCGCCGAACAAGGCCATCGCGCCGTTGGTTTGCGCTTCCTGCGGCGACATGAGGCGCGTTAGGACTTCTTCGTTCATGCGGATGCGGGCGTTGACTTCGGACTCGATCTCCGCAAGCGCTTCGGCGGAAATGGGGGTCGGTTGGCTGAAGTCGAAGCGCAGCTTGTCCGGCGTGACGAGCGAACCTTTTTGCGCGACATGCGCGCCGAGCTTGCGGCGCAGCGCCTCGTGCAACAAATGCGTCGCCGAGTGGTGACCGCGAATATTCGCGCGGCGTTCGTGATTGACTTCCATGATGACGGGATCGCCTGTCTTGACGCTGCCTTTCTCGACATGGCCGAGATGGACCCAGACGGTATCCGCTTCCTTTTTCGTGTCGGTGATTTTGATGATGGCACCGGAAGGCGTCGTCATAACGCCAGTATCGCCGACCTGACCTCCGGATTCGGCGTAGAACGGCGTTTGATTGACGAGAATTTGCACATCCATGCCTTGCTTGGCGTTGACTAACCTCGCGCCGTTGCTGGCGAGCGCGGTGATCTGGCCTTCGACTTTCTCCGTTGAATAGCCTAGAAACTCGGTCGCGCCCAGTTCGTCGCGCAGCTCGTACCACAGCTTGTCGGTGCCGATGTCGCCCGAACCTGCCCATGCGGCGCGGGCGGCGGCTTTTTGCTTGGCCATTGCGGATTCGAATCCGGCAGTATCAACTTTCTGGCCTTTGCCTCGCAGAACGTCTTGCGTTAGGTCGAGAGGAAATCCAAAAGTGTCGTAGAGCTTAAAGGCGACTTCGCCTGCGAGCGGTTGGCTTTTATCCAGTTTACCGCATTCTTCGTCGAGCAATTTGAGGCCGCGATCCAGCATTTGCTTGAAGCGGGTTTCTTCAAGCTTCAGGGTTTCGGTTATCAATGCTTCGGCGCGGGGCAATTCGGGATAGGCGACGCCCATCTGCTTCACGAGTTCCGGCACGAGGCGGTAGATCAGCGGTTCCTTCGCGCCGAGCATATGCGCGTGGCGCATGGCGCGGCGCATGATGCGGCGCAGGACGTAACCGCGCCCTTCGTTGCTGGGCAGCACGCCGTCGGCAATGAGGAAGGAGGTCGCGCGGAGGTGGTCGGCGATGACGCGGAAAGATGGTTTTTGCGCACCCTCTGGATCGACTTTCACGAGGTCAGCGGTCGCGCCGATCAGCGCTTTGAACAAGTCAATGTCGTAGTTCGATGTGACGCCTTGCAGGACTGCGGCCATGCGTTCGAGGCCCATGCCGGTGTCGATAGAGGGCTTGGGAAGGTTGATGCGGTTGCCGCCCGGTTGCTCTTCGAACTGCATGAAGACGAGGTTCCAGAATTCAAGAAACCTGTCGCCGTCTTCGTCTGGACTTCCGGGGGGGCCGCCTTGCAGTTTGTCGCCTTGGTCAATGAATATTTCGGAGCAGGGGCCGCAGGGACCCGTTTCGCCCATGCGCCAGAAATTGGCGTCGGTTTTGATGCGGATAATTTTGCTGTCTGGGAATCCGGAAATTTTTTTCCAAAGCTGCGCCGCTTGGTCATCCTCGTGATAGACGGTGACGAGGAGCTTATCTGTTGGAAGGCCGTAATGCTTGGTCACGAGCGTCCAGGCGAAATCGATGGCTTCCGCCTTGAAGTAATCTCCGAACGAAAAATTGCCGAGCATTTCAAAAAAGGTATGGTGACGCGCGGTGTAGCCGACATTCTCCAGATCGTTGTGCTTGCCGCCTGCGCGGACGGATTTCTGCGCCGAGGTCGCGCGGGAATATGGGCCGGATTCGTCGCCTGTAAAACGGCGTTTAAACTGCACCATGCCCGAATTGGTGAACATCAGAGTTGGGTCGTTGCGCGGCACTAGCGGCGAGGATGGGACAATCGTATGCCCTTGTCCGGCAAAAAAATTCAGATAGGTCGAACGAATATCGGCAAGCGTTTTCATGGCGTTAAGGATCTCCCCTTTTATGGGGACCATCATTGCGGAAAGCGCGCGAAATGTCGAGGGGGGAATGAGACTATAACGGCATTTTTTCCCTCAGTTTTTGGTGCTATATCAGCTTTAATCTCATGAAAAGCATATAGGAAGTTGGGCTCGATCCGTAGGAGTCTTCAAGGCTGTCTGGATAGGCGTAACGGCTTATAAGGCCGCCCGCGCCGAGCGACAGGTGGTCGGCGAGGCGAAAGTCCCTGATGTAGCCGAGGCTCACTTTGTTGACGGTGTAGACCTGATGGGCATGGTCGTGATCATCTTCTGAAAACAATTCTGCTTCGTCGGCGCGTTCGGCGCGGGCAAACAAAGTGTTGGCCTCTTGGATGATCAGCGAGCTTTCCAGTAGGAAACCGTCCAGCTTATGGCCGGGATCGTCCATCTTGCGACCCCAGACGAAGGTTGTCGCCCAGTTGTTGCCCTCGAAAGGCAGGTTATAGGTCGCGGATGTCGTCAACCTGTGTTCGTTCACATTTGGCTCGAGCTGTTCTGGGCTGTGGATGTAACCCCAGCTGGTTTGTAATGACCAATTTGGGGTCGGGTTAAAGGTCAAGCGCGTCGAGGCGCTGTCGAGTTTAGGAGATTCAATGTCGTAGCGGCGCTGATTGGGTTCTCGTCCTTTAAATCCCGAAGCTTCTATCTTCCATGGGCCATGGACGTAGCCGCCGGCTAGGACGCCGAAAGTGATATGCGTGCTGTCCATCCAGTGGTGCGTAATCGGCGCTTCGGGATTGTCCATGCCGGAAAAGCGGTGCATGAAGGCGGAGGGGCCAAGCGCTGGTTCTCCGGGTAAGCCACCGTATATGAATATGGATGAGTTTTCCGTCAGGCGGTAGCTGTAGGTGCTGGCCAATTCCATAAAGAGATCATGTGGATGTTGGCGGTCCACGAGATGTTCGCGACCGTCGGCGGTTTCTCCGGTCGCGAATATCAGAGGATAGCCCCTCGCGCCCATCAGGGGATCGAGCGAGATCATGCCGCGCAAACCCCATGTACCGCGCTCTCCTATCGGGCGCTGCGCCATCACCATTGCCATGCTGCTGCTGAATGCTTTGTCGTCGCCGCGTTTGCTTCCCTGATGGTCATAGACTCCATTGACAAATCCATGCGCCATGACGCTCCATTTTCCGGCCATCATGTGCAGGCCCTGATGAGGAGTCGAATCTGGCTGCCAGCTTGTGCCGGAAGCATCGCGGGTCATCGCATAGGGGCCGAGCGAGCTTAAAGATTTTTGCGCGGCGTCTGCATCCGAAGACACCGAGGCGTGATGCTCGTGAAGCATCTGCGATTCAGAACTCTTGCCGTCAGAGTTCGTTTTGGCCGTTTCTTTCACATGCATCGCGTCGTGATCATGATGATCCATGGAAAATACTGTCTGCGGCGCAGTCACAAGAATGAGACTGAGGTAAAAAGAAACGCATGTAGAATTATATGTTTTCAAGGTATGGCCCTTTCGTATTGATGTATATCACATGCGCAAAATCGCGCAAAGCTTAGGAAAAATTGAGCAGGGGATTTTTTGAGTTTCTGGTAAATATTCTTGAACACTAAGTTGCTCCCCCAATACCTACCAATTTTTTTAAAAAAAATTATATAAGAAGGGCTTTGTTGAATAAATGGATCTGAAATTTTGGTATGGGGATTGAAAATTAAGGGTTTGAGGTGGACGCTGCGGATTCTTGCAAAATCCAAAGACAACGTCCATGAGCGAAGGTAGAAGATTCCCCCCGAAGAAGTCCATCAAAAACTGGAGCGCGTACAACAAGGGGCTGGAAAGAAGATACGACATCACGGTTCACCTGAACCCGAAAGCGCTTGAAAAGCCTGCAATAAGCGAAGGGAAACGAGGCCGACCGCCGGAATACAGCCAAACTCTGATCGAGATGATGCTGGTCGTCAAGGCCGTGTACCGCTTGCCGTATCGTGGCCTGAAAGGCTTTTTGCGGAGCGTCCTTGGCAAAGAAGCGCGGTTGCCGGATTATTCGACCGTCTGCCTTCGCGCGGCGACGGTGGACGCGGTCTTGAAACGCGTTCGCCGCCATCGCCACCTTCGCCTTAAATTCCGCGCTGTGCTTCTTTCGTATATTCGTCATCTCTATCCCCTTGGCTCTTCGCCATTTTAGGGGCGGGACTCTCTCTTAGCTAGTCGCCATATCCTGTCCAGTTTTCGGGGGCCAGCTCGCTGACCCCTAAAAATTATGCGTTGGCTAGTTGAATCCGTGCGGAAATAGCTATTTTCGAGTCCTTGACTTCCCTCCGCCTTCGTCTACGTTCCTAATCTAACCACAAAAATTTTATAAATGGTAACGCAATGCCCACCCCCTATGACGTGATCGTAATCGGCGGCGGCCCCGGCGGCTATGTCGCGGCCATCCGCGCGGAGCAACTTGGTCTTAAGACGGCTTGCGTGGAAATGCGCGAAACGCTAGGCGGAACCTGCCTGAACGTCGGCTGCATTCCGTCGAAAGCGCTGCTTGTCAGCTCCGAAAAGTTTCAGGACGCTAAACTTCACGCGGCCCAGCATGGCATCAAGATCTGCCTCGTCAGCCTCGACCTTGCGACCATGATGGGGCGCAAGAACAAGGTCGTGAAGGACAACACAGAAGGCCTCAACTTCCTGTTTCGCAAGAATAAGATCGACTGGCTCAAGGGACGCGCAAGCTTACTGGGAGACGGCAAGATCATCGTGGACGGGAAAAACGGCCGCAATGAATACGAAGCCAAAAACATCATCATCGCCACAGGTTCGGAAAGCGTACCCCTGTCCGGCATCGCCATTGACGAAAAACGCATCGTAACTTCGACAGGAGCGCTGGAATTCGCGCAAGTCCCGGAAAGCCTCGTCGTCATCGGCGGCGGCGCCATCGGCCTTGAGATCGGCTCCGTCTGGCAACGCCTCGGCTCGCGCGTCACGGTCGTGGAATTTTTGGATCGCATCCTCCCCGGCATGGACAACGAAATCTCCACAACCATGCAGAAAATCCTTGCCAAGCAAGGCCTTCAATTCCGCCTCTCTTCAAAAGTCACATTGGCAAAAACCGAAGGCGAAAAAGTCACCATAACGCTTGAACCCGCTGCCGGAGGCAAAGCCGAAACGCTGCAAGCTTCCGCTCTGCTTGTCGCCGTAGGCCGCCGCCCCTTCACCGATGGGTTGGGCCTCGACAAGGCTGGCGTCGCGCGCGACGACCGCAAGCGCATCATCACCAACCATCGCTTTGAAACCAACGTGGCGGGGATCTACGCCATCGGCGACGTGATCGCTGGGCCTATGCTCGCGCACAAAGCCGAAGAGGAAGGCGTGGTCTGCGCGGAAATCATCGCGGGGCAATCAGGCCACATCAGCTACGACGCCATCCCCGCCATCGTCTACACCAGCCCCGAAGCGGCCTGCGTCGGCAAAACAGAAGAACAACTCCGCAGCGAGAAAGTTCCCTACAAAGTCGGCAAATTTCCCTTCTCTGCCAACGGCCGCGCCCGCGCGATGGCCGAAGCGGAAGGATTTGTCAAGTTGCTAGCCCACGGAGAAACGGACCGCTTGCTTGGCGCGCACATCGTCGGCCCCGACGCTGGAACGCTCATCGCGGAATTGTCTCTGGCGTTAGAATTCGGAGCCTCCAGCGAAGACATCGCCCGCACCTGCCACGCGCACCCAACCCTCAACGAAGCCGTCAAGGAAGCCGCCCTCGCCATGGATGGGCGAGCATTACATGTGTGAAACTCAACGTCAAAACACAAGTCGCAAATAAATAAGCGAATACGATAAAAGAAAGCAAGATACCTGACTGGCCTTGTTGAATAAATTTGCCTGACAGACGCAGCCCCTCCTTCTTTTGCGAGGGTCAGTATTCCGGAGCGGCGAGTTTTCGGAAGGCGTTGAGGGTTTTGACTTTCAGGATCGCTTCGACTTTCTGGCGGGAGAAGGTTCGTGACGAGAGCGAGCCGCCGAAGGACGTTTTGAAGCGGTACATGCCTGTTTCTGAGAGCGATCTACGGTGATAACGGTGATGTTTTTTCCATGCCGTCCGGCCCTCGGCGGCGACAATCGCGCACGGCGCGGGTGCGGAGCGGCTCGTTTTTCAGCGGCCTTCCTCGCGGCAGAACAGAGTTTCTTCGAGGCGGCGTGACGAACTTTGCCCCGCGCGCGCAGACATCCTCGTAACAAGCGTGGCTGTTGTATATGCCGTCCCCCGTGACCTGTTTGAGCTTCACGTCTTTCGGCAAATCGTCCAACAGGTCAGACAAATGTTCCTGATCGCCAACGCTGTTTTCCGTCAAATCGACGGCCAGAATGTCTTGAGAGACTTCGTCGATCCCAAGGTGCAGTTTTTCAAATCTAGACCAGCCCTAAATCCAATTTATTTCCGCTCTATCAGCAGGATATGCAGCTCTCGCCCCCAATATCAGAACGATAGAGAAACAAATATCTAAACGACAAAAACCTTAACGCAAGCAAATTCGAGCGGCAACTTGGCACGCCAAATGCATATAAAGCCACGAATAAAAAATCCAGATATCCAGAGGCTCCCTTGGTTTCAGCAATTGCCGCCATCCCCAACGCCAACGATCAGCAAGAACTCGCTGCGACGCTAAAGCAGACCGCGCAAACATTCTCAGCGCTCACGCACAAGGTCGCCGACGCCATCAAATCTGCCGCCGCCAAGACCGGCGTAGACTTCTCCTATCTGCTAGGCAAAGCCGCGCAAGAAAGCAGCTTCGACGCCAACGCCAAGGCTTCGACCAGCAGCGCGACTGGTCTCTATCAGTTCACGAACCAGACCTGGTTGCGGATGATCAAGTCCTGTGGCGCGAAACACGGCCTCGGCAACTACGCAAGCCACATCACGCAAGCCGCCGACGGCTCGGCCAAAGTCGATAACCCACAAGCGCGCCAAACCATACTCAATCTTCGCAACGACCCACAAGTCTCCGCGCTAATGGCTGCGGAACTCGACAAGGAAAATATTGGAATTTTACAATCCAATGTCGGCGGCAAAATCGGCCCGACCGAACTCTATCTCGCGCATTTCCTTGGCGCGAGCGGCGCCAGCGCGTTTCTAACCCAAATGAAAACGGCCCCGGATACTGCGGCCGCGACGGTGCTCCCGGAAGCCGCGAACGCCAACGCCTCAGTATTCTACGACTCGAACGGCAATCCGCGCACAGTTGCCCAAATATACAAATCCTTTGAAAAAAAATTCGACTCGCCGCAAACGGCGGCCTTGCTTGCCAGCGCCGAGTCATTGGTCGGGACATCGGCTTCAAAAACATCCTTGCCCACGCACAACAATGTCAACGCCACGCTCGCAAACGCCGGGACTTCAACGCCATACTATGGCACGCCCAAAATGGAGCGCGACATCACACACCTGTCGTCAGCGCTCACCAACAATTCATCGCTCCCCACATCAGTGACGGGCGGCCTAAAATCCGGTTCCTCTTCGCTTTTCACAACCATGGTTTTGGCGCAAATGGGAATGGATAGCGCAACCTCCTCCGCGCTAATGGGAGCGAAATCATCGCACGAAAATCGCAACAAAAGCGCTTGGGGCAATCCGATATCTATAAGCGGCTAATCGCAAAAAAAACGACAAGAATTGCGCGTCAAAATATTTCTATACTCATTTCATGTGAAGAATTGGGAAAATGTTGCGGCAAAACAAGCGTCACACCCGCGCAGGCGGGTGTCCATCGGCCGCCAATCAGATAAAGTGGACGAACCCGTTGTCACACCCGCGCAGGCGGGTGTCCATCTCCTCATCTCGACGCAGGCGCTTCACTTGCCTATTGGCGCTCATTCTCAACATCGGGTAATGGACACCCGCCTACGCGGGTGTGACGCTGCGCTATCGGAGACTATTTGCCAACTCTCGAACTATTAGAGGTATACACAAAAAATTATTCACTCACAAAGCAGCCATACCTATTGCATCTAAACAACACCCTGCGAAAAAACGCAAAAAACTGCACACCATGGAATGAAAAATCAAAGGGCTCTATTGAACCTAGCCCACGCACAGGTAGCCTGACATACACAACAAGGAGAGAATCGTATGCAATGGTTCGCCAATCTTAAATTATCGCATAAAATGTCGATTCTAATCGGTGCGACTGTACTAGGAATCGCAGCGATTACCATAATGACTCTCTATCAAATGCGCGAGGAATTGCTAGATTCGCGTAAAGTGATGGTTAAAAACCTTGTGGAAAGTTCATATCAGATATTAGCAAAATATGAGGCAGACGCCAAAGCAGGGCACATGACTGAAGCCGACGCGAAAGCTGCGGCTCTGACAAATATCAAAGCCCAGCGCTATGGCAACGGTGACTATTTCTGGATCAATGATCTTACCCCCACGATGATCATGCACCCCATCAAGCCAGAATTAGATGGAAAACCGCTGGACAAAGTCAAAACCCCTGATGGAGCGTTTCTCTTCAACGACATGGTAAGCATCGTACAAAAAGAAAGCCAAGGATTTTACGGCTACCTCTGGCCCAAACCGGGATTTGATAAACCCGTGCGCAAAGTTTCCTACATTAAAAACTTCGCCCCTTGGGGCTGGGTAATAGGAAGCGGCGTCTATCTGGATGACGTAGATAAAGCGTTTCGCGAAAAAACTATAGTATTCATATTGTTTGCATTTTTCGGCGCCATCATCGTTATCGCGCTGTCGGTAGTCGTAACCAAAGCAGTTGTAACGCCGCTGCGGCGCATTACCCTCGATATGACCAAAATGTCGGGAGGCGAACTAAATATTCCGATCGTCTACGTGGATCAAAAAGACGAAGTCGGCGAAATGTCTCGCGCGCTCAACGTTTTTCGCGGAGCCATGGAGAAATCACAAGATATGTCTCGCCAACAAGAGCAAAATCAAGCGGAAAAAGACAAGGCCGCGCAAATGCAGGCACAGCTTGCTGAACAATTTAACAGCAAGGTAATTGACATCATCAAACTTGTCATTAATGCAGCAGGCGATGTCAAAAAATACGCGGAATCGATGGGCCACATCTGCGACAACACGGAGCAACGCGCCAACGTGGTCGCATCGGCCAGCCAATCCGCAGCGAGCAACGTGCAGACCGTTGCAGCCGCCTCAGAAGAGCTATCGGCATCAAGCCGAGAAATTGCGGCACAGGTCAGTCGCGCAAGCGAAATTGCCAAAAACGCTGCCGAAAAAGCGAGAAGTACCGACACAATGGTAAGGGAGCTAACCACCGCCGCGACAAAAATTGGCGACGTCATCAACTTAATTAACGCAATCGCGGCGCAAACCAACCTGTTGGCGTTAAACGCGACCATCGAAGCCGCCCGTGCCGGAGAAGCAGGCAAAGGATTCGCCGTTGTAGCCAACGAAGTCAAATCGCTCGCCAACCAGACCAGCAAAGCAACCGACGAAATTGCGCAACAGATATCCTCGGTCCAGCAACAAACGAACAACACGGTGCAAGCCATCGAAGGTATCGCCAAAACCATTCAGGAGATGGACGGAATTTCCAGCGCCATCGCTTCCGCCGTGGAAGAACAAGGCGCGGCGACGCAAGAAATTACGCGCAACATCCAGCAAGCGCATACAAGCACAACAGAAGTCGCAAGCAACGTAGCCGCAGTGCGCGACGGAACGCAAGAAAGCAATAAATCCATCCGTATCGTGATGAAGGAGGCAGATGGGTTAGGAATTCAGGCCGAAACCATGCGCGCCGTCGCCGACGACTTCCTGATCCAATTGCAGAGCGGCGGCGGAACGTTAGAGTGGGGCCCCGCTTGGGTATCTGGGCACCAAGTCATCGATTCCGACCACAAGATGCTCGTGCAATATATCAACGAGCTCAACCAAGCGATGATGAATGGCGCAGGCCGTGACATCGCCTCAGAAATTCTCGGCAAGCTTGTGCAATATACAATCGACCACTTCAAACGCGAGGAAACGATCTGGGTTCAGGGACGCCTGTCAAGCCTTAGCGAACACAAGAAAACTCACGAAGAACTTGTGGAAACAGTGAAGAACTTCCAAGCAGACTTCCTCGCAGGTAAAGCGACACTAACAACCGACCTCATGAGTTTCTTGCGTCAATGGCTCATCAACCACGTCTTCAAAACGGACAAAGCAGGCGTCAAGGAAATCATGGGAAAAGTTCCGACGAAAGCTAGCGCCTAGGCAACACTCATGAATGACCGGAAAGTTACGAAGATGGTTGTAGCGACAAATGATAAGCCATAACGATCCAACCGTCGAAGAGCCCTAACGAATTATCTGCGTGTAACGAACAGCTCGACAGGCTTCGATTTAGAATGTGGAGGGCCGTTTTCTTCGCATTTGACAAAATGAAAAGTAAAATCACGCCATTCTGTGGTTATAGGGCGTTGAATGGGAACGTCGACACGCAGTGTGGTTGAAGCATCGCCCTGTCTGACCTCCAATCCCAAAAAAGACTTATCTCCCCCCTCCTTCAATCTTTTATGGCCATACGCAAGGTGTTTGACAAAAAGCCCTTCGGGACCTTCGACCGATTGATCTGGCCTTAATACAAACATCTCTCCAAAACTAAATAAATCCATGGCGCCTTCTCCTCTTGCCGATTCCATAGGCTCCTTCGAAACTACATTAGCATTAACAGGCGTTGCCAACAAAAAGCACGCCATCACAATAAGCGCTTGGAATTTCATCGCCTAACCTCTCCCCCAATTTGATGTAGACCCCGTACGATTGAAAACCAGAAATAGCAACAAGCGCGGTCATCGCGAGGAGCCCCCCCCAAGGACCGTCATTGCGAGCCCCCTCTTGGGGGCGACCTATCCGCCATAGTTGCGTAGCAACGACGGCGGAAGCAATCCAGAATCCCACAGGACACCCCCACCGACTCTGGATCGCCGCGTTGCCTGCGGCTCCTCGCGATGACGGCCCATTTTCGTGATTTCAAGGAAACGAAGCATAGCATTGATTTATCTGTCGTAATGTGACGTTCTATTATTCCGCAGAGACTTGAATCTCGACAATATTCGAGCGATAGCTTCCGTATTCAACATGGACGGCATAGGTGGCCGCAACTGCTGGCAACGAGACATAATCCGGTAGGTTTGGGTTGAACCAACTGCCGACTGCGATGCCTTCGAGATTAGAGGCGCTGTGGGCAGGGATTTCTGGTGGTGGCTCTTCCAGATTTTCTTCTTTGTCGATAACATCTCCTTCGAAGCGCTCTTGAGTAAGTTGGTCGACGGCCACAATGCGCAACGGCACGCCGGGGCGTAATCGCTCCAAATCGACGAGATAATATCCACAGAGTGGAATGGCGGCGAAAGAATGCCTCTCCCCTGCGGTGAATCCAGATTTAAACTTCGCATGAATGGGCGCGCGAATAAGAACGCCTCGCCAAGTCGGGCCAGGCGATAACGGAGAACATGGGTTTTGTTCCCGAGTATTCAGGGGGACGTGCAGGAACATTTTTTGATCATGTGCCATGTTCGGTTTAGACCTTGTTGACGAGACGCTACTTGCTTCTGCCAGTTGTGGATGAGCGAAGCCCATCAAGCTTAACAACGCGGCTAAAAGCAGCAAGGCTAATTGATGCTTTGAGCTTATTCTGTCACGAGCTATAGTCACGTCAACTTTCTCTTCCAAGTGTTTGAGACCATTTTTTGACCCTGCGCCTGATATGTTTTGGTGTCTACGATCTTATGCTGCCACGCATTTTAGTTGCTGACAACATGGCGAGAGCGCTAACCAATCATAGATGAATCCTATTGAGCAATCCCGCGTCAGAGCCGTTGATGTGGAAGGTTGCGAAGAGGCGCATGGTCAACTCCAGCATCAACAAGGTGCCCTGTGTTGCACTTGTTCCTTGAACCCGCCAACTTATCAAGGGCATGACGCATGTGGCTCATTTTTTTCCTGCAATATCAAGATAACTGTCTGTAGGGTAGCATGCATGGGGTTGATTTTTTTAAGAGAATGGCGGAGGGGATGAGATTCGAACTCACGGTACGATTCAACACCGTACACCCGCTTTCCAGGCGAGCGCCATCAACCACTCGGCCACCCCTCCGCAAGGGATAGGAATATCAGGTTGAGCGGCACATATAGCGCAGCCACGCGCAGCTTTCAAACAAAACCTGCGCGAAAGCATGCCCCTATGGTTGAGGGAACTTCTGCGCATAGCCGCCGCAAGTTTGATTCCTGAGTTTCTGAAAAGTGTTACGCTCTGCGGGAACACCCCTCAGAATTGCATGAAGGGCTTCTTGATGTAGTGCCGGAGGACCCGCGAGAATCGTATGTTCACGATCACAACCATGCGGGGATATAACAATACTCTGCCCAATTCTGTCTGTAACCCGTATTCCTGCCCCTACAAGAATTGGAACAATGGCAGCAGCATCAATGGGTGTCAGGTCCCCTTCATACGCAATAAATAGGCCTGAATCTAACAGTTTCATAAACCCGATGCAGTTCTGTCCTGTTATAGGCGGTTTTTCCGTTGCTTCCAGTAATCCCTGAAAACCACCCCATGTTTCAAAAGCGTTAAACATAACCTCAGGAACAGTAGAAATCAGTTGCATCCCAGAAAGATTCTGGGGAACAATTAATTCTCCGACAATAACCCCGTCGCATTGCGTGCGCTGTCCCGAACACCCCAACCAGATTGAACCAACTTTCAATTCCCCACCATTGGGTACCAATTCAACGATAACCCCGGCAACCGCAAGACGCTCATCAGTAAATCCGACTGATACGCCAAATGCAGGCGGATAGTTTGGCTTGTCTTGAACATCCAAAGCTGTAGCAATTGCTTGCCATATCATCGCCGACGTGCCATCAACTGGATCAATCAGGCAAACTATTTTGGAATGCTTACCCTTAAGGCCAAGTTCTTCGCCCAGCACGCAAACATCTGGAAACTGACTCTGAAAGTGGTGGCCAAACGCTCGTTCGGCAAGCTTCTCCTGATTGGTTGCAAACTCTTTGCCTGACTTCCTTAAACTCAGAAAAATATTACTATCTTGATCCAATGCCGCTTCAATGCCGTTTGTTGCTACATACTCACGTAACTCCGCACCCTCACGAAACCTCGTGACAAGATTTCCAAAGCCCCGTGATAGAACTGGAACCATCTGATCCAGTATAATTTCCTTAGAAACTTGTAATAGTTGTTGATATTCCATTATCTGACCTATAACTCCACAAGCTCAATAAGCGGGCTTCTTAATAATCTCAATATCGCCATGTGACAAGCGCGATAAAGATCTCCAGCCCCCTTGCCCGCCTGCGCCGAACATGGTCTAGTGTCAGCCCTCCCGAACAGAGGAAAATATGAAGCTGCCGACCCTGTCTCCCCCCCTGTCCCCCCTTAATAAGCGCCGCTTGGCCAATTTCCGGGCCAACCGACGCGGTTTCTGGTCTCTATGGATCTTCGTGATCCTATTCACGGTAACGCTGTGCGCGGAATTTGTAGCTAACGACAAGCCCCTATTGCTAAAGTTTGACGGCCAATACTACGCCCCTATCTTCAAAAGCTATCCGGAAACGACTTTTGGCGGCGAGTTCCAGACCGAAGCCAAATACCGCGATCCCTACGTCAAAAAACTGATCGAGGCCAAAGGCTGGATGGTCTGGCCTCTCATACCTTTTTCTTACAACACGATTAACTATAACCTGCCTCAACCCGCCCCCTCGCCGCCCGACGCGACCAACTGGCTCGGCACCGACGACCAAGGCCGCGATGTGCTCGCGCGAGTCATATACGGCTTCCGCATCTCGGTTCTATTCGGTCTGACGCTGACTTTCTTTTCCTCGCTGATCGGCATCGCCGCCGGAGCCGCGCAAGGCTATTTCGGCGGGCTGACCGACCTTTTGGCCCAACGCTTCATCGAGATCTGGGGGGGCATGCCCGTCCTCTACCTGCTGATCATCATGGCAAGCCTTGTTCAACCAAATTTCTGGTGGCTGTTGCTGCTGATGCTGCTTTTTTCGTGGATGCAGCTTGTCCATGTCGTTCGCGCCGAATTTCTTCGCGCGCGTAATTTCGACTATGTGAGAGCCGCGCGAGCTTTGGGGGCGAACGACATGACGATCATGGTTCGCCATATGCTGCCCAACGCCATGGTCGCAACCTTGACCTATCTGCCCTTCGTAATGAACCACTCAATCACAACCCTGACCGCGCTTGATTTTCTTGGCTTCGGCCTTCCCCCCGGATCCCCCTCCCTCGGCGAGTTGCTCAATCAGGGTAAAAACAATCTGCAAGCCCCATGGCTGGGAATCACATCCTTCACTGCGCTGGCGGTGATGCTAACCCTCCTGATCTTCATCGGCGAGGCGGTACGCGATGCCTTCGACCCGCGCAAACAAGCGGAGAAATCCGCATGAGCCTGCTACAAGTCAAAAATCTTGGCGTGACATTCAGCAACGGTTCCCAGACAGTCGAAGCTGTTAAAGGCGCATCCTTCGCGATCAAAAAAGGGGAAACGTTGGCGTTGGTTGGAGAGTCCGGCTCCGGAAAATCCGTCACGGCCCTGTCGATCCTGCAACTTCTCCCACGCCCCGCCGCCGCGCATCATGCTGGTTCGAGCATTGTCTTCGACAAGCAAGAGCTCGTAGGCGCTTCGGAAGAAACCATGCAAACCATTCGCGGCAACCGCATGGCCATGGTGTTTCAGGAGCCAATGACCTCGCTCAACCCGCTGCACACGATCGAGAAACAGGTTGGCGAAATTTTGCGCCTACACAAAAACATGGACGAAGCGCAAGCCCGCGCGCGCGTCCTTGAGCTTTTGAATCTAGTAGCGCTTCCCACGCCTGAAAAGCGGCTGAACGCCTTTCCCCACGAGCTTTCAGGCGGCCAACGCCAGCGCGTGATGATCGCCATGGCGCTTGCGAACGACCCTGCGCTGCTCATCGCTGACGAACCTACGACGGCGCTGGATGTCACTGTGCAACAGCAGATTCTCGCGCTGCTGCAAGACCTGCAAAAGAAACTTGGCATGGCCATGCTGCTCATCACGCACGATCTAAACCTTGTGCGACGCATGGCGGACCGCGTTTGCGTCATGCGCAAAGGTGAAATCGTTGAACAGGCTCCCGCGAAAAATCTTTTCGCAAAACCGCGCCATGCCTACACGCAAATGCTGCTAGCTTCGGAGCCGCATGGCGAAGCCAGACCTGTTGCGGAAAACGCGGAAGAAATTCTGAACGTCAACGACCTCAAAGTCTCTTTCCCGATCAAAAAAGGCGTGATGCGAAAAACCGTCGATTACGTTCGCGCCGTCGATGGCGTATCGCTACGACTCCGCAAGGGAGAAACGCTGGGCATCGTCGGCGAGTCGGGCTCCGGCAAAACAACGCTGGGCCTTGCGATCTTGCGTCTATTGCCATTCGCCGGAACGACAATCTTCATGGGGCGAGATTTAGCGAAACTGAGCAAAAACGAGCTACGCCCCCAGCGCCGCGCTATGCAAATTGTGTTTCAAGACCCCTTCGGCAGCCTCAGCCCCCGCATGACCGTCGCCGAAATCGTCGCCGAAGGCCTTGGCATCCACGAACCAAAAATGGCGCAAACAGAACGTAACAAGCGCGTCGTCGAAACCCTCCACGAAGTCGGGCTTGATCCGGAATCGCGCCACCGCTACCCGCACGAATTTTCCGGAGGACAGCGCCAACGCATATCCATCGCCCGCGCCCTGATCCTGAAACCCTCAATGATCGTGCTGGACGAACCAACCTCCGCGCTCGATATGTCGGTGCAAGCGCAAATCGTCGAGTTGTTGCGCGACCTGCAAGGAAAACACGGCCTCGCCTACCTGTTCATTAGCCATGATCTGCGCGTCGTCAAAGCCTTGTCGCACGCCGTTTTGGTCATGAAAGACGGCAAGCCCGTCGAAAGAGGTCTGGCAAAAACGCTCTTTGCCAACCCGCAAGAGGACTACACAAAAGCGCTCCTTTCGGCAGCCTTTGCGACCGCTCCTTCGCTTACTGGAAAAACAAAGTCAAAATCCACAGGGGAATGAAGCCGGAAAGACGTTCGAAAATTATCCAGTTTTTGCTCTCAAAAACCTGATTCCAGCCACACCTTTTTGTCCATTATGCCTCTATTTCGGTTATTCGATCCGGCATAGCAAAGCGGCGTGAGCGTTTTGGCCTAGTGCGTAAGTTTTGGACCGCGCGCGGGCTTCTGGGAGCCGGGGCGGCGGATCGGGTCTTTCGCTTGCATGAGGGAGTAGGCCGTCCTTTGGCTGCCTACGGGTTCGCTTCCGCTTACGACAACGTCGCGCATGGTGGCGATTCCCTTAGCCATCATGGGGGCAACTCCCCATTTCTGGAAGTTTTCTTGCGTTTTGACCACGCGATCAAGCACGTCTTGCAATCCGGGATTTGGATTTTGCGCGGCCACGGCGTTGCGTGCGGCTTGTTCTATGGGGTTGACAAGAAGGTTGTCATAATCGTTACGCATCGGGTTCCTCCAGCGTTGAGATGATTTCGCGGGCGCGCAAGATATGCGGCGGCAGCTCGTCTTCGTTGATCGGGATTTTGCTTTCGTCGTAAGGGGCGAAATAGGCGTCGAAGATTTCGCGCAACTTTTCCAGTTCAGCGGCGACTTTGGGGCGGAGATCGTCCGCGCATTCGGGCAGGTGGCGCTCCATTTCCCCCAGCTCATGGTAGAGATGGATTTTCATTTCCTCGTCGACGTTGCGGCTGATTTTGACTTGTTCGTAATCGTTGGCAATTTGGTAGATGGTCGCCTTGATGATCGGCCAGTGGTCGCCCGTCTCGCCCATTTCATGCCCGGCGACGATTAGCGCGTTGCGCATCAGGTTCAGCATTCGGGCTTCATGTTCTTCGTGGTCCGTATTCTGCATGGTCGGGACCTTTTTCTTTCTGGGCTGGACAACTATCTTTTCAGCCCCATTTATATTATCACTTTTTGTCGCAACTGTTGTTGCTAAAATATTCGTCTTATGAGGTGATTTGTAACCCAATCAGGCTTAATTTTGGCTTAATCTAACTGGAAAATCCTGTGTTTATTGAAGGCCTAAGCGATGAAAGAGATGTAAGTATAAAATTGGCTTATGAAAGTATTCTTTGTGATCATGAAAATAATAAAATGCTGCCCAGTTTCATGAGGGCAAGAACCATTCCCATCGTAAGCCGTCGGGCGCGAAGGGGAGTTGGGCGTTATGATTCAAGACGGAGGCTACGTGATCCGGTCCGGTTTCTTGCAGGCTTTGATGGATGTCCACACGCATGGTCCAATGCGGCGATTTTAGCACGGCTTGCGACAAGGTTGGACCTGCTTCGACCAAAATATCTTGAATGCCGCGCGTGGAAAGAGTCTCAAAGGCTTGATCGAGGCTATCGCAGATGAACACATCGAAGCCGTTGCGCCGCGCGTTTTCGAGCATGGCGGGCGGGACGCGCTTGCGGCGGTCCATGATGGCGAGCGCTCTTTGCGCTTGGGGGAAATCCTGCGTATGGCGGACGGTAAAGAGCGGGTTGTCGGCTAGCATCGTGCCGCTGCCTGTCACGATCGCTCCGGCTTTCTTGCGCATTCGGTGCGCGAGCGTGAGCGATTCTTGGGAGGTAAAGGTTTTTTGTCCTGAAGGCGGGATCATCGAACCGTTGCGCGTAAAGGCTTGCTTGACCGTGACCCATGGTTTTCCGGTCGTGACGGCGTAAGCGAAGGCGTGGATCAGCTGTCTGCATTGGTCTTGTTCCACGTTTTCTACAACTTCGATTCCGGCATCGCGCAGCTTTTGCGCGCCGCCACCGCGCACATAGGGGTTGGGATCGCGTGTGCCGATGGCAACGCGCTTGATGCCAGACTGGATGATCTTTTCGACGCAGGGCGGTGTGTGGCCGTGGTGGTTGCAGGGTTCAAGCGTGACGCATAGCGTTTCAATGGAGTCCATCGCGCCGAGCGCTTTGCAATGGTCAATCAGTTTGGCTTCGGCATGGCTTTCTCCTGCCCTGCAATGCGCGGCGGCGGCGGCGATGGCGCCGTTCCGGTCGAGCGCGACCGCTCCCACGGGCGGATTGGGCGCGGTCGATCCCAGCCAGTTTCTGGCTTCGGCGCAGGCTTTGCGCATCGCTTTTGCGACCAGCGAGGAGGGGAACGCGCTCATAGACTCAGTTTCCTTGAGATTCCGAAAAAAAGGGCGGTCATTCCGCAAAATTTTCTTTTCGGATCGCGAAGCGATTTGATAAGAAAATTTATGCGGAATCCGATGTTTTTCATGAAGTTGATCGAACATCGGATTCCGCATCTCCGCTTTCCGACCTTCGGCCGGACGCTACGTGCGGAATGACAGCCCTTTTTGCTTTTTCGGGTTTTCAATCGTATGGCGTATATTCGATTTTGTTCACGCCATCTTCGGAGTATGGTATATCAAGCCAACAATGTCGAGGAACGCAAGACTTGTCTCTAGATTCGGGAAGGGATATTTATGTCTAACATTACCTATGTCCATGCCAGAGAAATACTTGATAGCCGGGGAAACCCGACGGTTGAGGTCGATGTCGCGCTGGAAAGTGGCGCGGAAGCTCGCGCCGCCGTGCCTTCGGGGGCTTCGACGGGCGCGCATGAGGCGGTTGAGCTGCGCGACGAAGATCCGCAGCGCTTTGGCGGCAAGGGCGTGTTACGCGCGGTGGATGGCGTAAACGAGGAAATCGCGAACGCTGTGATTGGTCTTGACGCTTTTGACCAGATCGGGCTTGACGGCGCGATGATCGAGTTGGACGGTACGCCGAACAAGTCGCGGCTGGGCGCGAACGCGATTTTGGGCGTCAGCCTTGCGGTGGCGAAGGCGGCGGCGAAAGAGGCGAAGTTGCCGCTTTATCGCTATATCGGAGGCACGGCGGCTTCGTTGTTGCCGGTTCCGATGATGAATATTTTAAACGGCGGCGCGCATGCCGATAATCCGATCGACATTCAGGAATTTATGATTATGCCGGTCGGGGCGGAGACGATCGCCGATGCCGTGCGCATGGGGTCGGAGATTTTCCATACGCTCAAGAAACTTTTGAAAGAGGTGGGGCTTAACACCAATATCGGCGACGAAGGCGGGTTTGCGCCAAATTTGGCTTCGGCGGACGAGGCGCTGGGCTTTATTCTACGCGCTTGCGAGAAGGCTGGGTATGCGCCGGGCGAAGATGTGGTGTTGGCATTGGATGCCGCCTCGACGGAATTTTTTAAGGACGGGAAATACAATCTGGCGGGCGAGCGCAAGGTGCTGAACGGCGAGCAGATGGTTCGCTACTACGCCGATTTATGCGCGCGTTATCCTATCGTGTCGATCGAGGACGGCATGTCGGAAGACGATTTTGAGGGTTGGGAGATGTTGACGGAGGCGTTGGGCGACAAGGTGCAGTTGGTCGGCGACGATGTGTTCGTCACCAATACCAATCGTTTGGCTGATGGCGTCGATCGCGGCATTGCCAACGCGATTCTTATCAAGGTCAACCAGATCGGCACCTTGAGCGAGACGCTGGAAGCAGTCGAGATGGCGCATAAATGCAGCTATCGCGCCGTGATGTCGCATCGTTCCGGCGAGACGGAAGATTCGACGATTGCCGACTTGGCTGTCGCGACGAATTGCGGGCAGATCAAGACGGGGTCGCTCGCGCGGTCTGATCGGCTTGCCAAATATAACCAGTTGATGCGGATTGAAGAGCAACTAGGCCGCGCCGCTCGGTTCGCGGGCGCTTCGATTATCGAACGTTAGTCGGGCGGCCTGATGACGGCGCGCGCTCTTAATGCTTTCGTGTCATGCGCGGGGGCGTTGCTTGTTTCTTATTTCCTCTACCATACCATGCAGGGGGATCGGGGCTGGTTGGCCATGGCAAGGCTTCAGAAGGAGGTTGCTGTCGCTCAAGATACCCTTTCTCACTTACAAAAAGACAGGCAGGCGCTTGAGCACAGGGTTAAGCTTATGCGACCGGGGAGCCTTGACCCTGATTTGCTTGAGGAAAAGTCGCGTGAAATGCTGGATTATTCAAAATCTGGCGATATCGTTATTCTTACGCCCGGCGAGAAAGATCGACAGGTGAATGGGAATACTATATTGCAGCGCAGCAAATAATTCTGTGATTTGTGGGAATATATTGCTGTAATTTCAGTCAAGGACTTTTTGTTGTTCGCAGTTGCAGCATAAGATTTTTTGCCTGCAGGTGGATTTGACTTGAAAACTGTCAGGGAATGCTTTACGCGGTGGCCCATTCAGTGTGAGCCGTGACGCGAATCAGTTTCAACACCGTTCGATCAGGGAGGCCATATGAGTGTCGCTACGTCGCGACTGCGAGCAACGATGGAACAAGATAACATTCAAGATAGCGCTGCTGCGCTGCGGAAATATTACCGCGACATGCTGCTTATCCGCAGGTTTGAGGAGAAGGCGGCGCAGCTTTACGGCATGGGGTTGATCGGGGGATTCTGCCATCTTTATATCGGGCAGGAGGCTGTCGTCGTCGGCATGCAGGCGGCGCAGAAGGCTGTCGATACGGTGGTAACCTCGTATCGCGACCATGGGCATATGCTGGCTTGCGGCATGGAGGCTCGCGGCGTGATGGCGGAGCTGACGGGGCGCATAGGCGGGTATTCCAAGGGCAAAGGCGGCTCGATGCATATGTTTAGCCGCGAGAAAAATTTCTTTGGTGGCCATGGCATTGTTGGCGCTCAGGTTCCGATAGGAACGGGGCTGGCTTTCGCGCACAAGTACAAAGAGGATGGCGGCGTGTGCCTGACTTATCTGGGCGACGGCGCGGTCAATCAGGGGCAGGTGTACGAGAGTTTCAACATGGCGGCGCTGTGGAAGATTCCGGTCGTCTACATCGTCGAGAACAACAAGTACGGCATGGGCACCTGCACGGCGCGGGCGGCGGCGGGCGAGCTTTACAAGCGCGGCGAAGCCTATGGCATTCCGGGCCACAAGGTCGATGGCATGAACGTCGTCAAGGTCCGGGAGGCGGCGGAAGAGGCGTTGGCGCATGCGCGTTCAGGCAAGGGGCCGGTGTTGCTTGAGATGGCGACCTATCGCTATCGTGGGCATTCCATGTCCGACCCGGCGAAGTACCGCACGCGCGAGGAGGTCGAAGAGTGGCGCGAGAAGTTCGATCCGATTGACACGCTTCGCGTTGAGATGTTGAGGGATGGCATCGCCAAGGAAGGGGAGTTTTCCTCAATCGAACGCGAGATTAAGGAAATAGTCAATGACTGCGCGGAGTTTGCGCAGACGAGTCCTGAACCTGATCCGTCTGAGTTGTGGACGGATGTTCTGAAGGATTAATCATCGAAGCAACCGCTTGCGGAGATGCTCATGAAGGATATGCAGTTTTGTGTTCCTTCTGCGTTGTCGGGAGGCGGAGGGTCTTTTTATGTCGAAGCTGCGGTCGATGACGGCGAACTTGTGCTGGCGGGGCAGGTGTTGGTGAGGATATTTGCCTATGGGCTTGAGTTGGTCAAACTTAAGGCTATGAGGCGCGGTTACGTAAGGCTGTCGGAGGCGATGCGCAGTAGACGCGGATCGCACGGGATGGTCGCTCAGCCGGGGCAGTCCGTAGGGGTTATCTCGTCAAGGCGGCTCAATGACGGCAAATTAGGCGAGAAGGATGGGCTGCACCCTACGGTTTCGAGGGCGGTGTCCAGAAAAAGAAGACTGGCGCAACTTATCGCCTAAAGTGGCGAGCGTGATAGCGATATTTGACGAGAAAGGCTAAGGGGAAGAGCGCGATGGGAGCGAGTTCAGCTAAAGCGGTGAGCGAGAAGCCTAATCTTTCCGTGATTGCGTCCGGGCGTATGGAAGAGAAGCAGCACGAGGGGGGCTATGTGAAACAGACTGTGCGCGAGGCTTTGCGCGACGGCATGGCCGAGGAAATGCGGCGCAACGCCAATGTGTTTATCATGGGCGAAGAGGTCGCGCAGTATCAAGGAGCCTATAAGGTCAGTCAGGGCTTACTGCAGGAATTCGGCGAGAAGCGCGTGATCGATACGCCGATCACCGAGATGGGATTCGCGGGGCTTGGCGTCGGCGCGGCGTTTGGCGGGCTGGTTCCGATCGTCGAGTTCATGACGATGAATTTCGCGATGCAGGCGATTGATCAGATCATCAATTCAGCGGCAAAAACTCTTTATATGTCGGGCGGTCAGATGGGATGTCCTATCGTTTTCCGTGGCCCGAACGGCGCGGCTTCGCGCGTCGCGGCGCAGCATTCGCAGTGCTATGCGAGTTGGTATGCGCATGTGCCGGGGCTGAAGGTGGTTGCGCCGTACGATGCGGCTGATTCCAAGGGACTTATCAAGGCGGCGATCCGCGATCCTAATCCGGTCATCTGTCTTGAGAACGAGCTTATGTATGGCCAGAGCTTTGACGTGCCGGACGATCCCGATTTCATCGTGCCAATCGGCAAGGCTCGCATTATGCGCGAAGGCAAGGACGTTACGATCACGGCGTTTTCGCGCATGGTCGGCGTCGCGTTGGAAGCAGCGGAGAGGCTGGCCGAAGAAGGCATTGAGGCGGAGGTTATCAATCTGCGCTCAATCAGGCCGCTTGATAGCGATACAATCGTGGCGAGCGTGCGCAAGACAAACAGGCTGGTGTCGGTCGAGGAAAGCTGGCCGTTCGCGGGGATTGGAGCCGAGCTGGCCGCGCAGATGATGGAACTTGCGTTTGACGATCTTGACGCTCCGGTCGTTCGCGTGCATGGCATGGATGTTCCGATGCCGTATGCCGCGAATCTTGAGAAGCTCGCTTTGCCGCAGGCCGATATGGTAGCGGAAGCGGTCAAGAAAGTTTGTTATCGCTAGTCAGGCTTGATTTTTTTTGTTTGTAACCGCCAAGCCGCCTTGTGGGAATCAGGAGGTAAACCGCGCAACAAGGACCGTCATCGCGAGCTCCTCTTGGGGCGAAGCGATCCAGAGTCACAAGGAACGGCGCTTGTGATTCTGGATCGCCGCGTCGCTTCGCTCCTCGCGATGACGGTGCATTTTGCAAAGCTTCTCTTGCGCTTCCGCTTACGCCTTGGGAGTTACGAATCTTCAAGCATAAAAAGGAGACTCTTTTGTCATGCCAATTTCACTTTTGATGCCCGCTTTGTCGCCCACTATGTCCGAGGGAACGCTTGCTCGGTGGCACAAGAAGGAGGGCGATGTCATCAAGGCTGGGCAGATCATCGCCGAGATCGAGACCGACAAGGCCACGATGGAGTTCGAGGCGGTCGAGCAAGGCAAGCTTGTCAAGATTTTGATTCCTGGCGGCACTGAAAAAGTTGCCGTCAACACGCCTATCGCCATTATGCTGGAAGAGGGCGAAGAAGGGATGACGGCGGAACAAGCCATGACGGCGCTTGCGGCGAAGAAGGGCGCGGCTTCGTCTGCGCAGAAGTCGGAGCCTGTCAAGCCTGCTGTGGAAAAAGTCGAGATGAGCGCAGTTGCGCAATCATCTGGTTCCTCTAAAATCGAGCGCGTGGCGGCGAGTCCGTTGGCGAAGCGGTTGGCAGAGCTTTCGGGCATTGATTTAAAAGGGCTTGTCGGGTCGGGGCCGGGCGGAAGAGTCGTCAAGACCGATGTTGAGCATGCGCAGTCCTTTGGACGCTCCTCTTCAGGCGTTGCTTCCGGAGTTGCTGCGGTCGCGGCGGTTGGCATGGACGCGCTTGATTATGCGACGAAGCTTGGGATGGCGCACAAGGCGATTCCGAACAGCGGCGTGCGCAAGGTGATCGCGCAAAGGTTGACGCAAGCCAAGCAGACGGTTCCGCATTTCTATTTGACGGTTGATTGCGAGATTGATGCCTTGTTGGCTTTGCGGCAAGGCGTTTTGGAGGCGACGGGCGCGAAGGTTTCGGTCAACGATTGCGTGATTCGCGCGGTCGCGCTTGCGCTGAAGAAGGTTCCTGCGGCGAACGCTTCGTGGACGGACGATGCGATCTTGCAATACAGCGATGTTGATATTTCGGTGGCGGTCGCCACGCCGAATGGTTTGATCACACCGATCATCAAGAAAGCCAATACCAAATCGTTGGTCGAGTTGTCGAAGGAGATGAAGGATCTGGCGGCGCGCGCGCGCGACGGCAAGCTTAAGCCCGAAGAGTTTCAGGGCGGCGGTTTTTCGATCTCGAACCTCGGCATGTATGGCATTCGTGAGTTTTCCGCGATTATCAATCCTCCGCAATCCTGCATTCTCGCGGTCGGCGCGGGCGAGCAACGCGCGGTGGTCAAGAATGGTCAGCTTGCGGTGGCGACGGTCATGACATGTACGCTGTCTGTGGATCATCGCTCCGTGGACGGCGCGGTCGGCGCGGAGTTCCTCGCGGCGTTCAAGCCGTTGATCGAGAAGCCTTACGCGCTGGTGGTCTGAACCGTGAGTGACGTTTCGATAAGGCCGCTGACTCCTGACGATTGGCAAGCCTTTCAAGCGTTACGGCTTGAGGCGCTGAAGGCTTATCCGCATTTTTACTGTTCCTCTTATCAATCGGAGGCCGGGTACGATCAGGAGAAAATTAAGAAATATTGGTTGAATGGCGGCAATAAAAGCGTGTTTGGCTTGTTCGATGGCGATGCGCTGATTGGCATTACGGGGGTTTTTACTTGGAAGGAAGATGCGGCGGGAAAAACTGGCGTGATGGGGGCGAGTTATATTCGGCCATCCCATCAAGGGCGCGGATATTCAAGGCTTCTCTATCAAGCGCGAATCGACTGGGCTATGGAGCATAAGGAGTGGTCGAAGCTTGTGGTGAGCCATCGCGCGAGCAACGAGCGTTCGCGGCGGGCTAATCAGGCTTTTGGGTTCGTGTTGACACATAAATCTTCGCATGCGTGGCCCGACGGGACGCATGAGGATGAGTTGCATTACGAGATGGATCTGGCGGCGCGAAGGGCACATGCAGCAAGACAAGTTTATTCTAGCTCACAAGACGTATTTTAGGTTATCGAGGTTAGCCAATGCAGATAGCGCCGTCATCGCGAGGAGCCTTCTTCAGGCGACGAAGCGATCCAGAGTCACGCAGGACATCGGCTTTAAGACTCTGGATCGCCACGTCGCCCTCTGCCTTCGGCGGAGGACTCCTCGCGATGACGGTCCTTTTTGCAAGGACTGTCTTTCATGCGCTACAAGAAGCGCTTGAAGGGCCAGTCGTTTTTTAGGTTTTCAATCGCACGGCGTATATCTCAATAGATGCAAGAAAGGTTTTGACATGCAGGATATGATCGTGATCGGCGGCGGGCCGGGCGGGTATGTGGCGGCGATACGCGCGGCGCAGCTTGGGATGAGCGTGACGCTGGTGGAGCGCGCGCATCTCGGCGGGATTTGTCTCAACTGGGGCTGCATTCCGACCAAGGCGCTTTTGCGCTCGGCGGAAATTCTTAACTATATGCGCCATGCCGATCAATATGGGCTTAGCGTTCGCGACTATTCGTTCGACTTCAAGAAGATCATCGAGCGGTCGCGTAAAGTATCGGCGCAGCTCGCTTCGGGCGTCGCTTTCCTGATGAAGAAGAACAAGATCAACGTGATCGAAGGCGAGGCGCGGTTGTTCGGCAAGGGGCGCGTGGCGGTTATCGGCAAGGATGGAAAGGCGCTGCCGGAATTATCGGCCAAGAACATCATTATCGCGACAGGCGCGAGGGCGCGGGTTTTGCCGGGGATGGAGCCGGACGGCAAGTTGGTGTGGACGTATAAGGAAGCTATGGTTCCTGAGAGTTTGCCGAAGTCGATGCTGGTGGTTGGGTCGGGGGCGATTGGCATTGAGTTCGCCTGTTTCTATCGCACGCTTGGCGTCGATGTGACGGTGGTCGAGGTTGTGGATCGCGTTCTTCCGGTCGAGGATGAGGAGATTTCCGGCCTAGCGCGCAAGGCGTTTGAGAAGCAGGGGATCAAGATCATAACAGGCGCGACGGTCAAGAAGTTGGACAAGGGCAAGTCGACGGTGACGGCGACGATCGAGCAAGGTGGCAAGACCTCGTCGCTTGAGGTCGAGCGCGTGATCGTCGCGGTCGGCATCGTCGCGAATACGGAGAATCTGGGGCTTGAGAATACCAAGGTCAAGGTCGAGAAAGGCTCGATCAAGATCAATGAATGGTGCGCTACGGACGAGCCGGGCGTATATGCGATTGGCGATGTGGCGGGGCCGCCATGGCTCGCGCATAAGGCCAGCCATGAGGGCGTCATCTGCGTCGAGAAGATCGCGGGGGTGAAGGGCGTTCATCCTTTGAATACTTCTAACATTCCGGGCTGCACCTATTGCACGCCGCAGGTGGCGAGCGTCGGCATGACGGAGGCGAAGGCCAAGGCGGCAGGGCGCGAGGTCAAGGTCGGGCGGTTTTCTTTGGTTGGCAACGGCAAGGCGATTGCGCTCGGCGAGCCGGAGGGGTTGGTCAAGACCATCTTCGACGCCAAGACGGGCGAGCTTTTGGGCGCTCACATGATTGGGCCGGAAGTGACCGAGATGATTCAGGGCTATGTCGTTGGCAAGACGCTGGAGACGACCGAGTTAGAGCTGATGCACACGATTTTCCCGCATCCGACGTTGTCGGAAGCCATGCACGAGTCGGTGCTGGACGCTTATGGGCGGGCTATGCATAAGTAGATTTTGCGCTATAGTGCATTAAGGTGCGCATAATGGAAGGAGAGATAGAAATGGATGTCCAATCTGTGGTTTCTTTGGCCAAAAAGCACATAGGTATGCTTTTTGCCGATGAGAACGTGACGAATTTAGGGTTGGAAGAAGTGACTTTTAATGAACAGGACAAGGTTTGGATGGTGACTTTGGGGTTCTCGCGCCCGTGGGATAAGCCTGTGGACGTGACGGAAGCCAATCCTCTCGGTATCATTGCGCAGATGCAGCAAGGCTCACAGCGATACAATCGCAGAGACTATAAAACGATTCGCGTTCAGGACGAGGATGGTAAGATACTGAGTGTTACCAGCAGAGAGTTTGAGTAGTGAAGAAGCATTCTATAGTTTTGGATACAAATCTTCTCATATTGTATATCGTTGGATGCACGGCGAGAGCCTATATTGCCAAGCATAAAAAGCTTACAGCATATTCGGAAAAGGATTTTGATCTTCTTTGCGCCATGATTATGGAAGCGCAGACTGTCATCGTAACGCCCAACACTTTGACAGAAGCATCCAATATGATCCGGTATATCGGAGATCCTGCGCGAACGGAGATTTGCCAGTTCTTTAAGGCGATGATACAGGTTGTGACCGAGGAATACCATGAGAGCAAAGATACTGCGGGGCAGCGAGCCTTCATACGGCTAGGTTTGACGGACTCTGTATTACTGTGCGCCAGTCAAGGGTTGCGGACATTGTTGACTTCCGATCTGGATCTTTATCTGGAAGCGACCAGCCTTGGGGTTCAGGCTATCAATTTCAATCACTACAGGGATGCCGCATAGGAAAGGCAGCGATATGGGAACGCATGTTGGCAACGACTGATAAACCTCGCCATCCTGAGAAGATGCATCGGCCTGACCAAGTGTCGCCGCCGAAGCCGGGGTGGATTCGCGTCAAGGCTCCGGTCAGTCGGGGCTACCATGAGACAGAAAGCCTGATGCGCGGGTTGTCGTTGCACACGGTGTGCGAGGAGGCGGCGTGTCCCAATATCGGCGAGTGTTGGCAACAGAAACACGCGACCTTTATGATTATGGGCGCGATTTGCACGCGGGCTTGCGCGTTTTGCAACGTCGCGACGGGCAAGCCCTTGGCTCTTGATCCGCAAGAGCCGCAGAATGTGGCCGAGGCGGTGGGCAAGTTGGGCTTGCAGCATGTGGTGATTACCTCCGTGGATCGCGACGACCTTGCGGACGGCGGCGCGGCGCATTTCGCGGAAGTCATCATGCGGTTGCGCGAGGCCGCGCCTGCCTGCGTGGTGGAGATTTTGACGCCTGATTTTATGCGGAAAGCTGGCGCGGTCGAGGTGGTCGTCGAGGCGCGTCCGGACGTGTTTAATCATAATCTTGAGACGGTTCCGCGCCTTTATCCCGGCATTCGTCCGGGGGCGCGGTATTTCACCTCACTGCATCTGCTTAAGACGGTCAAGGAGATTGATCCCTCGGTTTTCACAAAGTCCGGAGTTATGGTCGGGCTGGGCGAGACGAAGGAAGAGATTGCGCAAGTCATGGATGATCTGCGTGCGGCGGATGTCGATTTTCTGACGATTGGGCAGTACCTTCAACCGACGCCGAAGCATGCCGCCGTCGCGCGGTATGTGACACCGGAGGAGTTCGAGAGTTATGCGACGCTGGCGCGGGCTAAAGGTTTTCTGATGGTGTCCAGTTCGCCTTTGACGCGGTCCTCCTATCATGCGGGCGAGGATTTTCAGCGTTTGAAGGCGGCGCGGGACAGACGGATCGGCAACAATTAAGTTTCACGTTTAGTTTCGCGGCGCGGCTTGTGATAATCGGTAGTTCCTCGCGTTAACCATAATTTATCATTGACGTAGATAGCGCTTTTGCTTACGACCTAAGCAAAGCGATGGTTATCGTTATCTTATGCGCCGTTGTTAGTCATGTTATCAATTGACAATGCGCATCTTGAAGGTTTCTTATCCTTTCGGTTTCGAATGGATCAATTGTGCCAGTGAGTTTCTCCAATGCAACAACTGAATGCCTACCGTTTTTATGAACTTGGCGCCAAGCTTCACGGCTTGTTTTCCGCAACTGCGCAAGGGCGAGTCGCGGATATGTTTGTGCCGTTGACCGAGGCGCAGGCATTGCTTGACGGGTTCATCAAAGGCGCTGTCTTTATTCCGGATGCTTCAAAAGAGGATGCCGAGCGGCTGCTGAACAAGATTGGTTCGGTGTTTGAGCGGTATTTCATTGATCCTTCGTCGCGGCAGATCAAGACTCCGACTGGAGAAGACCGGATCGACACGCAGGAATTGTCACTGGTTCGCGCGTTGGTCGAGAAGTTCGAGCATGCGCTGGCGGCGGAGCTTAACCGCGCTCCTACTTACCTCGCGAGCAAGCGCGGCATTTACTCTACTTACGATCTTGCAGAGAATGCGCAGAAGTCTTTCCCCGCCAGTCTGCAGGGCGTAATTCCGGAGTTATCGCAGGAAGAATTCGCGACGGCAGGACGCGCTTTGGCGTTTGGTCTTGGCACAGCTGCGGCGATGCATATGCTGCGGGCGGTCGACGCGATGACGCGCGTATATTATGATCATTTCGCTTCGGAACCTCTGGCGAAGAACGAGCGCAGCTTTTCCGTCTATGTGAAGAAATTGACTGCGATGGTCGAGGAAGACGGCGACGGCGTCCGTCCAGATCGCCGCGCCGTTCAGATGTTGGCGCAAATCAAGGAGCATTACCGCAATCCGCTGGTGGCGCCAGATTGCAAGATTTCAGCAGACGAGGCGACGCAGCTTTTCGGCATGGCTGGCGCTTTGATCGTGCTTATGGGCGAGCAAATTTCGTCGCGCAAGCGCGATGAAGATATTAAAAGCGTTGAAGATAGAGCGATGTCTTCGCTCGCCAAGGTAGCTGAGGCCGCCAATGAACCTGCGTCTTCAGGCAAGAAGGGGCCGTCAAAGGCGGGGTAGTTGCCAGAGATAAGAAGACAAGGATCGGGGATTAGAATGGCCTTGTGGCAAGGCTATGCGTTGTGATCCCTGAACACCGCTTTCTCAATGCCCACTCTCGTGGCGTAGGCATCGACCATACTACCCTACAGACAGATACATTGATATTGCAGGAAAAATAAGCCGTTTGCGTCATTCCGGCGAAAGTCGGAATCCAGCTTGCGAGCGGCAGCGAGCGAAACAGAACTGATTCACGGCCTGCGATTGTGAACGCACTTTAGACTCTTTCGCGCCGCAGACGCGGCGCGGCTGGATTCCGGCTTTCGCCGGAATGACGCTGGCGGCTATGACGAGTCTTTTCTAAAACAATATGTTAGCTGCCATTCAGGTGTAGGGTAGCGTGGGCATCGACACAAGTTTAGCTGGGAAAACAAGCCGATAACGTCATGCCGTAGATAAGTTGGCATTCAGTTGCGCTGCATCTTCGCCGCAGAAGAATCAAAGTCCCACCTATAGTCGCAAGCGGCGAAACAGCCATTATTTTACTCGCTGCCGCTCGCAGATGGATGCCGGATCAAGTCCGGCATGACGCGGAGAGGGCGGCCCTCAAGAACTGAAGTTTTCGTCTTAGGTAGTAGAGTGTCTGTTTGTTTTTTTCTTCCCCATTTTTTCCTTTTCTTTCCTTTTGCGTCCTCTGATCTCTATCTTTTGTCTTCTGTCCTCTGGTATGGAGAGCTCTCCACCATCACGGTCCGGTTCCCTGTCTGCCCCGGCCCCCGCTTAGGGTGGCCTACCCGCCTTCTGGACCTTCGGTTCTTTTCCCGTATATCTGCAGCTAACGGGACCGCCGGTCCTTCCGGCACTCCTTCAAATTTTTCAATCTAAAGAAGTGGGATACCTATATCATAAGTGGGATTATTGCGTCAACAGGTATTTGGGGGATTTTTCCAGATATTATTTATGGGGCAGTATCCCGACAATCCCAAGTTTGATGAGCCATGCGACGGTGCGCCAGTAGCGGCCTTCTTCGTTATCGCGGGCGAAGGCGGATTTGAGTTGTCCTATCGTCATGGGGCCATGTTTGTTGAGCGTGGCGATAAGTTCAAGAACGCGGTCAGGATGGATCATGATATCGAGTGAAAAGACGTTTAGCTCGTGCCGCCATAGCATTCGCGTCGTTTCTTGATCGGCGATAAGCTCTATTTTGTTGTCTTCGCCTAGCGATTTTGTCGGATAGCTTGCATACATCGTGTAGGGGTCAGGCGCTTGCGGCGGAAGCGCGGGCCAGTTAATTCTGCTTGCTCCGACACAGTCTTTGCGCCTTTGCGCGGCCATTTCCGCCCAAAAGTCTTCCATGCGCGGTATGATGTTGCGCCAGTCGTAGATTTTCCGCGCTTTTTCTCTGGCGCGCGCGGCGAAGCTTTTCCGCAATTCCGGGTCGTTGATGAGCGTGGCGAGATGGTTTGCGGCTTCTTCCTGATCTATCGTCACGGTCGTCGCGGCTTTGGCGAGATACCCGGCGTAGAGGTCAAGGCCCGATAGCAACAAATCGGACAGCGCTTCGCCTTGTCCCGGAGGAGGTTGGCGCGTCGTGACGAGAAAGCCATCCACGCCTTGCTCTACGCTGTCTTTGTATCCATCCCAATCGCTGATAACCCGTGGAAGTCCTGCGGCCATAGCTTCGATAGGCGTTAGGCCGTAGCTTTCCTGAAAATTATCAACCAGCGATATAAAAATGTCGCCGGCGGCCCATAGCCCGTCCGGAAAGCGCGGGTCCTTATGGGATATGAATGATATTTGCGCCAATTTGCAGATATCTTTCGCGAGATTGCGAAAATGAGGCTCGTCGGTTTCAGGCGCAAAATACCCCAACATAATAAGGTGTACGCGCGCGCCTGTTTTGATGGCCGCGCGTTCCGCCGATTGGAACATCGCAAGGGGGTGGGCTTTGGTCGAGTGGCTTAGCCTGCCTACCCATAGGATAACAATGTCTTGATCGGTTAGACCCAACTTAACCCTTTGTTCAGCTCGTTTGGCTGGGGTGGTGATCTTCTCGAATTTATCCACGTCGATGCCGAGAGGGATGAGGGGGAGCTGAATCGGGCAGCGATAGGTGGTATTAAATCTTTTTTCTATATATTCGGCATAGAGATCAAGAAAGGATCGGATCGAGGACTGCACCGCGCGGGAAGGACATATTATAGCGTCGGTTTTCTGGGCTGGTGACAGGCAATATTGTTCTAGTAATGTTCCGGTTTCGAGTCCACTGATGGCGTGCGCTAACCCACAAAAGTTGTAACCGGGATCGGGGATCTTTTCCCGCCGCCAGAGAAGTTCCTGCGCCACAGGATCGGCGCGAAAAATCGTCGAAAATTGATTGTAATTTTCTTGCACGAAGCGACGGTCAAAGGCGGTTAGCCGGGCAGGGTCGCAGCCGACCGAGGCGGCTAGCTCTTGGACTTCGCGCCATGCTGCGGGTTCGTCGATTAGGAAATAAAACCTTTCCTGACGACCGTATCGTAAATACGCTTTTAACCAGTTGAAGATGGCAACGCGCAGGCCGAAGACCTGATCCAGGAGTTCTGGGTTCTTGTTGATGACATAATCTATGGCGACGCGCATGCGGATAGCTCATAAGGCGGGAATCGTTAAAAACACTTAAACCGTGTTTTATTGCGTAGGCGGGACGGGTCATTCGGGATTTTGGGGTCTTCAGACGTGTCGCGGAAGAGGGAAAAGGCATTCGGTGGGCGCAGGCAGGCGAAAAATGGAGGAATTTTGGAGGATTCTCTGAAAGCATGCGCGCGGGAGGGCGGTATTTCATGGAAATTTACTTTGTTTAGGGCGAATTATAGATTCATTAGCTTCGTTGACTACAATACAAGACAAAAAAATTGAGGGAAAAATCTTGAATTTTTGATTTAGCCAGCCGCATTTATGAATTATTTATGTATTGGTTAGTTTTTGTTGAATTAACTCTGAGAGATGTTCGTTAAGGGTTTGTTGATTCATCATGATATCGTCCTTTTAGGCAATCATTAACCAAATGCATTGTTTTTTATTGTTATTTTACGTTATTTACATCATCCTATTAACCATAATCGGGGTAAGATAAGCACTCATTGATTATGCTATATATGTTTATAAATTTATTTTATTTAAGTTTGTTCTTTTCTTTAATCATGGAAGCGGTGCTTTGATGATTTTTTAATCTCTGTCTTGCGTTTTATTAATATTTATTTTGAATTCATTTTTTGTTTATGATGATAGTGGATGGTTTGTTTTTTGTTCATACATTATATTGCATTTCATATAAATGTTTAATATATTTGATATCTATATTTACCGTGATTGACCGTCTTTAATGTTTTATTATATAGCAATTCGTTCCTTTTATAAATTATTTACTGTGTTTTGCAGTTGCCTGGCGATTCTTTGGGGATAAAAAGATAGAAATTAAGGGAAATGCTTTCATTGCGGGGGAACCTTCTTCGGGCAACGCGGTGACCCAGCGGTCAAAGCTTGTGATTCTTTCGCCACGTCGCCTGCGGTTTGTCTTTGTTGCTCCAGTCTTTGATTTGGTCGCAGCAGCTTGTGTGTGTGGGGGGGGGGGGGGGGGGGG
>JBEOJY010000006.1:0-8610 GCA_040275305.1 Bdellovibrionales bacterium | reverse complement strand
ACCCCCCCCCCCCCCCCCCACATCCTTGCCCTTAACCCGCTTCTTGCAATAGCCAGAACGCTCATAGACGACGACGCGATCCTTGCTGACGAAAACCTTGTACGCGCGGGCGCCGTTAAAATGCGTCTCGTAGGCTTTGCCTTTTTCGCTGGGAATCGCCACCCACCGCTTGACACCCTTGGAATCGGCTTTAACAACCCATTGGCCGCCATCGTTGCCTTTCTTGACCGTCCATTCCTCTGTCTCGGAAGCACTCTGCGAAGGTGACGGACGTTCTGAACAATTGACTGTCATGGTCATTCTCCCTGTAACAATTCAAATGGAAGCAATCTGATGCGCCTCTAAAAACTGCCGCGTGCACGCCTCCCACGAATAGCCCTCGGCAAACTTCCGCGCCCCCGCCGCATTCTCCGGCAACGCCAGTGCCCGCGCGACCGCCCGGCCCAGATCGTGATCCAGAGCCGCGAACGCCGCAGTCTCCGGCGCGGAGAACAAATCGACCGGCCCCGGCGCGGGCAGGCACGCAACGCGCAGCCCCGCCGCGCAAGCTTCCAGAAGCACCAGCCCAAACGTGTCGGTCAGCGAGGGAAACACGAACACATCCGCCGCCGCGTAATGCCGTCCCAGTGCCTCGCCTTCCATCGCGCCAAGAAAATGCGCGTCCGGATAATCCTTCCGCAACATGGCCAAATCCGGCCCATCCCCGATCACGACCTTGCTGCCAACCGTGTTAAGCGACAAAAACGCGCGAAGGTTCTTCTCGACCGCCACGCGCCCGACACAAAGCAACACCGGACGTCGCAACCCTTCATAAGCCGCGACCTGCCCCTGATAAGGCCGGAACACCGCCGTATCGACCCCGCGCGACCACTGCGCGATACGCTTGAATTTCCGCGTAGACAAATCCCGCGCTATAGACTGCGTCGCCACCATCACGGCATGCGCTGGCGCATGGAATAGCCGCAACGCCGCATAAGTAGCTCCCAGCACCGAACACGCCGCCGAACGTGGCGCCCGCGCCGCTAGATATTCAGGAAACCGAGTATGATAAGCCGTCGTGAACGATCGGCCCTGCGCCAGACACAAGGCCCGCGCCGACCACCCAAGAGGCCCCTCGGTCGCCAGATGCACAGCATCAGGCCGAAAGGCATCCATCTCTCGCCGCAGCCGCGCCCGCGCGAAGAATTCAAGCTTGATTGAAGGATAAGACGGCGCGGAAAACGTCGTCCGCCGCGACACATCCGGCCCGATCACGCGCGCCACATGCCCCAAACGTTCCAACGCCAGCGCCGTCGCCTCGATCGTGCGTACCACGCCGTTGACCTGCGGATGCCAAGCGTCGGAAACGATCAGAAATCGCATGTCACACCAACGCCTCGTCATTGCGAGGAGCCGCAGGCGACGCGGCAATCCAGAACCACCAAGGACGGTTCTCGTGACTCTGAATCGCTTCGCAACGCTCGCGATGACGCGCCTGCAGCAGCAACGATTCTGTAAAGCCACTCATGTAGCGGCCCCAAGCAAAGACTCGCGTTCCTCGCGCCAACGGATCAGCGAAAGCTTGCCCTCGAAATCTTCGACCAGCGCCGTGCAAGATTCCACCCAGTCGCCGTCGTTGCAGTAGAGAACGCTCCCGACCTGCCTAATATCGGCATAGTGAATATGTCCGCAAACGACTCCCGTCGCGCGATGATGTCCCGCGCGTTCGACGATGAAATTCTCGTAATCGCCGATGTGATCAACCGCGTTCTTCACCTTGTGCTTGAGCCACGCCGACAAGGACCAGTACGGAAACCCCATGTTCTGCCGCACGAAATTGAAGACTGCGCTAACGACCATCGCGAAGCTGTAAGCATAATCGCCCAGATGCGCGAGCCATTTGGCGCAGCCAACCACCGCGTCGAACTGGTCGCCATGCAGCACCAGAAGCCGCCTTCCATCCGCCGTCTCATGCACGATCTCGTCCACGACCGGAATGCCGCCGAAGTTGAGGCCGCAGAATTGCCGCGCCGCCTCGTCATGATTGCCGGGAAGATAAACCACGCGCGTCCCCTGCTGCGCGCGGCGGATCACGCGCTGGATCACATCATTGTGCCGCGCAGGCCAGTACCAGCGCTTGCGCAAGCGCCACCCGTCAACGATGTCTCCTACCAGATAAAGATAGTCGGACTCGACGTGATCGAGAAAATCCACAAGCGCCTTCGCCTTGCAGCCGCGCGTGCCAAGATGCAGGTCGGAAATCCAGATAGCGCGGAATCGCAGCGCTCTCGCCGGGGCTGCGCAACTGCCCCCATCCGCACCGTGTCCATTCGACGGGCGCAAATTATCAATCATTCAACCTGTGCTCATAAGAACCGAATCGCGTTGCCTTTTCTGGAAACGGCTCGCATCCAACTCTAACCGCCAGCGACTCGCAAGAATCTAAAATTATACACTCCCTCTTGCCTGCCGCAAGCCTATGGTTAACGCGAAAGTAACCATAACGACAATCAAGCGCCCAACAAAAGCCAAATTCAAGCAACAAAACACCCTCAAAAACAACAAGAACAGAGAAATAATTCAACGCGATCAACATACCCACATGTTATTTGATGAAAATATTTTAATATTTTCTTGTATTTATTAGGATATGGTAATGTTGTTCTCGAGAAAATGAGCTTTCAAGGCAAAGATAAAGGAGGAGAGAATAAAATGACAAAACCTATTGGGACAGAAACACAGCGTATATTGAATCATCTTCTTGAGAATGCTGGTATATCAGGAGAGAGAGCTGAAAGATTCCAAGCATCTTTCGCGGCAAAAACAGATGCCTCAACATCCCCGGCTTCTAAAAAGCCAGACACGGAATTCGCAAATTCAATGGCCACGGTTTTGGCAGAACAAATCTGCGAAAGGGTTCTAGACCCCAAAGACCCGTTACCTGTTGATATCAGCATCGGCCATCACGAACTCACCAGCCACAATGATAAATTGAATGCTTATTTACAGAAAACCATGAAGGACTTGCCGCCAGACCTCGCCAAAAACGATGACATGTATCCAACGGTGCTTGCCAGAATCAAAGAAGGTCTGGAGACTGAAGGTCAACTTGTCCAAGATACGAAAAAAACCACCAAATTCCGTCTGGTAATGAGCCAGAAATCTGACGACCCATTTTCTGGCGCATACCGCCCAAGTCAAAAAACAGGACAGACTCCTAATCCCAAGTATACAAAATAGAGTCCCCCTCACCCCCGCGTCTCGAAATCGATGCGGGGGTCCGTGGCGACATAGGCGAGATCACCGATCAAATTCATCGCCAATCCCAGCAAGGTGAAGAAATAGAGTGTGCCGAACATCACCGGGTAATCGCGGTTGATGGCGGATTCAAACCCCAGCAACCCCATGCCGTCGAGTGAAAAAATCACCTCGATCAGCAACGACCCCGTAAACAAAATCGAAATGAACGCGCCCGGAAATCCCGCGATGACGATGAGCATCGCGTTGCGGAAGACATGCCCGTAAAGTACGCGATTTTCGGACAATCCCTTGGCCCGCGCCGTCAACACATACTGCTTGCCAATCTCGTCCAGAAACGAGTTCTTGGTCAGCATGGTCAGGCTCGCGAACCCGCCGATCACCATCGCCGTCACTGGCAGCGTGATGTGCCAGAAGTAATCAAGAATCCTGTGTGGCCAATCCATCTCGCTCCACGTGTCGGAAATGATCCCGCGCAAAGGAAACCATTCCAGATACCGCCCCCCCGAAAACACGACGATCAACAAAACCGCGAACAAAAAGCTAGGAATGGCATAGCCCGCAATAATCGCGGCGCTTGTCCACACATCGAAGGGCGTGCCGTCTTTAACCGCCTTGCGAATGCCAAGCGGAATCGACACGAGATAGATGATAAGCGTCGTCCACAATCCCAAAGACACCGACACCGGCATCTTGCTGACGACTAGATCGACCACATTTTCATCGCGAAAATACGACTTGCCGAAATCGAAGCGCAGATAATTTCCGATCATCTTGAAAAAGCGCTCGTGCAAAGGCCGATCGAACCCGAATTGCGTCTCAAGCTCGCGGATCAGCTCAGGATCGACGCCCTGCGCGCCCGGATAACGCGATGCCGCCGCCGCTTCGGCTGGCTTGTAGTTCTGCCCGGCCCCGGATGGCCCCGCTACGTCTCCCCCCGCCGAACCTCCCACCCGCGCCGTGGCCCCGGCATCAAGCCCATGCAGCCGCGCGACAATCTGCTCGATCGGCCCGCCCGGAGCCGCCTGCACAATCAAAAAATTCAGCACCATAATCCCGAACAAGGTCGGAATCATCAGCAACAAACGACGAGCGATATAGGCGAACATGGTGCTGTAATTCCCGCAGGCATAGAGAAACGAACCATACAAACAGATTGAGCGCGACACATCAAGAAACACGGAGGAAAAGCGGCTTAAGGGCTACGAAAACACAGTGCTTTAAGCTGATATTAACCGATTTTCCGCACAATAGCCCAACAAACAGGAATACCAAAACCTCATTTCAATAACGGAGGCAAATCGTAGCCCTAATTTAATACACTACGCGCTTCCTCCTCCCATAACCCATATGTTCGATCCGGAGCCGACAAATATGCCCATACCACTCGAAAGCCTGCCCTTCATCGACCTGTACGTCCGCCTCGACCGCCCCGATCAGGCTTTCTATCGCTCGCGCGAAAAAGGGAAAACCCTCGCAAACCAGCTCGTGCCCGCAGAATATCAGACCACGATTGATCTCTTCATGTCAGCCGTCAACGATGTCATGAAAGGCGACAAAAGCGATGCCGCCGTCACCTTCGACGGTGTGCGCTGCCGCCTCTCTCGCCAGTATCTGGCAGACGATACCGTCTGGGTCTGCGCGCGACGCATCACCCACGAAATCCCCGACATCGACCAGCTCGGCATCTTGCCCAACGTCTGCCAGCACATGAAAAGCCTCGGCAAACGCGATGGACTCATCATCATTTCTGGCGCGACCGGTAACGGCAAAACGACCACGGGCGTCGCATTGATGGCTCACTTCCTGCGCCAGTTCGGCGGCACGGCCGTCACCATCGAAGACCCCGTCGAGTTCATCCTGAAAGGTCGTCACGGCGATTCGGGCCAATGCTTTCAAGTCGAAATCAAGGACGACGAAGAATGGGCGACCTGTCTCAAACGCGCCCTACGCTGGGCGCCGCGTTATATCTACGTTGGCGAAATCCGCACGCCCAAAGGCGCGGAACAGCTCTTGCGCACTGCAACCACGGGCCACTTGGTCATGACCACCGTCCATGCAGGCTCGCCGGAAGAAGCCATTATGGGCATATCCTACCTCGCCGAACAATCCATGGGCCCCAGCGTCAATAACATGCTAGCCACCGGCTTCACCGCTATCGCGCATCAAACGCTGCGCGATAGCGGCCCCGTCATCCGCTACGCCTACACCGAACCAGACTCGCCCGGCGACCCCATCCGTTCCCTCATCCGCGACAGCAAAGTCGGCATGATCTCGACCTACGTCGACCGTATCGCCGCGCGGCTCGCCGGAGGAGAAAACGCCACCGGAGTGAGGAGATAGTCAGGTGACCGAGACGATCATCCCCTCCACCGCGAAAGTCGCCGCAGGCAACCCGAAACTGCGCGACCTGCCCTTCATGGATTTGTATGTCCGCGTCGACGCGGGAGGCATGGGACAAGCGCGTTATCGTACCCCCGGGCGCGACTACACCAACAACTGGAGCCGCGTTCTTCCCGACCCGTATTTGGAAGAAACCAAAGTCATCGCCGAAAACATCGCGGGCAGCATCGACAACCCCGATACCTCGTTCGAACATGACGGCATGCGCTTTCGCCTGTCGCTTCAATGCCTCGCGAACAACCAGAAATGGGTCATCCTGCGCCGCATCGGCCTGCGCATCCCGACGCTGGAAGAGCTATCCTTCGCGCCGCACATCATCAACTATCTGCGCAAGCTGGGCACGCGCACCGGACTAGTCCTCATCTCCGGCCCCACCGGCCACGGCAAGACAACGACATCTTTCGCGCTTTTCGCGGATTTCATGAAACGCTATGGCGGCGTCGGAATCTCCGTCGAAGACCCCGTCGAATACGTCCTCGACGGCCCTCTCGGAGACTACGGCTATTGCTATCAGGTCGAAGTCGAGGACGAAGACTGGGCGACGCCCCTCAAACGCGCGCTACGTTGGACGCCGCGCTATATGCTGGTCGGCGAAATGCGCTCCCCCCGCGCGGCGGAGCAGGTGCTCCGCGCGGCGACTACGGGCCACCTCGTCCTCACCACCATCCACGCTGGATCAGTCGAAGAAAGCTTTATGGGCTTGCTGCATCTCGCGGAACAAAGCATGGGCCACGATGCCAGCGCGATGCTCGCGCAAGGCCTCACGGCGGCCTGGCATCAAACATTGACCTCGTCAGGCCCCTTCCTGCGCTACGTCTTCACCGAAGAGCACAACAACGGTGACCCGGTGCGCGCGCTGATCCGCGAACAAAAGATCGGTATGATCAACAGCTACATCGACAAACAGGCCGCGCGCATGAACATCCAACATGGCGTGGACCCAATCAAAGGAACGCGGCTCTAACGCCCCCCAGCCATAACGCTAATATAACATCTAGTTGTGGCCAGACCGCCACATTGCGCCACTTCATACAAACATATGCAATTAAGCGCTTGATATAGCCCCTGCGCTAACATACCATCGAATGCATACTGCGGCTATTGAAAAATGTTTGCTGTAGTATTGACATAAGAAAATGTAATGTGTTTGTCCTGTCTCAGTTCCCTCATCTTCAATCCTCAGGAGTCCTCCATGAGAATCGCCAGATTCGTTCTGTGTCTTGTGTGCGCCGTAATCTTTTCGGCGTCTGCCGCGTTGGCCTCCGCCACGCACGCATCGAAAGAAGAAGCTCAAGCCATGTGCGAAAAAGCTGTCGCGCTGATCAAATCTGAAGGGCCGGAAAAGGCAGCGGCTAAATTTCAAGACAAAAACGGCGGCTTTATCGACAGGGATTTGTACGTCTTCGCGCTCGATGACAAAGGTAACTTCGTAGCGCATGGGGCCAAACCCGTGCTCATCGGAAAAGGCGGCCTAGAAATGAAAGACGTCAGCGGCTTCGAGTTCATCAAAGCCTTCGTCGCGGTGAAGGACAAAGCTTGGGTCGATTACAAATGGCCGGATGTCACCGACAACAACAAGGTGAAGGCCAAATCGACCTACATTGTGCGCGAAGGCAATCACGTTGTCGGCGTGGGATACTTCAAGGAAGACTAATCGGCGCCTAAAGCTTCTGTCCACAAAGCCTAAAGTCAGGTTTTGTGGATAGACTCTTGAAATTTAAGATTTAGCACACACACCAACATTCCACTCGGTGAGAAAAATGCGCGCGCTCGACAACATGCCAATCGGCTTAAAAACCCTTATTGCTCCCGTTGTCACTTGCCTACTTGTGCTCGTGATTGGCATGGTGTTCTACAACGCTTCGGCAAGCATATCCGCAGCCATCCAACAAAGCAACGACGTGAGCGGCACAACCACCGCAGCGAATGAAGCCCGAATGGAAATGTCTATGTCCCTTCAGAGCATTTATAAGGCCCAGAATCTAAAACAAAACGGCGCAGAAGCCAAGACGGTAGGGAGTGAGCTGAAAACAGCGCAAACGAACTTCGAGAAAACCACGCAAACCATCGGTCAAATTAATTTCTCCACCCTGTCCTTCGACGAAGCAACTATCAATAAGCTTAAAGATTCCCTGAAGTCCTACGGAGAAGGCTTAAAACAGGTCACGGACATTATTGATGCCGACCCCACGATGGCAACCCTTTTCCTGAGCGATTGCCAGAACCGTTTTGATGCGACCAACGAAATACTGGCGAAAACCATCGCCGCCGCGCGCAGCAAATCCAGTGAAATGAGTCAAGAAGTCAAGAACACGTTGAGCGGCAGCTTAAGAACAGTTATGATCTTCGTCGGTCTGACCATCGTTCTTGGCCTCGCGATCGGAATCTTGACTGGCAGAACCGTCAGCGCCCCGATCAAAAAAATCACCGTCGTGATGAGCGCACTTGCGGAAGGTAACCTGCAAACCGACGTTCCCTACGATGATCGGCGCGACGAAATCGGAAAAATGGCGCAAACTGTGCTCGTGTTCAAAAATAACGCTGAACAGGTGGAACGTCTGAAAGCTGAACAGGCCGAAACGCAACGCAAGGCCGCCGAAGACAAGAAAGCCGCCATGGAAATTCTGGGCAACGATTTCGAGCGCAGCGTGGGCCAGATCGTCTCAGCCGTAGCCGCCGCCGCGACCGAGCTCCAGTCCAACGCCAAAAACCTCACGGAATCTTCCGACAACACGAGCCAACTCGCGACCACCGTTGCGGCGGCGACCGAGGAAGCCTCCGTCAGCGTGCAAACCGTAGCCTCGGCGGCGGAAGAGCTTTCGGCCTCCATCTCGGAAATTAGCCGTCAGGTCGAAGAATCCACGCGCGTGACGCAAAGCGCGGTCGAGGAAGTCAAGCGTACCGACGCGACCGTTTCGACCCTGTCCGAAGCGGCCACGCAAATCGGCGATGTCGTCAAGCTCATTCAAG
>JBEOJY010000005.1:0-64867 GCA_040275305.1 Bdellovibrionales bacterium | reverse complement strand
AATAAAAACAAACGTCATGCCCGTCCCCGCCTCCGCGAGGACAGGCTCCGGCGGGCATCCCATTTGCTTTTTCTTTGAGCATGAGCGCCTCCAAAAACGTTTTTGAGCGGACTGCTAGTGGTCAGTGTGACTTTAAAAATAGTATGACAACACAAGAGTTTATCAACGCAGCAAGACTAACCCGCGATCTTGTGGCCAGCATTAAACAATATGCTTTTGTCGGCCAGAATTTTCTGCAACTCGCCTGCCTGATACATTTCGCGCATGATGTCGCAGCCGCCGATAAACTCGCCCTTGATATAGAGCTGCGGTAAAGTCGGCCAATTGGTATAATCCTTGATCCCCTGCCTTAAGCCGGGATCAACCGTCACGTCGATGCCCTTGAACGCGACGCCAAGCATATTAAGAATCTGCACGGCCTGCGCAGAAAATCCGCATTGCGGAAACACGGGCGTGCCCATCATGTAGAGCACCACGTCATTCGTGGTAAGCTCATGCTCAATGCGTTCGACAAGCGTTGCGTCAACCATAAGATTCCTCCTCCAAGTGGCCCTATTTTCTCGCCTGAGCTTGACGCGCTGGCGCCGCTGTCGTCAAGGCAAGCGCATGTAAAACGCCGCCGACCCGCCCCTGAAGCGCAGCATAAACCATCTGATGCTGGCGCACGCGCGGCAATCCGGTAAAAGCGCGGCTCTCGACATACACCTGATAGTGATCGCCGTCGCCGCGCAGATCCTTGATTTCAATCACGGCATCCGGCATCGCCTCCATGATAAGACGCTCAATTTCTTCCGCAGTCATCGGCATCGAAAGCCTCCTACGTTGTTTCTTCCATATATCTTGGTAACCAGCCCTCGAATCCCTTGCGCAACTGCGCGAGATCAAGCGCGCCGCAGCCCTTCAACGTGATCGCCAATCCCTGCGCTTGGCCGAGACGCATCAAAGGAATGCCTACCGATTTCGCGCGTTGTTCCAACCAATGACCGTCGCGAGTCGTGATAACGTAGCGCCCTTGATCCTCGCCAAACCACAATCCTGCCGGACCGCATTCCTGAATCAGATCGTCCAATGCGCACCCGCGTTCTCCGGCCAAAGCCATCTCCGCCAGCGCGACCAGCAACCCGCCATCCGACACATCGTGGCACGCCGTAATTTTACGGCTAGCAATTAACGCGCGGACGAATTCGCCGTGCTTACGCTCGGCCTGAAGGTCTACGGGCGGAGGCGCGCCTTCTTCCTTGCCATGGATCTCGCGCAAGTACAAAGACTGCCCAATATGTCCCTTCGTCTCGCCGATCAGGTAAATCTCCTCGCCATCGGCCTTGAACGCGATCGTCGTCGTCAGCGCCACATCGTCCAGCACACCAACGCCCCCAATCACTGGAGCAGGCAAAATCGGGCTGCCATTCGTCTCGTTGTAAAGGCTGCAATTGCCCGACACCACCGGATAATCAAGCGCCAAGCAAGCGTCTTTAATTCCCTGCACAGCGCCAACGAACTGCCCCATGATAAGCGGCTTTTCCGGGTTCCCGAAATTCATATTGTCGGTGATCGCCAGTGGCTTCGCGCCAACCGCGCAAATATTGCGCCACGTCTCGACCACCGCCTGCCTGCCGCCCATCACCGGATCCGCCGCGCAATAACGCGGCGAGCAATCGACCGTCATCGCAAGCGCCTTGTTCGTATCGCGCACGCGCACAACCGCCGCGTCGCCTCCCGGCCCAATCGCCGTATCGGCGTTGACGAGGCTGTCATACTGCTCCCAAATCCAGCGACGCGAACACAAATCCGGCGACGCCATCAGCTGTTCAAGAACAGCGAGCGGCGTCTGTCCGATCGGCAAAGGATAGGCCGTTGCTGAAACCACGGGCTGCGCCGCAGTCGGCTCCCACGGACGATTATATAAAGGCGATTGCTCGACCAGCGGCCCAACCGGAATATCGACCTCGACCGCGCCATGCCGAGAGCAAACGATCCGCCCTGTGTCGGTTAGTCTGCCGATGATCGAAAAATCCAGCTCCCACTTCTCAAAAATCTTGGCAGCCTCAGCCTCGCGTTCCGGCTTCAGAACCAAAAGCATCCGCTCCTGACTCTCCGACAGCATAATCTCGTAAGCATCCATGCCATCTTCGCGCAGCGGCACCTTGTCGAGGTCAAGCGCAATGCCAAGCCCGCCCTTCGAGGCCATCTCGACCGCCGAGGAGGTCAGCCCCGCCGCGCCCATATCCTGTATCGAGACAATCGCGTCCGTCGCCATCAACTCAAGACAGGCTTCCATCAAAAGCTTCTCGGTGAACGGATCGCCCACCTGCACCGTAGGCCGCTTGCTCTCGGCATCGGCATTGAACTCGCCAGAAGCCATCGTCGCGCCCTTGATCCCGTCGCGTCCGGTCTTAGAACCAACATAAACAACCGGATTCCCGATGCCTGCCGCGCGTGAATAGAAAATGCGGTTTCTGTCTGCAATGCCCACCGTCATGGCATTGACAAGGCAATTCCCGTTATAGCTCACATGAAAATTCGTCTCGCCGCCGACAGTCGGAACGCCCATGCAGTTGCCGTAACCGCCAATCCCCGCGACCACGCCCGACACAAGCGAACGAGTCTTTGGATGTTTGACATCGCCGAAACGCAGCGCGTTGAGATTGGCGATAGGCCTCGCGCCCATCGTGAACACATCGCGCAAAATGCCGCCTACGCCAGTCGCCGCGCCCTGATATGGCTCGATGAACGAAGGGTGGTTATGGCTCTCGATCTTAAAAATCGCCGCCAGCCCGTCCCCAATGTCGATCACGCCCGCATTCTCGCCGGGCCCGCAAATCACCTGCGGTCCCTTGGTCGGAAGCTGCTTAAGCCACACGCGCGTCGACTTGTACGAACAATGCTCCGACCACATCGCCGCCGTGACTCCCGCCTCGGCCTTGCTCGGCTCGCGTCCCAGCACGCGCAGCAACACGTCATATTCGTCACGCGACATGCCATGATCGGCAAGAAACCGGCTCAACTCGTCGGGATCGTTCATAAACGTGGAAGCAGGAGAAGCGCTGGTTGCCATTGGCTTGCGTCAACCTTTCAAGAAACACATGATGTCTGAAATAAAAAAAATTGGAGCGGGTGATGGGAATCGAACCCACGTAGCCAGCTTGGAAGGCTGGAGCTCTACCATTGAGCTACACCCGCATGAAGAGCGATCAACCGCTTGCTCTGTCCGCTCCGGCCATGGTTATTAGCACATAACGTGAGCAATTCAAGTGTCGCAGAAGACAAAATCCTCCCAAAAACTCACATATTCTGCTTTAACCACTGCATAACCTTCGACAAGGGATTGCCTCCCCCGGTCAGCTCGCCGAAAAAGCCGCCCATAGCCGCCAGATCTGGCTGCATCGCAACGGCAAGAAGCCCCGCCGTCGTCGCGAAAGCGGGCCCCGACGTCGCCTCGGCCAAACCCGTCGCGGATACTCCCCCGCTCGCAACCCTGCCCGAAATCTCGCGCGGCATCGAACGCGCCACGCGCAAGGGCCGCCCCAACCGCACTTGCCTGTCCAAAATCTTCTGAGCCATCTCGCGCGCGCCTGTAAGCTGGCTTGCGCCGCCCGTCAACACGACGCGCCTTCCGGCTTGCTCCTGAAATCCTCCACGCTCCATGCGCGAGCGCACCATCTCGAAAATCTCTTCAAGTCGTGGCTGGATAATGCGGATCAAATGCGATTTAGGAATCTGATTGGCGTTTTCTGGGCCTTCCTCGCCGACCAAAGGCACGTTAAGCATCTCGCGTTCATCCATCGCGCTCGGTACCGCATTGCCGTAAAGAGTTTTAAGCCGCTCAGCCTGCGCCATCGAAGTCGTAAGACCGCGCGCGATATCGCTCGTGACATGCCCACCACCGACGGCAATCCCCTCGGTGTGCACAACATTCCCGTCAAAAAACACCGCAAGGCTCGTCGTGCCAGCCCCCATGTCGATCACAAGGCAGCCAAGATCCATCTCGTCTTCGACAAGACAGGCCAGTCCGCTCGCATAAGGCGCCGCAACCAACTTGTCGACCGTCAGATGGCAACGCGCCACCGCCGTCACCAACGTGCGCGCTGGACCGAAAGTCGAAGAAACAAGATGCATCTGCGCCTGCAGCGTATTGCCCGTCATGCCGACCGGATCGCGAATCCCCTTCTGTCCGTCCAAGGCGTAATGCACAGGCAGCGTGTGAATAAGCTCCAGCGCATGGCCCTGAACGTCTTCAGGCGCCATCGCCTGCGCCTGCGCCAAAATGCGTTGCAGATCGTTATCGTTGATCTCGCGCCCATTAAGTGGCAACTCGATATTGACCATCTGCGACTTAAGCTGCGCCCCGGCGACGTTCACCGTCACGCGGTCTATGGTCTCGCCCGCCATTTGCTCCGCCGTCGCGACGGCCGAACCGATCGCGTTCTGCAAAGCCTCCATGTCCGACACCGAACCGCCGCGCATGCCCTCCGCGAGCTGATGCCCGACGCCAATCACGCGCGGCCTGCCTTCCTCGTCGCACCGCGCGATAAAGCAAGCGATTTTGCTCGTGCCGACGTCAAGCGCCGCATACGCTTCGCCCTTCGACGCGCGCGATTTTGCCAATAGCCAAGCAGCGAGATTTTTCATGGGCGATTTTCCCCGGTCTGGGAAGGAGGAAAGGAATCGGTCGTGACCGGGACATCCGACTGGATAATCAGACGATCCGTCAAACGCAAGTCGATTACCTTAACCTCTCGCTCGATAAGAGTTTTTTTCTCGATGATTCCCGACAGACGCGAAAGCGCCGCCGACAATCCTTCCTCCGGAAGCTTGACCGCGACGCCGGATTGCAGGTAAAGATCCCATCTTCTTTCCCCCACGCGCGTCGCTGCCGTTACAAGCTCCAATACGCGCGGGTGGTTTCGCAAGGCTTCAAACAAATCATGCGCGGCCTCAGGAGCGCCAGCGCCCACGATCAAGGGCAATGTGGCGAACGCTTCCGGTTTAGCCTCCTGCAACTCCCGTCCCTCCTCGTCAATGACGCTGAGGCGCCCACTATATTGCCAACGAGCCAAAGGTTTGCGTTCCTGAAGAACGACGCGAACCGAATCGGGAAGCTTACGCTCCACCCGAACTTCGGCAACCCACGGCAAAGCCAGAATCCGTGCGCGCGCGGCAGCGGGATTAAAATCCAATATCGGCGCGCCGCGCGACAGGCCCAACACGTCCAACAGTTGCTCGCGATCCAGTTGGCTACGCCCTTCAACGACAATATCCCCGACCGCGAAACGCGCATCGGCAGTAGCGCGTAACAGCGCGTCCCGCGTCCGCTCGACCTGATGTTGAGGCCACCCGATCCGCCACAGCCACAGGGCAATCACAAAGATCGTCAACGCGGATACCCCCACGACCGCGTATCCAATGATTGCGCCCAATCGCGTCCTGCCGCGCGCGGACATGCGCACGGAGACATTTTGTCTCACGCTGCCGCGAAGAGAATGCCGCCGAATGCGCGCCATGTGCAAAAAATTCAGATAAGGGGTGAGCAAAAAACAGAAGACGCGAAAGCGCCGAGTAACCGAACATACCTCATGTTAATCCGTCAGAAAAGTTAGATCGCTCAAAGATATTGACAATACTCGAATGGATCGCTTCCCCCCATCGCTCATACCAGAGAGTGGACACGTTGTGTTGCAAACACCACAGTCGCATATATTCAGGTAATTCAAAGGAAATGAGCAGTAAAATCAGCGTGACAAACAAACGAATCAAGCTCATATGCTTCTTGTTATAGAAGTCCTGCGTCTGCTGATTGGCTATGCTGACACTTGTGACAGTTGTAGTTTTCCGGGTTCGTTGCCTCCCACTCTTTGATACCGGAATTATGTAACCTCTTATGGAGAGATAGATGCCCCAGCCCCTCACCAACCCCTTCTTCGAAACGAATTTCTCGAAATATGCGGATTTCTCAAAAACTTTGAGCGATTTCAAGGTTCCGACCATCAGCTATGAAGTCATTTCGGCGACGATTCGCAAAAACCTCGAAACAGTCGCAAGCATCAATCAGGCGACTTTCGAAAGCATGCAGTCGCTCACGCGCCAGCAGGCGGATGTCGTGCGCCAAGGTCTTGAAGAAGCGACGGCATTGATGAACTCGATCATGTCATGCCCCTCGCCCGAGGAAAAAGTCGTGAAACAGGCCGAGGCGTCCAAGGTAGCGATCGACAAATGCATCATGAATGCGCGCGAAATTGCGGAAACGATCAGCAAATGCAACAGCAAAGCGCTGGAAACCGTTAGCAGCCGCATGAACGAAAGCATCGAAGAACTACGTGGCATGATGAAGAAGTCAGGCTAATTAAAGCGAACGCAATAGCGATAAGAAGCGCCGCAAAACCTGTTTCTGCGGCGCTTTTTTTACGTCCCTGCCACGCTACCCTACACATTAACCCATTGTTTGATAAGAAAACTTATCTTAGCCACCCGCGTCATTCCGGCTTGCGCCGGAATGACGCTGGTGGCTTATTTGTCCTGCAATATCAATGCACATCTCTGTAGGGTAGCATGCGTCCCTGCTTACCCAGATAATCCGGCCAGAAAGCTTGTCCACAGCGCGACTCTATGCCGCCACTGGTAATTGGCAACCACCGCGTCGATCTGCGCGCGAAGCCTGCGCTCCCTTTCTTCCGGCTTGCGTACGCGCTCCCTCCATTCCAAAGCGATTGCATCCGCAAAAGCCTCATATGGGATCTCCATATCGAACCGGATCGGGTGATCGGCGTCTTCGACAGGAACATGCCGCGCAAACCCTGCCGCCGTCTCAGGTAACGCAGCCCTATCGGTCGCGACGACCATCAATCCTGCGGCCATAGCCTCAATCAAAGCAATGCACGAAGTCTCCGGCCACGGATTAGGCATCGCCATGATCGACGCGCGTTTCATCCGCTGGGCAAGCTCCGCCTGTCCCACCATCCCAACATGCGTAACATGCGAAAGCGCCCGCATCCGCGCGAAACACGCCGCGTTCTCGACCGGATCGCGGCTCGGCGCGCAGGAACTGTAAATCTCCACGGAAAAATCAGGCAGTCTATGTTGCAAATGCGCGATGACGCCCGGCATATGCAACGCGCCGCGCGGTGTCGCCCCGACATAAAAGATGATCGGCGCATCGCCCCCCTTGGCCGCCAACGTCGGCTCGTCCGGCGCAAACAAGCGCTCGAAAACCGGATTCATCGCATTGCGGATCACGATTTGCTGACAGGACGGAGCCACAAAAGATTGATTGACCTTCTTTTGCCATTCGCTGACGAACACCATGCCGCGAAAAGTGTCCAACGCAGGCACAAATTCCGTCCCCATAAGGCTTTCATGCATCCAGCCGACCACCGGTGCGCGCGACGCCCCAGCGACCAGACGAACCAGCCATTCCGTCCAGCGCCCGCAAAACACAAAAGCCGAATAAACCGGATTGGAACATTCGTCGGCCAGCGCTTCAAGCGGCAACGACCGAATTCCGCAAGCAGCCAGCGGCTCGCCAACCTTGTTAAAGAAAGTGCAAGCAATCCCAGCTTTGACCATCTCTCGCGCCAGAAAACACACGGCGGAAGTCGTGCCACCAAGCGGCGCGTCTTCATCGGGACGATCCGCGCCATAGGCGCTTGCGATATCGATAAATGCCAGATGCATGAAGCTTTCGCCCCATGATAGTTAATGAAAACGAGAGAGCTAAACTCCCGCTTGCTCCTTAATCCAGCTGACCAGCGCGGGCTTGGGCATTCCTCCGGTCTTTGTCGCCACCAGTTGCCCACCTTTGAACAGCATAAGAGTCGGAATGCTACGAATGCCATAGGTCGTCGGAGCCTTCGGATTCTCGTCCACGTTCATCTTGACCACCGACACCTGACCACCAAGCTCCGCCGCCACTTCCTCAAGAACAGGCCCCAACATGCGGCATGGCCCACACCATTCGGCCCAAAAATCGACCAAAACCGGCTGGGAGGCTTTCAAGACCTCGGCCTCAAACGTATCGTCGCTGACTGGTTTTGTTGCTGCGCCCATAACCTGTTCTCCTGATGCATAAAGTTTATGACGAACCATACTCATCTGGGGATGCGCTGTCAAAAAAGCAAGCAGCCACCCCCAGCTATTTGGTCTGGACCCATCACGCATCAAGAGTTGGTAACAATTCTGAAGAAAGCGCGGCCTGATCCCCTCCCCCTCGTGGGGAGGGTTAGGGAGGGGGGCCATCGGCGGTCCCGATATGTGTCTTTGACAGAACAGGCCTCCCGCAAGGCTTTTCCGACTTTGGGAATCATGCGCTTGCGGCGTGCCCCCCCTCCCTAACCCTCCCCACGAGGGGGAGGGGACTGCGCCGCGCCAACGGCTAAACCTTATCCCAACTCTTCAATTGCGAGGGGTATATCTTCCCGATAGGTTTTTCAGCAGACTGCTAATGCAATTCCATCATGCGTGGCCCATAGGTCCAAAGCAAGAAGCATCGCACCTGCCGCCCCGGATAGACCTCCTGCAACAACGCGCGATAAGCCTTCATCTGGGCGGCATAAACGGCGGGAATATCGCGCGGATCGCGCGGTGGTGGCCGATTGGTCTTGTAATCGACCACCCAAACCGCCCCGTCGCGCAAGCACAAGCGATCAATCTGCCCCGACCAACGCGAACCGTCGGCAAGCTGTCCCGCTATCGGGACTTCCGCCCGGCTCCCCTCCCCGAACAACGGCGCGAATTCCGTATGGCTCAAAATCGCCATCACCTCGCCCCTGACCTCGTCCTGCTGGGCCTCCGACAACCGATGACGAGGATTAGCAAGAAACTGCCGCGCAACCTCCTCGCGCCGCGCCTCAGGCAAATCGGGCAGGCTTTGCAACAAACGGTGAATAATCTTCCCGCGAGCGAAAAGCGCGTCAGGCGTCGCCGCCGCCGGAGGAATCGGAATCTCTTGCGGCTGCGCCTGCCGCGATGGAGCCAGAAGCCGTTCTTCCTGCGCTTCCGGTTCCGGAGCGACCACCGCCCACAATGGCAATTCTGGTAACTGTTCCGGCGCGCGCTTCGTCTCGGAGCTTGAAGTCTTGGCCACGCCGTTCCAATCGTCGGGAAGAGGGTCGGACAAGGTCGCCAAAGGATAAAAGGGCTGGGCGGGATCTTCCGAAGCAGCGCTAGCCCCCCCCCCATCCCCCTCTTCCACGACGAGCGCGCGCCGCGCCAGCTCGTGCCAACTCGCCCCCTGCCCCTTCTTGTCAGATTCCCACCCTGCGACATAAAGCCTGTTGGCGGCCCGCGTCAGCGCGACGTAAAGCAACCTCTTATACTCCTCCTGCTGCCTTTGTCCCGCGAGCGCATAAGCCGCAAGCGCTGGCCCCGAACGCGGCTTGCGTGGCAGATAGAAAAACGTCCCCTCCGCCTCGTCCCAATGCCATTTTGGCAGATTTTGCGGAGATGGAACTTGCCCGCAATCCGGCAAAAACACGATCGGAGCCTCAAGCCCCTTCGAAGCATGCACGGTCATGATCCGCACTTGTCCGCCACCCTCGGTCCCGCCGCCGCCTTTGTCCATCTCGCGCTTGATCTCGCCCTGATTCGCGGCAAAGCGCTGCAAAAATCCTTGCAAGGACGGCATATGCTGGCGGCTGTCATGGAGCGCCGCGTTCAACAATTCGTCGAGCGGATCAAGCGCGTCCGGCCCAAGCCGCGTCCACAAAGCCTGCCTTCCGCTGAGATCGCTGGCGGGACAAACTCCGTTTAATACGCCAGAAATCATCGAAAACGGCGTCATCATATCTGCCGCGTTGAGCCAGCGCATAAGATAGGCCTGCGCCCTTCCCCAAACAGGCTCGCCGATCCTTTCCTGTGCGAACAGGCCCAAGCGCTTCCATAAACTCCCCTCGCGCCCCGTCGCCAGTTCCATCAGATGATCTTCGCTCAACCCGACCAACGGCCCCTTCAACACCGTCGCCAGCGTAAGATCGTCTTCCGGCAACAACGCGAAAGCGGCCAGCGCCAAAACATCCTTGACCGCAAGCTGTTCCGACAAGCGCATGCGATCCACGCCCATCACCGGAATGCGCCGCCTTTTAAGCGCCTTGACCATCGTGCCCGCGAAATTTCCGCGCTGGCGCACAAGGATCATGATATCGCCCGGCGCCACGGGACGCGACAGGCCGGGCATAATCTCGTGCCGCGCCAACATACCCTCGATGGTCGCGGCGATACGCTCGGACAAACTGACCTGCGGATCGTTCACGTCCTCGTACTTGTCGGAAAGTTCCCAAGCGCCGCCTTCTTGCCCTTTCTTCTCCTCGCGCGGCGAACGCAAAAGCGGCCAAATCTCGACATGCCCGAACAGCTTGCCGCGTTGAAACGACTCGTGCCGAACGGGAGGAACCGAAACGCCTGCCCGCGCCTCCTCGCTCGCGAACGTCTTATCCACCGCGTCCAAAACCGCCGGAGCCGAACGAAACGACACACGCATGGGAATCTCGGAGAAGACCTTCCCGGACTCGCCGACGCGCCGGGCAAAATAGCCGCGCATTCTTGCGAAAGATTCCGGATCGGCTTTCTGAAAACTGAAGATAGATTGCTTTTCGTCGCCGACCACGAACAACGTGCGCGAGTTCCCGTCGCGCCCCGCCCCTTCACCGGCAAAAAATTCCTGCGTCAGCCCTGAAACGATTTCCCATTGCAAACGGCTCGTATCCTGCGCTTCGTCCAGCAGGATATGGTCCAACCCGCCATCGAGCTTATAGAGCACCCACGCGGCGTTCCCTTCCTCCCTCAGCAGCGCCGCGACCTTGGCAATCAGATCGTCATAATCAAGCGCCGCGCGCGAAGCCTTGCGCGCCTCGTACCTGCCGATCAACGCCAAAGCCGACACAAGCACGGCCTCGGCCATCGTCGAAGTCTCGAACGCCTCAAGTCGTTCATCGAGCGCTTGCAGCCGTTCCGCTTCGCGCAACAAAACAGGCTCCAGATCAGGATGCGCCAGCCCCAGCTTCTTGCCGCACAATTTGGGCTTCTGCCCACCATAAATCTCGCCATCCTGCTTAAGAAAACACCTGCGATAGGACTCAAACGCCTCCGGTTGCGCCCGCATGTCCGGGGCTAGTTCAAGCCAAGCAAGAATCCTTTCCGCGCGTTCGGCATAACTTGGCGTATCGCCACGCGCCACCAACCGCGCCGCCTCGCGTAAATCCTCTTCCGGCAGCGACGGAGCCGACGCTGCGACAACAAGAAAACTCGCGCGAGATTCCTCCGCCGAAATCCCAAGCCTCGCGCGAAGGCGCTCGATATACCCCGCGACTCCTCCCGACTCCTCGACTTCGCGGCGCAGCCGATCGCGCTCGCTCAAAGCGTCGCGCATCGCTTGAAAAAACCCGCGTTCTCCAAGTTCGACGATCAAGAAGCGTAACGCGCCGCGCAAATCTTCAGAAAAACCGCCCGGAAAATCTTCGCTCTCCTGCATACCCTCCAACGCCACCCCATCAAGCGCATCAAGCGAAGCGGAACGCAACACGTCCATCAGCGCCTCGTCCTGCATCGCCCGCGCATCGCTTTCGTCCATCACGGCGAAATGCGGCGGCACGCCCGCCTCGACCGGGAACCGTCGCAAGACATCCTGCGCAAAGGAATGGATCGTGCGAATGCGCAGCCCTCCGGGGCAACCAAGCGCCCGCGCGAAAAGCCGCCGCGCGTTCGTCATCTGCTCAGGCGTCGGCGGCGCGTTCTCAAGCTTCGACAATTCCTCGTTCAAGGCATTATCGTCGATCGAAGCCCAAAGCCCCAAACGCTGCATCACGCGGATCGACATTTCCGCCGCCGCCGCCTTGGTATAGGTCAGGCACAAAACCCTCTCAGGCCGCACGCCGGAAAGCAGCAATCTCAGCACGCGCTTGGCCAGAACCGTCGTCTTACCGGAACCCGCCGAAGCGTTCACCCAAACGGAATCCTGCGGCGAAGAGGCGCGCCATTGCAAAAGATTGGGATTCTCGCCTTCGTCTTCGCGCGAAGACGAAGACGCGAACGCCTGCGCGGAAAAGGAAGCGTTCATGACGCATCCTCCCACGCCGACCTGCTCCATTCCGACACGCGCGCGAGATGCCCGTAGTCGTCGTAACGCAGCGCATATCCGGGTTTAGGCGTCGCGCGATAAGGCATCTGTTGATCGGCATAGGCATGCGTCAGCTTCAGCAAATTTTCCTTTGCCTCATCCATTAATCGCGGAACCTCTTCGCCGGAAAACTCGACCTCCTTGCCCACGCCGCGCCCTCCTCCCAACTGCCAGTAAGCCAACTCTTCGACGCAAAGCGCCCCGCCGCCGGAACCATGGCCCAAATCGCCGAAACTTCCCTCCGCCGCCATCAAGGCAAGCAACGGCAACTGCGGCTCCCATCCCTTCCTCACAGAATCCTTGGTAGGAGCCCGTCCCGACTTGTAATCGAGAATTGCAAGCGCCCCATCCTCAAGCCTGTCGATCCGATCCGCGCGCCCCGTAAGATCAAGTCCGCCGACATGAAGCGTCCCGGCAGCCTCAACCCGCAACACGCGCGTTCCCCTTTGGCGCCGCTCGATCTGCCACGCGATGAACTGCCGCGCCGCGCGACCAAAGCGCGGCCACCAGAACGCGGCGACATGAGGATGGACGGAAGAATATGCGGCAAACACCTCATGCCCGATCTCCAAAAGCCTCCGCAAAGCCCGCTCTGTCTGATCCGGCGCGACGTCGGGCCAGTCCGCGACGAACCTCTCTAAGGCCTCGTGAATAGCCGTCCCGCGCTCGGCCTCGCCGACCATTCCGTCAAGAGGTTCCAGCGGCTTCAGCTTCAGGATATATTCGGCATAAATCGCATAAGGATTGCGCAGCCATGCGCCAATCTTGGTGACGCGAACCCTGCATGGCCGCTGCGCGACGGGCGGACGAGGTTCCGGCGGAGCGCACGGACGGATCACGCCGTCGCGCGGCCTGTCGAGAAGCCCGGCCCAGACCTGCCACGGCTCAGGCGCCGCCAATGCGTCCTGTCCATCTTTCGACGCTCCGGCCGCGCGCAGAACCGCATCGAGTTGCATCAAAAATCGCGAAGGAACGGTTGGCGAAGAGCCGTCGCGCCGAGCGCGAGTCAAAACGACTTCCGCAGCGCCGCACACAAGCTGCGTAAAATCATGCGCGGCAAGGCCGATCCGAAAGTCAGCCGAAGGCAGACCAAAACGCCGCTTCATCGGACGCGACATCCACGGATCGGCAGGCACCTCGGCAGGCCATACGCCCTCATTAAGCCCGCCAAGAATCACGCGATCAAAATGAATGAGCCGCGCCTCCAGTGGCCCCATGATGGCAAGCCTTGGATGCCAGCCATAACGCGAACGTACGGTCTGCTGGCGCAGCAAATGATCGCACAAATTGCGATACGACTCGCCATCGAGCGCTGGGAAATCATGCGCCGCCTCGCGCCACTCGTCGAGCCACAAAGCCGAAACCTCGCCCGCCTCGCCTTTCCACAGCCGCGCGGCGCCATCCTCATCCGCAGTAGCCGCGAACAGTTCCGCCACGCGCACATGCTCGGCGATCCTTTGCGCAAGCGGAACCTCCTCGGCCCAAAAAGCCGTCAAGCCGCGCATCATCTCGCGCAATGTCTCAAGCCACGGAAAGGCGGAAGGCTTTTCAGCCCTCCATACGGCCAACTCGATCTCGCGAGCGCGCTTGCGGCATACAGGCAATTCCACGCCACAGCCGCACAACGGATGTTTAAGCAAAGAAAGCCACGCGACGGCCTCCGCGTCGGGCTTCGCCGCCGCGAGCAAACAGGAAAGAAAGCTCCCGATCTGGTGATCCGACAACGATGCCCCGGCGGAATCGTTCGCCTCGATCCCCCACCGCGCAAGCAGCGACGCGACGCGACGCGCAAGACCGCGATCCGGCGTCACCAGCGCCGCCGTTCGCTCCGGATGCTCAAGCGTCTCGCGCAGCATCAGCGCGATGACCTGCGCCTCCTCCTGCGGATGATCGACCTCGATCCGCTTTAAAGGCGCAAGCGCGTCCGGCGGAATTGACTCGATGTTCAGTTCGCGCCATTTCTCGGTGACCTCTGCCGGACGCATCGTCTCGCGCAGCAGAAGGTAACGCGGACTGTCCTGCCGCCACGCGCCTCCCTCAGAAGCGCTCCACGGCCTCACCTCTCCGCGCTCCACATCCATGGCTTCAAGCAAATTCTTCATGCCGTATTGCGGATGCATCGGCCCAATCGCCTGCCACGACTCGTGATCAAGCGACGCGTCAAGCCCCGGCAGCACAACCGAACCTTGCGGCAAGGATGCGACAGCGCCGAGAAACAGCGCCGTGGACGGCATGCTTCCTGTCGAACCCGCCGCAATCACGGGATGACGCGGAGGCTCGGTCTTCCACGCCGCGATCTGCAGATCCATGGCGCGATTACGTCGCTCGACCGGATCAAGGCAGCCTTCCTGTTCCAAAATGCGCGGCCATTCATGGGTAAGAATCTCAAGAAACCGCACCGTCTCGATCCAGTGCCCGGCAAGTTCCTGTTCTTCGACCAACGCAGGCAATTTCGTGAAATCCGCCCGCGCGATGTGCGCTTCGTCCAGAAACGACGCAAGCGCCCCGGCCAGCAACGCCGCCTGATCGCAAGTCATGCCGACTTCTTTCTTCTGCGCCAAACGCGCGAGCAACATCAGCCTGCGTAACGGCGCGATAGCTGGCGGAAGCGCCAAATCGCCGGAATTGGCATAGCCCGTAAAAAGCGCCTCGTCGTCGTCGATATCGCCCAAAGGCTGTAAACGCGGAAGCAAAATCGCGCCATGGCAATCCGGCAGCCGCAAAAACGCCTCGCGCAAATGCAAACACGCGCGGCGCGTCGGTAAAAACACGCGCATATCGGAAAGGCCGAAAGGCCCGACTTGCGCCTGCGCCCACAAACCGCGCGCAAGCTCATCCACGAACGGCAAGCCGGGCGCGATGGTGTAAAGACTCTTGCGCGCGGCCTCCGACATCACGCAACATCCCATCCTGCGCCGGACGACAACAGCTCGTTCGCGCGGAGCAAATCTTCGGGCCTGCCGACGTGATAGCAACTGCCATCATGGACAATCCCATAAAGCCGCTGCTTACGCTCAGCCTCGTCCCAAATCCGGTTATTGGAAAACACGCGCTCAGGCATAGCCGCGTAAAACTCCGGTTTCGCGATCTGCGCCGACAGCATCACATACGGCCTCGGTGTCGCGACACCCGCCCGCCGCAACAATCCCAGCGAGATTTCCTCCCCCTCGTGGGGAGGGCTAGGGAGGGGGGCCATCGACAATCCTGCCGCATCCGATAAATCCATCCCGAAATCACCGTCCGGCGAAAACCCTCTGGCCTTGCGCGTCGGCATCACAAGCAAAAGCGCGTCCATCGCCGCCGCGTCCCACGCCCGCGCCATTCTTGCCAGCGCAGGATCGCCCATGTCGCGCCAAGGCAAATCCGCGTTCAAGGCAAAGAAGGGCTTGCCTCCAAACTGAGCAAGCGCATTCCTGATTCCTCCGCCTGTGTCGAGCAATTCGGCCTCACGCGACACGACAATTTCAATATCGTTTCGCCGCGCCACATGCGCCTCGATCATGTTGCCGAGATAATAGGCATTAACGACGGCCCGCCGAATGCCAACCTCCACCAGCCGATCCAACGCGAGATCCAGCATCGTCCTTCCGCCGACCTCAAGCAACGGCTTAGGCTTTTCCAGCGTCAAAGGCCGCATCCTAACGCCCATGCCCGCCGCCAGCACCATCGCCGTCGAGGAAATGTGATCCATATTCGCCATGCCCTATCTAGGCATATCTTGGCAAAGCTTCAAAGAAGAAACAAATCCACCGCCTATTGCACCTTGTCCTCTCCCGCGCGATCTGGCAATCCATAAGGCCATGGGATCTAAGACGACCATCCACCGCCTGCTGCTACTTGCGACGACCGCCGCCTTAAACTGCGGGCTGGCCATGCCATCGCCTGCGACCGCCGCCAGTGAAGATAGCGAAACGCTCATCAGCGCCAACCACATGATGCAGGACCAGAACGCCAGCCTGCTGATCGCGGAAGGCAACGTCGAAATCGCGCGCGACGGCTATATCCTGAAAGCCGACCGCGTGACCTACAATCAACGGTCGCAGGTCGCCCGCGCCGAAGGCCATGTCGTGATGCTGGCCCCTTCCGGCGAAGTGCAGTTCGCGGAATCGGAAGAAGTCACAGGCGACCTCAAACGGGCCTTCGCCGAAAACATCAGCATCCTGTTCCCCGACCATTCGCGCCTCGCCGCGCGCAGCGTGCAACGATACGAAGGCCGCTATGTCGTAGCCGACAAAGGCGTCTACACGTCGTGCAATGTCTGCCGTGAAAATCCCGACAAGCTGCCGCTATGGCAAATCCGCGCCGAAACCGTCACGCACGACAACGTCGAGCACGATATCTACTACCGCGACGCGACGCTTGATTTCGCAGGCGTGCCCGTCCTCTACACCCCCTACCTCTCCGGCCCCGATCCAACCGTCAAGCGTAGGCAAGGCCTCCTGACGGTTACCCCCGGCACATCGCAAACCTTGGGCGGCTTCGTGCGGGTGCCGTATTATTTCGACATCGCGCCCGATATGGACGCCGTCATCGCGCCTACTTTCAGCGTCAACGACACCGCCCAACTGGGCAGCTCCTTCCGTAAGCGCTTCGCCGATGGATTCCTGAATCTTGACGGCTCCTTCGTCCACACAGAGCTCATCAGCGACACAGGCATTGACAGAGGCAAACAATGGCGCGGCCACCTATTCGGCTCGTTTCTCTATAACATTGACAACGTTTGGCGCGCGGGAACCGAAGTCAATTTCGCTTCGGACAAAAGCTATCTCCAACGTTACCGCATCACATCGACCGACAACCTGATCAGCCGCGCCTATCTGGAAGGATTCCGGGGAAGGAACTTCGCCTCAATCAACGCCTATGCGTTCGAGGATCTCCGCCCCGGCACGCAACAGGTGCAACCCCTGGTCTTGCCGCAAGCCAAATTCAGCGCCTTGGGCGAGCCTGGCCAAACCTTGGGCGGACGTTGGTCGTTCGACGGCGGATTGCTTGTCACCTCCCGTGACAACGCCAATCAGGCTTTATGGCAACAAGGACCCAACACGCGCAGACTTACGCTCAAAGCCGGATGGGATCGCCGCCTGATCTCGGATATCGGCCTTGTGACAGACCTCAACGCGCAAGGCAGAGTCAATGCTTGGTGGGCGGACAACGTCATTGCGACCGACGGATCGAATGCCGTCTACAACAATGTCGCCATGGCCCGCCAGTTCGAACAGGCCAGCGCCACAATGCGTTATCCGCTTATGCGCAACGGCAAAGGCTACCAGCATTTGGTCGAACCGATTCTCCAACTGACCGCCGCGCCCGATGTCACGGTCTCTCAGAAGCAACCAAACGAAGACAGCCTCAACGTGCAGTTCGACGAAACCAACCTGTTCGCCTCCAACCGTTTCAACGGCAACGATCTGTTCGAAGGCGGCACCCGCGCGACTTACGGTCTGCGGCAATCCGTCACCTCGCAAGGCGGCGCGCGCATGGAGCTGTTCGGCGGCCAGAGCTACAATTTCAGCCGTAACGATAATTTCCCCGGACTATCAGGGCTTCGCAACCACTGGTCGGACTATGTGGGACGCCTAGATCTTCGCCCGACATCATGGTTCGAAGCGAATTACGGTTTCCGTCTCGATCATGCGACTCTCGCGCCGCAGTTTCAGGACGCCCGCGTCTCAATCGGCACCCGCGCTTTCCGCCCATACATCCGCTACATCTCCGGCTATCACCTTGACACCACAGGCGCAACCAGCAAGGTCGACGAAATCATCCCAGGTTTTAACGCGCACTTCGCCAAATACTGGGATTTCACCGCAAGCCATGTGCATGTCTTCAACCCACAACCCGGCCCCCGCACCACGACAGTTGGATTAAGCTACACGGACGAATGTTTTATTTTTGGCGTCACGGTTGCGCATGACAACACAACCCGCGCCGACACGAAAAATGGAACATCCGTCGTATTCCATCTCTTCCTGAAAAACCTCGGCGGCGCGCAAACAGACTCGGCGACCGGAGGGTCCTTCTCTAACGAATTCCGTCAAACCGACTGACCCGTTACTTTCTCGGAAACAACCGCGCCTCTTGAGGCGTCGGATCGAGCGGAATCTGTGCGCGTCTGTGCAGCTCCAGCGCCTCGGCGATGAGATTGTCAAGCAGCTCCGAAAACAACATCGGATTCCGTGTCGCGGCCTCCCACAGGAAATAGCCGAACGATCCCGGACACGGATTAGCCTCGTTAAACCACGCCTCGCCCGTCGCGCTGTTGCACATGAAATCAAGGCGCGGCGCGCCGGACCCGACGACGCAGGAAAAGACCTCCACCGCCCACTTGCGCAGATTAGCTTCGAACGCCTCTGGAATCTTGGGGTTGATCTCTCGCGTAAGCGACAACATCCCCTCGCTGCTCTGGCCCGGAGTCTTCGCGCCGCCTGCTTTTCCGCCGCCCTGCTTGCCGTTGCCTCCCGACATATATTTCGTCTTGAAGTCCAACAACTCGCTCGACCGCTTGGGCCGTTCGATCGCTGAGGTTACGATCTTCCCTTTCACGCGGCACACGGCGACATTGTATTCGACAAGATTCTCGACGAACGGCTCCAACAAAGCCAAATCGTCATAAGGAAAAATGCTGGCCGCCAGCACGTCCGAAACCTCCTGAAGATTTTTGACCTGCGCGACTCCGATGCTGCTGCCCAGATGCGCGGGCTTGATGCAGGCCGGAAACGTCGCCCCCTTCAAAATCGGTTCCAGTTCGTTGACTGTCAATAAAACGCCCTGAGCTGGCCGTCGAATTTCATGGTAGGCAAGCTGCGGAACTCCCGTGCCCGCCATCATGCGCTTGGTCGCAGCCTTGTCCATCAGCACCGCCGAAGCCATCGTGCGCATGCCCACATACGGCGCGCCCGCCACCTCGAACAGCCCCTGAATCTGGCCATCTTCGCCCACCAGTCCATGAAAGACGGGCATCGCGACATCGAACGGAATGGTTCTGGCCTTCTGCCAGACCGAGCGTGGCCGCGTAACAAGATAAGGCGTCTTGCCGGGTGTCAAATTCAGCGTAACTGGCGTCAATTTCTCCGCGCGCTGCTCCTCGCTTGGGATATAGAACCCGCGCTCGCGCAAAGCTTCACCAACCAGCCACGCCCCATCCGGCGCGATATAGAGCGGAATAGCCTCGTAGCGTTCCGGATCAAGCGCCGCCATAGCCTGCAGGCCCGAAATAATGCTAACGTCATGTTCAGGCGAGCGCCCGCCGAAAAGAACGAGAACTCTTGTTTTCTGACTGGTCATCGGTATGAAAAGCCTTGGCTGGAGAAAACCGGAAACAGCGCTGCCAAGGATGATAACAGCCGCAAGAGAAAGTCAATGCCGACAAAACGCTCGCCGTCACCGGATTATCGCATCCCGATCCTCAACACGCCTCCAGATGTTGGAACCTACCACGACGTTCCCTTCGACGCGAACGATCCCCGATCCAGTGAACCGCTCGTCAAGCTGGAAGACTACGGCATCGCCTGCGAAAATTTCTACGCGCGTGACGATGGTAAAAATTGGCCATATAACGCCCCAATTGAAGGCGCAACCCGGCATGTCTGGTGCCGCCGCGCCGTCGCTGAGAAACTCGTCAAGATAAACCAAAGACTGGAATCCATAGGAACCCGGGTGGTGGTTCTCGACGCTTATCGTAGCGTCGCGTGCCAGCAAGGTCTGTGGACGTTCTTCGACCGCCAAACACAGCGGGATATGCCGAACGCAACCGCTGAAGAGCGCAAGCAAACCATGCTCAAGATCGTATCAGACCCAACAAGATTCAATCGCGACGATCCTACGACATGGCCCGTGCACGCCTGCGGAGGCGCAGTCGACGTCACGCTGGAAGAAATCGCTTCAGGGCATCGGCTCGATATGGGAGGACGTTTCGACGAGCTTTCGCCCATCGTCTATACCGACGCCTATGAGCGCCGATATGAAGATGAAGAAATCAGCGAAACCCACCCAGCTCTTGTCAACAGGCGTATTCTCCACCAAGCCATGACCCGCGAAGGCTTCGTCAACTACCCGCTCGAATTCTGGCACTTCGATTTTGGCGACCAGATGCACGTCTTCCACGCCCAAGAACTCCGCCTTGCTGACGCTCCCCGATCCGCATGGTATGGGTATACGGAAAGCCCGGAACCTGTAGAGGAGATTTGTCCCCTGTTTATACAGGTCACGCTTGAATATACTCAGTCCCGATGAAATCTTGAAAAGCAGAAAGGGCGGTCATTCCGCGCGACGCATTCAACAAAGCTGAATGAGAAGATGCGGAATCCGATGTTGTTCAAAGAGCATGACTGCTACCCTCCCCATCGCGCAAACGCTCTCCGGCCTCCCCGTCGATCAAGCCTCAACGCTGATCGTCTGGGGCCATGGCTGGGGACATGACGGCCACGCCTTCGACGCCTGCGCGCAAGCGCTGGCCCCCCGCGCCGCGCATCTCCAGATAGACTTCCCCGGCTTCGGCCAGTCGCCCAAACCGCCCGATAACTGGACGACGGCGGAATATGCCGACGCCATGGCGGAACTGCTCGCCCCCTATCGGGCAAAGCCCAACCTCAAAACCATCCTCTGGGTCGGCCACTCCTTCGGAGGCCGTGTAGGAATCCAACTCGCGGCGCGTCATCCCAACCTCGTGGACGGCCTGTTCTTGATCGCCGCAGCAGGACTTCCCCGCCATCGCACGCTCATGCAGACGCTCAGAATGCGCGCGCGTGTCGCCGCGTTCAAAACGCTGAAACATATAGCGCCGCTGATCCATCAGGACATCGACAAGCTGCGCGAAAAATTCGGCAGCTCGGACTACCGCAACGCCGGCCCTATGCGCCCCATTTTTGTCAACGTCGTCCGTGAAAACCTTTCGGAACAAGCCCGCCGCGTGACCTGCCCCACGCAGCTTGTCTATGGCGGCGATGATACCGAAGCCCCTCCGGATATAGGCAAATCCTACCGCCGCTTGATCCCAAACGCGGAACTCTCCATTCTTCCACAACAGGACCACTACACCGTGCTAAACACTGGACGGCATACCATGCTAAAAAAGTTGCTCGCCTTCATGGAAACGATGGATAAGCGTTGATGACCGTACTTGCCTCCTTGCTGGCGCTAGCCGCCTTCGCCTTCTTCGCATGGCGCAGACTCTTGACCTACCTCCATATCTATCAACAGGAAGAATATGACAGCCCCCGCTTCCTGCGCTGGCTGATCAAAACGCGCTCGTTCGACCAACGCGCGACCCTCAACGCCGCTCTGCTCTCCGGCGCGCTCTATGCCCTACACCGCTTCACGGCGCTGCAACCGCGCATGCTAACCCTGCTGGCAGGCCTAAGCTTCGCCTTGCTGTTCTTGACAGCCGCCCTTCGCGAGCAAAATCCCATAAAGGCCGCTAAAAAGAAGCTCGTGATGACGAGCCGCGCCAAGCGGATCCACGCGCTGGCCTTCGCGCTCTGCCTGCTCGCCACCTATCCCCTCTCCGCGCTACCGACCCCATTGATCTGGATTCTCGCGATTCAAATAATCCCCCTGATGTTGACCTGGGGCAACGGCCTCCTCAGCCCCTTCGAACAGGCCATAAAAAAGAAGATCATGGACGAAGCTCGCGCAAGATTAGCCGAAGTCAACCCCGAAACTGTCGGCGTGACTGGCTCCTTCGGCAAAACTTCCGTCAAGCACATCCTCGGACACATCCTGCGCGTCAACGCGCCGACGCTCTACACGCCGGGAAGCGTCAACACCCTGATGGGAGTTTCGCGCATCATCCGCGAAAATCTAGACGACGGGTGCAAATTCTTCATCGTCGAAATGGGGGCCTACGGGCGCGGCTCCATCGCGCGACTGTGCGATCTCACGCCGCCAAAGGCCGGGATCATCACCGCCATCGGCGAAGCGCACGTCGAACGCTTCAAAACGCTCGACAACGTCGCGCGAACCAAATTCGAGTTAGCCGAAGCCGTCCTCGCCAACGCAAAGCAGCCCATTATCATCCATGAAAGCGTGCTGGCGCAAGACTACGCGCGAGAATTCGTCGCGCGGGAACGCGCGCGCTTTATCGTCTGCGGCCAAAGCCCCGACGCCGATATGGTCATCGAAAAATTCGAACAAACCGCGACCGGCCTAACCATAAGCATGCGCCATCAAGGTCATACGCACGCCCTGTTCGTCCCCCTCTATGGCGAGCATCACGTCGGCAACGTCGCTCTAGCCTTCGCGACCGCGCTCTCGCTCGGCATCCCCGCCGAACGCGCCAGCGCGGCCCTTCGCACCGTTCCGCAAATCCAACACCGCCTAGAAGTCAAACCGCAAACGGACGGAACCTTCACGATCGACGACGCCTATAACGCGAACCCGCTCGGCTTCAAATCAGCGCTGAAGCTTCTGAGACAACTAGGAGAAACACAAAAAGGCCGTTGCATCCTCGTAACGCCCGGCCTTGTGGAGATGGGTGACAAACACGACCAAGCGCACCGCGAACTAGGACGCGAGGCGGCAAAATATGCCGACATCGTTCTGGCGGTCGCAGCCGACCGCATACCAACTTTCGTCGAAGGCTTCCAATCCGTCGAACCGCAAAAACTGATCCAACCTGTCCCATCCTTCGCCGCCGCGCGTTTATGGCTAGGCCAAAACCTGCGCGCAAACGACGTCGTCCTGCTCGAAAACGACCTGCCCGACCTTTACGAAACCCGCCTATGTTTGTGATGTAGCAGCGCCGCGCCGCTCGCGACATCCCATGCCTCGCGCAAGGGGCCGCTAAGTCAGAACATAAATATGTTGGGAGCTACCTATGATTAAAACGGCTCTAGCAGTCTGCTGAAAAACCCATCAGGAAGGCATAAGAACCAAATGGGACACCCGCCTTCGCGGGTGTGACGGCGCTAGTTGAGAAAACTTTCTCAATAAAAACAAGCGTCATGCCCGCGAAGGCGGGCATCCCATTTTCCTTTTTCTATAAGCGTAACCACCTCCAAAAGTGTTTTTCAGCGGACTGCTAGACCTGATTAAGCCGACGTATTGACCGATCCGCCGCGTATCGTCGAGGCGCTCGCGCTCGCAAGCGCGGTATAGATAACGCTTGCAGCCTGATCCTGCGGCGCGGCAGGAGCCACAGGCGGCGGCGGAGGAGGAAGTTCCTGTGCAGGTGGCTCGGCTTCTTGCCGCACAGGCCGCGCAGGCGGAGGCGCTGATGCGGCTTGCGCAGTTGAAACGCTATCAATGTTAGCCATGAAGCATCTCCCTAACCTTAAAATACTCTATCTTAAATTTGCTACGCGCTATTCGCATGACCACTAAAAATTTCTACGTTTCCCATTATGCCCCAAACGGGTGAATCCGGCATAAAGATTTCAAGCCATATTAGCTAAAATACCCCCCATTTTCCCTGATTATGCTCACTAAACGGCAACCTCGTCCATAATCTTTTCGATCGCGGATCGCTGTCCGATTCTACAGCGAAACAGTAAGAACCTATCAGAATCTCACTGCGTCAAAGGATTTTCAGCGTTTTCGTAACTGCCAAGCGCTTCTTAGGCCCAAAGCCGGGCACCCCTCTCTGTTGGCACACCGCTTGCAAAGGTGTGTCCGAAATCACGACTGCGCCCTCCGGAACAGTCCCTCTACACGAACAGCCTTCCAATCAACGCAAAGGAGCACACGTTATGGGTTCGCTATTTTCCGCTCTTACCACCGCTGTGGCCGGATTGAACGCGCAGTCAAGCTCGATCGGCAACATCTCCGACAACCTCGCGAACGCCCAAACGACAGGCTACAAAGCCGTCAGCACGTCCTTTGAGCAGTTGGTGACCTCCTCTAACGCCGCCGTCAACAACCCCGGCGGCGTGCGCGCCAGACCGCAATATCAAAACGATGTGCAAGGAAGTATCGTCAGCTCGAATACGGAAACCTTCCTTGCCATATCGGGCTCAGGGTATTTTGCCGTGCAATCGGCTTCCACCGATGCGACGGGCACCACAAACTTTAACAGCCAGCCGCTCTACACGCGCCAAGGCGACTTTTCGCTCGATAAAAGCGGCTACATGGTCAACAGCTCTGGTTTCTACCTTACCGGCTACACAGTCGACAGCTCAGGCAACGTAGACACATCGTCAACAGAGGCAATCCAGGTGTCTGCGCTTCTAGACGATCCCGTCTCCACCGGCACAGTTACATACAGCGCCAATCTTCCTTCAAACGCGGCGAATGCCTATACCTCCTCAACTTCAACCGTTAAAATCTACGACGCGCTCGGCAACACGCACGATCTCAGCTACGAGTGGAGTAAAACAGCGACAAACATATGGGATCTGGATATCAGCATACCAGACGCTACGCCCGCCTACGCGGAAACCCTAACCTTCGTCTTCAACACTGGCAGCGGCGGCACAACGGCAGGTACGATTGCCAGCATTACGGACGGAACCACGACGATCAACACAGCCGGAGACCCTGCCGAATGGAATGCGTCGATAACCTTCCCGGGCACGGCCGCGCAAACGACGACACTTGACTTTGGCACTCTTGGCAGCTCCGGCGGCGTCTCGCAATATGCGGACAGCAGTGTAGCTGTAAGCGTTACGAACTTCAGTCAGGATGGCTTGCCGCGTGGTTCGTTCGATAGCCTCGGCATAGACAGCGACGGCCTCATGTCGATCAACTACAGCAACGGCACGACCAGAACTATCTATCAAATCCCAATCGTTCAGTTCTACGCGGAAAACCAGCTTCAGCGCATAAGCGGAGGAGCCTACTCATCGACACTGGCCGCCGGAACGCCGCGTTACAGCGTGCCAGGCACAACAGGCGCAGGCACGATCTCGGCCAACTCCCTTGAGCAATCCAACGTCGATATCGCGACCGAGTTCACAACCTTGATTCAAGCGCAACAGATATACTCAGCCAATGCGAAGGTCGTGACCGCTGACAACAGTTTGCTGCAAGTGACCATCAACATGGTTCAGTGACATGAAGTTCGACGGGCGCTTACAAGGCAATCCGCTTTAAGGATATAAAAGATGTCTTCGCTAACCCAAGCCTTCTCGCTTGCCCTAACCGGCATGAGGACATCGACAAACCTCATAGCGCTAACCGCGAACAACATCTCGAACGCGAATACTGCCGGCTACACGGCAAAATCGGCAACCGTCACCACGGTTGAATATGGCACTGAATTCGGCGGTTCAACCATCTCAGGCTACACGCGCTCGACCGATCAGGCCCTGACGCTCAACCTCGTCGAGGCGACAACGGAAGAAGGATACTTCAGCGCCCAGAAATCTTACATGCAACAAGTGCAGTCGATTCTCGACTCCACATCGGACAACCCGGACCTATCCGATCAAATGTCCCAGTTCTCTGCAGCATGGAAACAGTATGCCGCAGAACCGGAAAGTAACATCCAGAAACAGAATCTCGTCACAACCGGCAACAATCTCGCAAAGACAATCAACAGTATCGCGACCAAGGTTAACCAGCTGACAAGTCAGGTCAACAATGACATCGCCACCTCCGTCACGGATCTGAACGAAACCTTGAAACAAATTCAAGATATCAACAGAAAGATCCAGTCCTCGACAACGTCTGGCCAACAAACGGTCAATCTACAAGACAACCGGGACCAGCTAGTATACAAAGTCGCCCAATATATGGACATTACGATCCAGCAAAGAAGCAACGGGCAAATCGCGTTGTATACGCCGAGCGGCAAGTTATTGGTTGACGGAGGAATCGGCGCAGAAACCTTCAGTTTCAACGGAACCACGGTCTTGGACTCCAGTGGCAACGATGTGCGAACCGCCTTAATCGGCGGCTCGCTGGAAGCTCAGTTCAATTTTATCGACACAAGCGCCTCCGCTGCGTCGAGCAATGTTGCTGGCGTCGGCGTTATTGCAAAGCTCAACGCGCAATTGTCAACGCTCGTCACGGGACTAACGAGCGGGCTATTCGACACCGCCTATGGCGCGGCAGTAACGGACTCGCTCGCGGGAACGCAAAATGGCCAAACATTGGACGCGCATTTCTTCACGGCCAGCGGCTTGCCCCTAGATCCAGCGACGTTTCAGGTAAACGCCAACATCCTCGCAGGCACCTCTGGTCTGCCAGAAACCAACACGCAAGACATTGCCGACAGTCTCACAAACACGGCGAACTATAGCGCCTCCGGTTTGTCTGCCACGAATGTGACCTACGAGGAGCTAACCACGGCCATCCTGTCCAATTTTCAGCAAACGGCCAACAGCATCATAGATCAAAACGACACGGTAACGACCCAGAAATCGTATTATACCGAGACATTGGCCAATCGCACGGGAGTAAATATAGATACCGAGCTGTCCAATCTAATAACTTATCAAAACAGTTATGCAGCTGCCGCGCATATTATCAGCACGGTCAACCAAATGTTGACAAGTTTGATGCAACTCGTGTCATAAAAACGCAAAAGGTTATCACATGACATACGTCAGCTCGCTAGGCATGCAGATTCTAATGACTAACTCCCTGCAAAAGGAGCAAAAGGATCTAAGCAAGCTCAACGAACAGCTTTCAAGCGGAAAGAAGAACGCCGATCTCACGGACTATGCCCCGCTTGAAGCTCGGCAGTTGATGAATTTCCAAAACAGCGTGAACGCAAAAGATGCTTACACTTCTGGGCTCAAATCCGTAAAAACGCGGCTTGAGATGTATGACACGACTTTATCCGACATAGAGAGCATTACGGCAGACGCCAAATCTCTGGCATCTCAGAACCAGAGCTACGACGCGACGAAAATTCCGCAAATCAAAGCCCAAGTCGAGAACTACCTGAAACAAGTATCCAACGATCTTAACCAAAAAGTCGGCAACCGCTATGTATACGCAGGCATCCGCTACACGACGCAACCTGTTTCCGACGACCTGACCGTCTTATCGGGCGCCCCAGCGGCAACGATCCACAACGATAACCTAACGCTTCCGGATTACGATAATGCGTATGTCTTAAGTGGCACAGTAACCGACGCCAACGCCTATACAGCCGACTCGGTTCTTGCGGACGACAACTACAGCATCACTTATGGGGTTAGCAGCGACGATCCGAGCTTCCAAAGGCTCATAAATGGCCTGCGCTATATGTATCGCGCAACCCAAACCACCGACCCAGCGACATATCAATCCGATATGAATCAGGCCGCAACAATGCTCGCGACAGCGCTACAAGGCATTCAGGGCATTCATACCGCTGTTGCAGGAAACCAAAACACCATAAATAGTCAGGTAACAAATCTATCCGACAGCATTAACACGCTAAAAGATCAGGTGGATGACATCCAGAAAGTCGACCTCACGGAAGTAAGCATCAAAATTACCCTGCTGCAAACGCAACTTGAAGCATCCTACTCGGCAACGGCAAAACTGGGACAACTCAGCATCGTCAAATATTTGTAAACCTGCAAAAATCGCGAGCTATAGTCAAACCAGCTAATTTACTTAAACGCGCAATAAACGCCATGATTGCGAGAAGCCCCCTTCGGGCGACGACGCGATCCAGAATCCCACACGACATCGCCACCGACTCTGGATCGCTTCGCGTTCGCTCGCGATGACGACGATTGCGGAATATTACGGAAATTATCCACTTTAACTAGACTCCGTAGGATTGGAACCCAGAAAATGACTGGCTCTTAAAGCGCTTGTTGTGGCTCATGAAAAACAATCCTTGCAAACAGGGCGTCATTGCGAGGAGTTTTCCGCCGAAGGCGGAAAGCGACGCGGCAATCCAGAGTCCCAAGCAATATACTGCGCGACACTGGATCGCGTCTTCTCCCAAAGGGAGCTCGTCGCGATTGACGACCCTTGTTGCTTTTTCGGCTTTCCAATCCTACGGAGTATATAATTGGTGAAGCTTCTCAAAATCTTTGAGCGACAGCAATCCTCTATCAAAGACCAGAATAGCTCCCCCTGCGCAAAGCGCAATCGAAACGCAAAGAACGCTAAATAAAGCAAGAGTATCTTGCTTACATAGCCACCTGCCACCGCATGCGTGCATCGCAGCGACAAGAAATAACGCAAAGCAGCTTCACGACAAAAACACGATAATCATAATTATATTTTTGATTCGAATCAAATTTTTCCCCTTGACGCAATTCCCTCATACGCTAAACCAAGGTCTGGTTCCCTGTGAGGACCATAGGGGATTGATATCAAACCCAAACAACCAACTCTTAGGAGAATATCATGAAGAAGATTGCACTCGCCGCGTTTGGCTTGATGCTCGCCGCGTCGCCCGCGTTTGCTGATAGCGTCAATGGATTTGGCAACGATCAAGCCAATAACAACACCACCGACAGCTTCAACACCGAAAAGTCGAGCAGCACGACGACGACGAACACGAGCTCGAAGTCGGACACAAAGACGGTTGACGACAGCTTCAACACAGCCAACCTGACCTCGACCAAGACCGAAAACAAGACTTCGACCGATGTCGATGTCGATGTCGAGGACAGCTTCAACAAGACCTCGACCGAAAACAAGACCTCGACCGATGTCGATGTCTCAGTTAAGGACAGCTTCAACAAGACTTCGACCGAAAACAAGACCTCGTCAGAAGTTGACATCGAAGACAGCTACAACAAGACCTCGACCAACACCAAGAACAGCAACAACAAGACCGACGACAGCTACAACACATCCAACAAGACCTCACTGGAAGTCGAAGACAGCTACAACACGACCAACACGACGAAGAACAAGACCACCAACACGACGACCAACACCTACACGGCCGAAGACAGCTTCAACTCGACCAAGACCGAGAACAAGTATGACATCTCCGCCGCGCTCTCGATTGCCGCGCTTTCGCAAGTCAGCACCGGCAACAAGATCGACGCAGACAGCAACGGCAAGCACGCTGGCGACGCATCCGTCAACAGCGGCAGCGTAAATGGCGTGTCGACCAGCACCTCTGGTGGCGTGATCAGCAGCAGCGTCAACACAGGCGCGATCTCGAACGTCGGCATTTCGACCGCCGTTGCGGCATCAACCCGCTAAGACCTAATAAGATTGCGGGATGGAAATTGAAAAATTTCCATCCCCTTTCTTTCGCGAACGTAGCGACAAATATTGATTGTTAAGGAGATTGCCATGTATCCCAAGATAATCTTTTCCGCCGTATTAGTGCTTAGCTTGGTCGGAGCGCCGCAATTGGCCTCTGCCGAAGACGCGGCAAGCCCACAGGATGAGTTTGCCTTGTCGCACTTATCAGGCGTCAGCGCAGAAACGCTTAACAACATATCGGGCGGCCATACAATCGTCACGAACGAAAGCTCGGCGAACGTAAAGTCCGAAGTGTCGCAAAATTCAATCGGTTCGATTGGATCCACAGGCGAAGTGTTCGGAAACAGCTTAAGCAATAACAGCGGATTTACGACCTTAATTGCGAATTCCGGCAATCAGGTTTCGATTTCGCAATCCACGTCAATTCTCGTGTACATGCACTGATGCCATTAAGCGGAGCAACCGGGATGTGTTGGCGAATGGCGTGTCTGTTAATCGTTATTTTCACTGTCGCATTGAGCGGCGGAAAAAACGCGCAGGCAGGACAGATCGTCGCGCCGTCAGGTGACTTTTCGGTTAAGGTCAAAAGCATTAAGGAACTGCGCGACGAGCGCGTCATACATCAAGCCTATGACTACAGCTGTGGCTCTGCCGCCGTTGCGACATTGCTTACGCACAGCTACGATATCCCCACGGACGAACAAAGCGTGTTCCAAGCGATGTACAAAGTTGGGAATCAGGAACACATCCGCAAGGTCGGCTTCTCGCTGCTGGATATCAAAAAGTTTCTTGCGTCCGAAGGATATCGCGCAGACGGATACAAGCTCACGATCCAGCAGCTACAATCGCTGGATCTGCCCTCCCTAACATTGATAAGCCCCGGTGGATATAACCACTTCATAGTGATAAGGGGCATCGACAACGGGGCGGTTATCGTTGCCGATTCGCAACTTGGTTTACGTCGAATCCCCTTGGACGAGTTTGAAGCCATCTGGAACAAAGTTGTTTTCGTCATTCGCGACAATGTGGCCAAAGGCCGCGCTCACTTCAATGATAGTGCAGACTTAAAAGCCTTGCCGCGCTCTCCAATCAGCAGAGGCCGAACCCACAACCACAACGCGCTCTCCTCTTTCACCATCAACCACCCGACATTCCATGAACACTAAATCCCCCACCCCCTCTCGCGACTTTTTCCGCAACCTCATGGGCCGCGCAACCGCATTGCTCCTTGCGGCTTGCCTTGGCATCATGGCGCCCCTCTCAATAGCTAAAGCTGAATCCATCGACGCTCTGCATGGGTTATCACCCATGAATGCCGCCGAACTAGAAGAAGCCTACGGGGGATACATTTTACCAAACGGAATGAATATAAACATCGGGATCGAAACAGAAATTCTACTCGACGGAAAGAGCGTGGTACATAATTATTACTCAAGCGGTAAAATCACTGCCCCGACATCCGCCTCTAGCACTGTAGCGGCAGCGAAAATCGAGCAACTAGGTACAACTACAAAGGTTTATCCAGTCGCATCCAGCGCGTCAGTTTCTCAACCTGAAACTCAAACAACAACGTTACCAACAGGCAACACAACTATAACAAGTTCAGCCGACCCATTGACAGGCAATGTCACAACGCTAGTCTCCAACTCAGCGAATGGGGCTGTCATCAGTCAGATTCAGAGCATCACGATTGATATAACGAACTACGTGGCAGAAAAGTCTCAGGCATATCAAGCGCTGACGGCACTGAAATCACAGGCTATGAACAGTCTACGTAATGTACTACGACGTTAGTGTCTAGCATCCATCCACTAGACCAAATTTTTTGGAGTCCCCCATGCCTTTCCATGCGTCCGCGCGCGCAATGCTCCATGGCATCCGTACGCTGTCATCCCTTGTAGTTTTTACTGCCGTAGTAGGGCTTGCGGCATCGCCGGCAATGGCCAAGACCTCTAATGCGAAAGCAGAAGAAGCAACCATCCAGAAGGCTTTGGCTGACCTAGCCCAAAAACTGGAAAGCCAGCAAGAGCGTCTCAGCAAGCTGGAAGCGGACATCGGCAACAAAGACCGCAAAATCACGGCGCTCGAAGCCCAACTGGCCAAGAAACAGAAATCGTCATGGCGCGACGCTTCGGGTGAACCGCAAGAATCAGCAACCGCGCCGAAGAAAAAACAAACCGCCCAGCAATCGGCGGCCTCGCCAGCTATGCCTACAGAACAAGTAGGGCAAGCCCCTGCCGGACAAGACAAGCCGCCCGAAGTTCCCATTTTAGCCAACACCGGCGGCGTGTTAACCCCGTACGGCAAGATAGTGCTGGAACCTTTTGCCGAATACGCGCGTTCTTCGATCAACAACTTCACATTTTTGGGCGGCTCGCTGCTGCCTTCCTTCCTGATCGGTGAAATCAGCGCCAATCGCGTGGCGCGAGATATCGTCACAACGGGAACAACGGTGCGTGTCGGCGTCACGAACCGCCTCGAACTGGAAGCCAGAGTCCCATTTGTCTGGCGTCAGGATTCGCAATACGACACCATCGTGTCGCTGACAGGATCGCCGACAGCCCATCAAACAACCAATGGCTACGGACTAGGCGATATCGAATTCGGCGCCCACTATCAGATCAACAAAGGGCAACAGGATTGGCCCTTCTTCATCGCGAATTTACGTTATAAGTCAGACACAGGAACAAGCCCCTACCGGATTGCCTACAACGCGAATGGGAGCTCGAAAGATCTAGCGACAGGATCCGGCTTTATGTCGGTCGCGCCTAGCGTGACGGCCATTTACCCGCTCGACCCCGCCGTGCTGTTCGGCAATATCGGTTACGTCCACAGCTTCGGCGAAACGATCAACCGCACTGTTGCGGGCAGCGCCATCGGCAGAGTTGATCCCGGTGCCGCCTACACGGCCAGCGCAGGCATGGGCGTATCTCTCAATGACCGCCTGTCCTTCACGCTGGGCTATGAACATGCCTACGTCAGGCCCACAACCACAGAAATCGGCGGCGTCTCCCAACGTGGCGATTCGCTTCAGGTTGGATCGACGCTAACTGGCTTCTCGTTCAAAGTGAACAATCGCGTGCATGTGAATATGAACGTGGCCGCAGGTATCACGCGCGATGCGCCGGACGCTCAGGTTACCTTCCGTGTGCCCGTTGCCCTGCAAGCCTTTGGCAATTAACCAATCGACATCCTCATAAAAAAGGGGTCTTAGCCACATAAAGCCAAGACCCCTTTTTTTATTAGAGACAAGTCCCAATCACCCATCGGCTGCGTTGGTAATAACATTCTGCGCATCGTCATTGTCTTCGAGAACCTCCACAAGCCGCGCCAAATCCTGCGCAACCTGACCAGTAACCGCCGTTTCGGTCTTGGGCAGCCAATCAAGCTTGGCGCTCTCCGGCTCGCCGAATTTGGCTTCCAGCGCGGAGCGAACCGCTCCAAAATCCTCGACCTGACATGTTATTTCATGAGCGTCAGAATCAGAATCGACATTATCGCCACCAGCCTCAATAACGGCCTCCAGCATAGCATCCGGGGTGGCGACCTTGGCCTGATAAACGATAACGCCCTTACGATCGAACATATAGGATACCGACCCGCTTTCGCCCATCGTCCCGCCATTCTTGGAAAACGCGGTGCGAAGTTCCGAAGCCGTGCGATTGCGGTTGTCTGTCAGCGCCTCGACGATCAAAGCGATGCCTCCCGGCCCATACCCTTCGTAACGCACTTCCTCATAATTCGCGCCGTCATCGCCTCCGGGTTGGCCTGATTTGATCGCGCGGTCGATGCGCTCGCGCGGAAGGTTACCCTTCCTCGCAGCCAATACCGCCGCTCGAAGACGGGGATTAAACGCCGGATCAGGCAACCCCTGCTTGCTCGCAACCATAATTTCGCGCGCAAGTTTGTTGAAGATTTTCGCCTTCTTCGCGTCGCTGACGCCCTTTTGGTGCATCACGTTCTTGGCATGGGAATGTCCGGCCATGTCTCACCTGCTCGCCCTTCGCTCACACATTGAATTTGAAATGAAAAATATCGCCGTCTTTGACCATATAATCTTTGCCTTCCTGCCGCAACTTGCCCGTTTCGCGAGCCTTCGCCTCGCTCCCGGCCTCAATGTAATCGGCATAGGCGATGGTTTCGGCCTTAATAAACCCGCGCTCGAAATCCGTATGGATGACGCCAGCCGCCTGCGGCGCAGCCGCCCCCTTGCGCACCGTCCAAGCCCGCGCTTCTTTAGGTCCCACAGTAAAAAATGTCAGAAGCCCAAGCAGCTTGTACCCGGCGCGAATTATCTTATTCAAGCCCGGCTCCTCAAGCCCAAGGTCTGATAAAAATTCCTTCTTCTCAGCCTCAGTATCTAGCAAGGAAACTTCAGACTCGATGGCCGCAGCGATAACAACGCACTCAGCTCCCTCCGCCTTGGCTTTCTCCGCGACGAGAGCGGACAAAGCGTTGCCCTTCGCCGCATCGCCCTCGGAAACATTCGCGACGTAAAGCACGGGCTTGGATGTCACGATCTGCAACGACCGCACCATCTCGCGCGAGGCTGCGTCCATGTTGTGCATAAGTGAACGCACGGGCTGTCCCGCCTGCAAAGCCGCAACGCACGGTTCCAACACTTTCAACAGCTCCAGAGACTCTTTATCTCCTATCTTGGCTTTCTTCTGCGTGTTGGACAGCCGTTTCTCAAGGCTATCAAGATCGGCAAGCATCAGCTCCGTCTCGACCGTCGCCGCATCGCGCAACGGATCGACCGAGCCTTCGACATGCGTAACGTCTCCGCCCTCAAAACAGCGCACAACATGGATCACCGCGTCGACCTCGCGGATATGCGCGAGAAACTGATTGCCAAGCCCCTCGCCCTTCGCCGCGCCGCGCACAAGCCCCGCGATATCGACAAATTCGAGCTGCGTCGGCACAGTCTTGGCCGATTGCGCCAACGCCGCCAGCTTGTCGAGCCGCGCATCGGGAACCGCCACCCGCCCCACATTCGGCTCGATCGTGCAAAACGGATAGTTAGCCGCCTGCGCCGCCGCCGTCGCGGTCAAAGCGTTGAACAAAGTCGATTTGCCGACATTCGGCAAGCCCACGATACCGCACTGAAAACCCATAACATCTCCCCGATCACTTCTCGCTTCGCCAAACTTGGCTAACGCGCTTCGCCCCGCCCTCAAGCGCTCTCACGACCTCTGGCAACTTACGCATATCGTCGATCACAACATCCGCGTGTCTCAGCTTCTCCCCGGCATATCCCGGATAGCAATGTTGGCCCCCGGCATACCCGATCACACGCATGCCCGCCGCGCGAGCCGCCGCGACTCCGGGCTCGCTGTCCTCTATCACAAGGCAATCTTCCGCGCCAACTCCGCTCTGCCGCGCCGCGTGCAAAAACAAATCCGGCGCGGGCTTGGGGCGCTCAACCATACTGCTCGAATAGATATGCGGCGCGAACAGGTCATAAAGTCCCGCCGCTTCAAGATTGACCGTCAACATACGCATCAGCGCGTTCGAAGCGACTGCCATCCTGTAATCCCGTAACGCCGCGAGCGCCTCGTGAACATAGGCGCATGGAGCAAGTTTTTTACGAAACTCGGCGCTCTTATAGGCGAAAAGCCTGTCCCGATGATCGCCCGGAAGCGGACGCCCAATCGCTTCGGACAAGGCAAGCTCGACGGCAGCGGACGTTCCGCCCGCAAACCGCCTGTTCATCTCCTGAACGTCCCAAGTGACGCCATAAGCCGCGTCAATAAACGCGCAATCGACTTCCGAATGCAATTGCTCTGTATCCGTTAACGTCCCATCGCAATCGAAGATCAGCAAAGTCATGTCGAAGGCTCCTGAAGCGCCGCCATCTTCCGCGCGACGCGGTTGGCGTATTCCGAAGCCTTGCCCTCAAGCATAAGATCAAATTCTTTGACGACAACCTCCAGCAACGGCCCAAGCCACAGCGCGTCGGCTTTCGCAAACCCGTCCAACACGTGCCGCGTCACCGCCTCGCCCTTGACGCCGGGATGCCCGATGCCAATCCGCACGCGCCAATAGTCCGGCCCCAAATGCGAGTCGATAGACTTGATCCCGTTATGTCCGCCCGACCCTCCGCCTTGCTTGACCTTGACCTGCCCCGGCTGAAGATCGAGATCGTCATGGAACACGATGATCCGCGCAGGCTCAATCCGATAGAACCGCGCGGCTTCCGCAACCGACTCGCCCGACAAATTCATATAGGTCTGAGGTTTGAGCAACAGGACATTCGGCTCTGAAGACGCCGCAACCAATCCCTTAAACTTCTTCTTCCAAGCCGTCGCGCATCCAAACTTTTTCGCCAAAGCGTCAACAGCCATGAACCCGATATTATGTCGCGTCCCGGCATACTCTCCACCGGGGTTGCCAAGACCGACGACAAGATGGGAAAATGTCTGCATAAGGGCCTGTAAAGAAAATAAGGCCGATCCGTACAGCCCCGAACGGATCATACACGCCCGAACGAAACAGTCCAAACCGACCTTAGATTTTCAAACTTACTTCTTGTCAGCCTTCTTGGCATCCGCCTTGCCAGCCGCCGGAGCCGCTGCCCCGCCTGCCGCCTTGGCATCCTTGCCAGCCGCCGGAGCTGCTGCCCCGCCTGCCGCCGCAGGAGCCGCCGCAGCGCCTTCCGCCACAGGAGCCGCCGCAGCCGCCGCAGCCGCTGCCGCTGCTTCTTCAGCCTCGGCACGTATGGCGGACGGAACCGCAATCGTCACAATCGTGAAGTCCTTTTCATGCGTCGTAAGCGCCACGCCTTCCGGCAGTTTCAAGGCGCTCAAATGCACGGCATGATTGATCTCAAGCCCTTCAAGGCTGATCTCGAACTTCTCAGGGATACGATCCGGAGCGCAAAGCACCTCGATCTCGTGATGCACGATGTTGAGCGTGCCGCCCTTCTTGATGCCGGGCGATTTCTCGCTGTTGACGAACACGACGGGAACGCTGATGCGCATCCGCGTGCTAGCCGAAACGCGCAGAAAATCAACATGCAAGGGCTTGTCGCTGACCGGATCGAACTGCACGTCGCGCGGGATCACGCGATACTTTTCCTTACCGACGGTAAGATCGATCAGATGGGTAAAAAATCCAGGGCGCTCGAGCAAACGAGCGAGAACCTTGTCTTCGAGCGTCACCATCACGGGCGGCTTCTTGTCGCCATAGATCACGCCGGGTGTCTTGTCTTGACGGCGAATTGCGTGGCTGGTCCCCTTGCCGGCCCGATCACGCGCTTCCGCCGCAAGTTCAGTAACTTGCGCCATAGTCGTCTCCATAAAGTTCAAAACGTTAACAAAACCAGCCTCCAGGGGTGCTGGCGAGCGCACACTCTACCGGAATAAAGCCCCAAAAGGCAAACAGCAAATATGGTTAACTTGAGGATTGCTTATCCATCTTCCACCCAACCTTCCCGGTCGGCGGAACGAATGTAACCACTGAATCTCCCGTTTCCGTCACCACAGGCACAGGCTCCGGGCAGTCTGCCCGAACCAGCGTCACGGTGTCCTCGTTAACCGCAAGCCCATAGAAACGCGGCCCGTTGAGGCTCGCAAACGCCTCCAGCCTGTCCAAAGCGCCCGCCCGATCGAACGCCTCGGCATACAGCTCTAACGCGGTCGCCGCCGTAAACACCCCCGCGCAACCGCAGGAAGATTCCTTGTTCTTGACCGGATGCGGCGCGGAGTCGGTCCCCAGAAAGAACGCCGCCTCGCCAGAAGTCGCCGCCTCGATCAAAGCCAGCCGATGCTTCTCGCGCTTGGCAATCGGCAGGCAATAATGATGAGGCCGCACCCCGCCCCTGAATATATCCGTGCGGTTAAGGAACAGATGATGCGCCGTGATCGTCGCGCCCAACTTGCCGCCCGCCGAGTGCCCTTCGCGCGCATAGGCCACAGCTTCCGCCGTCGTGACATGCTCGAACACGACCTTCAGCCCCGAAAAAGCCTTGCGCAGCGGCTCCATAACCTGCTCGATGAAGATCTTCTCACGATCGAAAACATCGACCTCCGCCTCCGTCACCTCGCCATGCACAAGCAAAGGCATCCCGATCTTCTGCATACGCTCCAAAGCCGGATAAAGCTTGCGAACATCCGTCACGCCTTTAGCGGAATTGGTCGTCGCGTTAGCCGGATAAAGCTTGGCCGCCGTAAACACGCCCTCACGGAATCCCGCCTCCAGATCAGCGACATCCACATCGTCGGTCAGATAAAGCGTCATCAGCGGCTGAAAATTCATGCCCTTCGGCACGGCCCGCAAAATCTCCTCGCGGTAAGCCTTCGCCCGCGCCGCGCTGGTCACCGGAGGATTAAGGTTGGGCATGACAACGGCTCGCCCGAACTGCGCCGCCGTCAAGGGCGCGACCGCTCTCAACATCGCCCCATCGCGCAAATGCACATGCCAATCGTCGGGCCGACGAAGGGTCAAGCGATCGACAGAAACTGCAGATGAAGTAGCCATGATAGTATTCCAAACCAAGACAAAAGGTTAACACACCGGACACTGTACAAAAATACCCGGTCTGCTATCAAGAACCTGAAAATCAGCCCAACAAGCCATCAGGAGCAGCCCCATGAGCCTCAAAGGACAGCATATCCTCTCCAGCGCCCAGTTCGACATGCCCCTGCTCGACGAGCTTTACGGCTATGCGGATACCCTTGCGCCTGTCGCGCGCGGCCAGATGACAACCGATGTCCTGCGTGGCGCAGTGTTGGGCAGCATCTTCTTTGAACCAAGCACCCGCACGCGCCTAAGTTTCGACGCGGCCTTCATGCGGTTGGGCGGCTCCGTTTCCAACACGACAGGCGTCGAATTCTCCTCCGTCGTCAAGGGCGAGTCTCTGGAAGACACCGCCCGCGTCGTCGGTGGCTATATGGACACATTGGTCGTGCGCCACTTCGAGGAAAAAGCCATCCACCAGTTCGCGGCCTCGACCAACATCCCCGTCATCAACGGCGGCAACGGCAGCGGCGAGCACCCGACGCAAGCGCTGCTCGACCTCTATACCATCCGCACCGAATTCAAGCGCCTCAACAAAAAACTCGACGGCTGCCACGTCACGATGGCCGGAGATTTGCGCTATGGCCGCACGATCCATTCGCTGATCCGCTTGCTCTCGCTCTACAAAGGCCTGACCTTCACCATGGTCGCGCCCAAAGGCCTCGAAATCCCGCAAGAACTTGTCGAAGCCGCGCGCGCGAAAGGCCACGCCGTCAAGGAAACGCATAATCTGGAGGAAGGCCTCGCCAAAGCCGACTTGCTCTACACCACGCGCATTCAAAAAGAACGTATGTCGGAAAGCGAAAAAGCCGCCAATGAAGGCGTCAGCTTCCGCATCACCAAAGACCTCGCGGACCGAGCCGCGCCCAAAGACGTGATCATCATGCACCCCCTGCCGCGCGACAGCCGCCCCGGCGCGAACGACTTAAGCAACGACTTCGACAACAGCGATCCGCGCCTCGCCATCTTCCGCCAAACCGACGCCGGAATCCCCGTCCGCATGGCGCTGTTCTGCATGGTGCTCGGTGTCGAGAGCAGCATCAAGGCCTCGCTCAAACCCGCAAGCTGGTGGCGTCCCGACGCCATCGCCAACCACGACGCGGAGTTTTACAAGATCAAACGAATCTAGCAGTCTATCTGCTAAAAAAACAAATGGGGCGCAGCGCTTGTTGAGAAAAGTTTCTCCGTTAATACAAACGTCATGCCCACGAAGGCGGGCATCCCATTTTCTTTTTTTCTGCAAACATGATCGCCTCCCTGAACGTTTTCCAGCAGACTGCTAGACATCACCTCGCCAGCAACCCAAACCACCTCGCACAATCATCGAGGTCGCGACGAATGCCGTCCAGCCGCAAACGCGCTTCTTCGTCCTCGCCCCAGCGCTCGATCTGATAAAGCGCCTCAAGCTCCGCCGCGTCGAAAACCTGCGCGACGTCAAGGTGTCCTGTCGCCAAAGCCAACGCCAGCGCCAAAGAGCCCGTCACATGGCAAACTTGCCCAATCCCCGCGAGCGCGAACGGATCGAACCCGGCCAAAACCGCCTTCACGACTTCAAGCATATCGTCGGACTGCGCGAGCGGCATAATCCCCGCGCCGGGCACGAGTTCGACGCCATAGCGCTCCCCGAACCAATCGAGCAAAGGCTGCCAAACTTTCTCCTGCCGCGCTGACAATGGCTCATACGCAGGCGCGCGATGCCGCAAAGTATCGCTCTGCGCAAACCCAAGCAAAGCCTCTGCCGCCTCGTCTTGCGAAACCATTGGTCCGTCGAGCGCCGAAATGGCCATCCGCGTCAGCGGCATCGTCGCGGGGTCAAGCCGATTACGCTTGAGCGCGCGCCATTCCTGCGCCACAGCCTCCGCCAGCGCCTTCGTGGGCACGGCGAAATCCTTCCCGCCGGGGCTGCGCAAAACAGCCCCGTCGCGATGCAACGCAAACCGCGCCCCCGCGATTTCAACAACCTCATAAGCGACAATGGCTTGCTTCTGCCCCTGCTCGTTCATTTCCCGAACAAGCCCTTCATCAGCTTACCGCCAATATCCTGCGCCGCCTTATTGGCCTTGCCTGCCAAATCCTGTACCGCTCCTCCTTCCGGCGTCGTCTTACGCGCCTGCGGATTGTTCAAAGCGGCAAGACAAGCGTTCTGTCCCGCCTGCACGACCACGTCGGGGATAGGATCGTTCAAGCCCGCACCATTTCCCATCAGCAGGCCCGCCACGTTACGAATGACAGACTCCGCATGAACGCCATAACTCGGCTTGGCCAGCGAACCGCCTATCTGAACAGGAGGCAACATCCCCCCGACATTCACGCCCTTTGGTTTGGCACGAAAAGTGAAGTTGAGCGTCTCGTTCCTCAAATCGACCCCGCCGCTCCCCGCGACCGTCGTGGCCACCGTATCGACCAGAATGCCGTTGTCGCGCACAACGCCTTCAGCAGCCGTAAACCGCGCGACGAGGCAGTTCATCGCGGCATTGCCGGACGTTCCCGGCGCAAGCAGTTTCGCAAGTCCCGACAAAACCGTTTCCTGCGAACGCGACACAACATCGCCGCCCGCGCTGATCACCGAAACAGTGCCGCTCAGATTGCCCGCCAGCGCGCGAACGCTTTCGCCGAAGCTCGTGAGATTGATATCGACCGCTGCTTTGGCTTGTATCAACGATTCCGCGCCATGGAACTTCAGCATATCGGCCAGCTCGACATTCTTGAAAATCAAGGTCGTCCCAAGCTTCGCGGGACTCGTCGCGGCATTGACCTGAACCTGCCCATTGAGCGATCCTCCGCCCACCACAGCCGTCAAGGGCGCAATATTCATTTGCCCGTCATGAACGGCGACCTTCGCCTTGACCTGCGTCATCGCCATCGAACCCAGCAGCAAATCGCCGATATCGACGTCAACATCGGCCTCGATCTGCCGCAAAGCGCTAAACCCTAGCGGCGCATCGCTCAACACGCGGCCCGAAACGTCCGCCTGCGCAGGCGCAGGGGCTAAAGCCGCCCCATTCTGCCCGCCGCTATCGACGGCCGCGCCAGAATCAGCCTTCGCGCCTTGAAAATCAGAAGGAGCCACATGCGAACTCAACACAGTCGCCACAATCTTCGGCTGCGCTCCGCCCCATTCGGCGCTTAGCTTGCCATGGACTTCCGACCCCCCGGATTTAAACGAGTAGGATTCGAAATCAGCCTTCTTCGCATCCAAACCAATCTTGCCACCCGCCTTGAGCGCATAGGAAGCGTAATCGAGATCGAACGCAAGCGGGCGCATAGCCTTCCCAAACAAATCGCTGCCGTCCGTGCTGGCTGAAATCCGCAGCGTCTCGCCATTGAGTTTGCCAGCGAAATTCACCGCTACGCCGCCGCTCCCCGGCGCGACCGACAAGCTACCGACCTCAAGCCGCGTAACCTTGCCGCTCACATCGCGTATCCCGAACACGCTATCCATAACCGCCAAATGATTGACCTGCCACGCAATCGGCGCAGCTGACTTTGCGCCTGAACCGCCCCCTATCGCAGGAGAATCAGTCCCGCCCGCGCCGCCTCCCTGCGCGTTGGAAAACTTGATATCCCAGTTATGGCGATCGCCGCTCGCGGACTCCAAAAGAACATCCGACTTCGCCAGCGTAACGCCCGTCACAACAACCCGCTTGCGCAGCAAAGGCGGCAAAGCCAGCCCCATCTCGAACGACCCGATCTTGGCCATCTCAGGGCGGCTTGCCCACGCAGGATTCCCAACGACGACATCGCTGACGCTCAACCTGATTCCATGCCACGACAAGCCAATCGTGATAGGGCCATTAAGCTCAATTCTGCGCCCAGTCTGCTCGCTAAGCGCCTTGGTCAACGGCTCGCGGTAATGATTGGGATCAAGCGTCGCCACGAACACAGCCACAAACGCGATCAAAACGACGGGAAGTAAGATCAACCCGATCAAAAGTTTCTTCATGGCGACCTCCACAGGAACACATCAACTATGAAGGCCATTCTACACCCGCTGCCTAGTCTTCTACAAACTCCGTTTCTTCGTTCGGATCGAAATGAAACCAATCCCACGTCTTGCGCATTTCCGGGCCAAGCGGAGCCGTCACATCGATAACGCCTCGTCTTGGATGCGGAATCACCAGCCGCCGCGCATGAAGATGCAATCCGCTCCCCAGTTCGTCGAGAGGCAGTCCAGCCGACGCATCCGCGCCATACAGCCTGTCGCCCAGCAAAGGCGTGCCGACGTATGCCATATGGACGCGCAATTGGTGCGTACGCCCCGATAACGGCCACATCGCGATAAAGGAGGCTTTCTTAGCGGCGCGATCAACGACTTGATAAAGAGTCGTCGCCGTTTTGACACCACCATGATAATCCTTGCGGCGCGAGTCCTTGATCTCGTCCTCGGTCGCCAACCGCATTGTCTCGCCCTGTTTGATAAGATGAGCCGCGACCTTGCCGGATGGCGGCTTCGGCACGCCAACCGTCACGCCCCAATAGATTTTGCGCGTCTCGCGCTCGCGGAAAGCCTCGGTCAGCCGCATCGCGGCGAAAGCCGACCGCGCGACAAGCAAAACTCCGCTCGTATCGCGATCAATCCGATGGACCAGCTTGGGCTTCCCCTGCCCCTTCTTGGCCAGCGCCTCCAACATATCGTCGAGATTCTCTTTCAATCCCGTTCCGCCCTGCACAGCGAGTCCCGCAGGTTTGTTAAGCGCGATCACGTCGTCATCCTCGAACAGGATCATCTTGCGCAACAACTCGACCTCGCGCCCGACCCGACGGATAACTTTGGCGGGATCCGGCGGCGGCGGCGTCAGAACCTGCGGAGGAACGCGCAGCTTCTGCGCAGCCTCAAGCCGCGTCGAAGATTCGGCGCGTTTGCCGTCCACGCGCACTTGCCCAGTGCGCAAAAGCTTCTGCAACGCGCTGTGCGACAAGGTTGGATGATGCCGCTTGAACCAGCGATCAAGCCGGATTCCGGCTTCGTCCGCCTCGACTTCCTGCTCATGACCAGCGCCCGACATTGTTTTAGTCCTTCACAACAACCAATAATTCACAAGCCCACCCAAAAGGATAAGCGTGATAGCAATAGTGGTAATAAAAATGCCAATCTGGTTGGCCTGTTTCCACGCGCGATAGGAGCTGTAGAACCAAAACACCTGCGCGACCAGATTAGCCGCCAGCCCCCATTGCGGAATTTTCAAGGAAGTCAGAAGAAATCCAAGAATCGTGAAGAACGGCAGACAGACATTCGTGACCCAATCGATCAATGCTCGGCGAGAATCGACGCCATCGCCTGTCATGATTCCATTTCTTCCTGCTTTCGCCTTAAACAGATCCCGGCGCAAGCTTCACCTTCAGCCCATCAAGCTTAGTCGTGAAGATAATCTGGCATGCCAACCGTGAATCCTGATTGACCTCGAATGCGCCGTCAAGCATACCAATCTCTTCCTCGTTCGGTTCGGGAAGCTTGTCCTTCCATGCCGGATCGACATACACGTGGCACGTCGCGCAAGCGCAGGAACCGCCGCACTGCGCAAGAATGGGAATCCCGCCCTCGCGTATGATTTCCATCACGCTCCACTCCTCGACAGCCGCCAGTTTATGTTCGATGCCGTTCGTATCAGTGCAGTAAATATGCATGGCCCGTCTCTTTTGTTCTCTGAGTGTTATCGCCGATCAAAGTGAAAACGAAACTACGCCGCCGCCTCGACCCCAAGCTTATTCTGCAAATCGCTGCTTGAAGTCGTGTACTGGAATCGATAGCGGCGATCAGGGTGGACGATTGCGAAAGCCTTCTTGGCCATCAGCGCCGCCTCGTGGAACCCGGATAATATCAGCTTCATCTTGCCAGGATAGGTGCAAATATCGCCGATTGCGAACACGTTAGGCAAGCTTGTTTCAAACGTCGCCGCAGCAACCGGAATCAACCCATCCTGCAACGTGAATCCAAAATCCGCCACAGGCCCAAGCTTCATCGTCAAGCCATAGAACGCCAGAAGGCTATCGCAAGGCAAGACGCTTGAAACCTTCTGATCGTCCGTCAGAACGACGCCGGACATCTGCCCGTCGGAGCCTTCCAAAGCCGTCATGTTGGCAATCTTGAGATCCATCTTCCCGGAAGCGGCCAAAGCGCGCATCTTGGCGACGCTGTCGGGCGCAGCGCGAAACTCATCGCGGCGATGCACCAACGTCACGCGCTTGGCAATCGGCTGCAAGTTGACCGTCCAGTCAAGCGCCGAGTCGCCGCCGCCCGCGATGACGATGTTTTTGTCCCGGAACTGCTCCATCTTGCGCACGGCATAAAAGACCGACTTACCCTCATACGCCTCGATCCCCTTGATAGGGGGACGCTTCGGCACAAAACTCCCGCCTCCGGCGGCCATGACGACGATCTTACCCTCAAGCGCCGTCCCGCGATCCGTTGTAACGCGCCACAACCCTTCGGGCGTACGTTCCAGACTTTCAGCCATTTGGCCAAAATGAAAGACCGGTCCGAACGGCTCAATCTGTTTCAAAAGGTTAGCCGTCAGCTCCGCGCCGGTGCAGACCGGAACGGCAGGAATGTCGTAAATCGGCTTTTCAGGATAAAGCTCCGCGCATTGCCCGCCCGGACGGTCCAAAATGTCGATGAAATGGCATTTGATATCGTTAAGCCCAAGCTCAAACGCGGAGAACAACCCGCAAGGCCCTGCGCCGATCACAATGGCGTCCGTCGAGTAAAAAGTGTTTTCGTTCATGTCCGAAAAATCTCCAAGTCTGTCGAGCGTCTTAACGAAGTCGCGAGCGGCTTGCAAGTCGTAAGGAAAAAATCTTCGTAAAACCAATGAAGGGCCTAAAAGTTGCAAACCATCAATCGAAAAGGCTTGAAACAGACCGTTCCTGACTGATCCGCGCGATGGCTTCCGCCAACAACGGCGCGATGCTGAGCACGCGAATCTTCTTAGACTCGACAACCTCAGGCGTCGGCGCGATGGAATCGGTCACCGTCAAATGCGCAAGCGGCGAACGATCAACGCGATCGACTGCGGCGCCTGACAACACCCCGTGCGTGACATACGCCTCGACCGACTTGGCCCCTGCATCCATCAAGGCCGCCGCCGCATTGCACAGGGTTCCCGCGCTATCGACCAGATCGTCCACCATGAGGCAGGAACAGTCTTTGACCTCGCCAATAATGTTCATCACTTCGGATTCGCCAGCTTTCTCGCGGCGCTTGTCGATGATCGCAAGCCCTGCGTTGAGCTTCTTGGCGATAATGCGCGCGCGCACGACACCGCCAACATCGGGCGACACCACCACGAGATTGTCAGGCAACTTACCATGCACGCTGAGGTTATCGCGAATATGGCGCACGAAAGTCGGCGCGACATAAAGGTTATCGACAGGAATATCGAAAAACCCCTGAATTTGACCGGCATGAAGATCCAGCGTCAAGACGCGGTGCGCGCCCGCCATGGTGATAAGATTGGCGACCAGTTTGGCAGTAATCGGCGTGCGCGGCCCTGTCTTGCGGTCCTGCCGGGCGTAACCGTAATAGGGAAGAACCGCCGTAATGCGCCGCGCCGAGGAACGGCGCAAGGTGTCGATGGAAACCAACAATTCCATCAAGCTATCGTTAACGGGATAAGAAGTTGGCTGGATGATGAAAGCGTCTTCGCCGCGCACATTCTCAAGAATCTCGACGAAGATTTCCATATCGGCAAAGCGCCGGATGCTGGCCTGCGCCAGATGCAATCCAAGATTCTGGGCAATAGCCTCAGCCAAAGGACGGTTGCTGTTGCCTGCGATGAGCTTCATGCCATCTCTCCAAAAGTTCCCAAAAAACCCGAAACAATTGCCCGCTTAAGAACCTAGTCATTATACGAGAAGCTTGCGAAAATAAAGACCAATCCCTACCCATAGGGCCGCTCAAAAGCGCATCATATTGGTTAACGCCTGTAAGGGCCGTAATGTTCGCTTTACCCAAAAGCTCGACGGCGTTATGAACAAACATCCTTCTCTGCGCATGTTCACCCTCCCACCCAATAGGCCAAGCCATGCTCACCCTTCGCCCTTTGTGCCTCGCCGCCATTCTTGCCTTAAGCGCAGCCGCTCCGGCCATCGCCCAAAACGACGATAAAAACTCTGGTTGCGCATTTCAAATGCCAAAGGGCTGGGAACATCAAACGGCTAAATGGGTGGGAGGCTGTAAGAACTCTCAAGCCAACGGTCTTGGCGTGCTCAGGCGCTTTGAAGACAACAACGCCGTCGAAACCTTCTACGGAACCATGGAAAACGGCGCCTTAAGCCTCGGCGTGATAGACAGCGGCACGGGCTACATCGCAGGGCGTTTCAAGGAAGGCGCTCTGGAACACACCGAAGACCGCAATGTGATATTGGACGCTTTCGAAACTGCCAGCCGCGCGGCCAAGCAACTCGGCGACCTTTACGGACGCGACGGGCAAAAGAAGCAAGCCATATACTACCGGGAACAAGCCAAAGTGCTATCGGAACAAATGGACTGAAACTCCGCGCATGGGACAACTCTACGCCATCACGCCCTTCACGCAACTCGACTACCCCGGCGAACTAGCCTGCATCGCGTGGTTCTCCGGCTGCAACCTGCGCTGCGCCTATTGCCATAACCCCGACATCGTCCTAACCCACGGCGATAAGAGCGACGAAGAGCTTTTGGCCTTCCTCGACAAACGCCGAGGCCTCCTCACCGGACTTGTGTTGTCGGGCGGAGAAGCGACCTGTTGCCCCGCCGTTCCTGCCATAGCGCAGCAAGCCAAAGAGATGGGCTACAAGATCAAGCTCGACACCAACGGGACACGCCCGGAAATCGTGCGCACCATGCTGGAATCCAACCTACTCGATTACGTCGCGCTTGATTACAAATGCCCCGCTACGCAAGCGCAAGCCCTGTTAGGAACCGACAAGTTCGTCGCCGCGTTTCGCGAAACGCTTGCGCTGCTGATTGCCTATGCCAAAGGCAATGATCTAACATTCGAAACGCGCACGACTTTTCACCCAGACCTAATGGACGAAAACGACCTCAACGCCATTCTCGACGACTTGGAACGCAGCGACTACCACGGCACGCACTACATCCAAAACGTAGCATCATGGGGCGAAAGCACGCTAGGCAACGTGCGAAAACCGCAACGCGATATCGACCGCGAAAAGCTAACCGCGCCGCGAAACTTTTCCCTCTCGTTCCGCAAAGCATCATAGGGCAATCCACATGGCATCCTCGTTATTCCCCTCAAGCCAGCGCCTCTTCGTCGAAGCCGATCTCGAAATCGGCGCAAGCGTCGCAGTATCAGCCGAGCAAGCGCATTATCTGCTCCATGTCCTGCGCATGAAGCCCGGCGAAGAAATTCGTTTATTCAATGGCCACGACGGCGAATGGAAAGCCTCCCTCGGCATGGAAACAAAGAAAGGCCTGATGATCGCGGTCGAAAAGCACCTTCGCGAGCAAAAAGAGGAACCCGACCTATGGCTTTGCTGCGCGCCGATCAAGAAAGCGCATTTCGATTATATGATCGAAAAGGCGACCGAGCTTGGCGTTGCGGCAATCAAACCCGTCCTCACCTCGCGTGCGCAAATCCGCGAAGTCAACGCGCAACGCTGCCGTGGCATCGCCATCGAAGCCGCCGAGCAATCCGAAAGGCTGAACGTTCCCGTAATCCGGGAGACAATGAATCTAGAATCCTTCGTCGCGCAATGGCGCGAAAACATGGCGACCTCGGACCGCCGTCTGATCGTCTGCGCCGAATGGGGCGAAGCGACGCCCGTGCAAACCGCGCTCAAGGAACTAGCGAAGCCGCGCAAAGGCTTGCCGTCAAACCCGCCAAGCGCAGCCATCGTCACCGGCCCCGAAGGAGGTTTCGCGGCGGAGGAACTCGCCTTGCTCGGCGCGATCCCCAATGTCGTTTTCGTGCGCTTGGGCCCCCGCATTCTCCGCGCCGACACCGCCGCGCTCGCTGCGCTCGCCTGCTGGCAAGCGCAATGCGGCGACTGGCTCAATGCTCCCGCATAAACGCCCGCAATTTCGGCAACGCCTCGCCTCTCCACAGTTTTCCGCTAAACAACCCGAAATGCCCGACACCCTTCTGCAGGTAATAGGCCTTCATGCTCTCAGGCAAACCGCTACATAACTCAAGCGCGGGTAGCGCTTGCCCCGGCGCGGAAATATCGTCGTGCTCGCCTTCCATCACCATCAACGCGGTCTTGCGGATCGCCTGAGGCTCGACCTTCCGCCCACGCGAAACGAACGCGCCGCGCGGCAGATCGAAACGCTGAAACACCCGCTCGACCGTCTGCAAGTAGAACTCCGCCGTCACATCCATCACGGCAAGATATTCGTCGTAGAACTTCCGGTGTGTAAGAGCCGCCTCGGCGTCTCCGGCCACCAAGCTGTTAAACAGCCGAAGATGCTCGTGCGCATGCCGATCCGGATTCATCGCCATGAATCCCTGCAACTGTAAAAACCCCGGATAGACCATGCGCAGTGCGCCCGGATAGCTGAACGGCACAGCCTCGACCACCATGGATTTAAACCATTCCAAAGGCATCGCGGCAATCGCCTGCGTCATCGCCGTCGGCGCGCGGCGCGGATCAATCGGTCCACCCATCAACGTCAGCGAACGCGGCTGTGCGGCATCCCCTGCCGCCGCCATCAAAGCGACCGCGCACAGCGCCGGAACCGACGGCTGGCACACGGCCACCACATGCGTATCCGGTCCAAGGAAACGCAAAAGCTCAGACACATAGTCGATATAGTCGTCGAGATCGAACGCCCCTTCGGCGAGCGGCACCAGCTTCGCGTCGGCCCAGTCCGTGATATAGACATCATGGTCGGGCAACATCGCTTCGACCGTTCCGCGCAACAGCGTCGCATGGTGGCACGACATCGGCGCGACGATCAGAACGCGCGGATCGCGCCGCGCCGCGCAACCCTCGCGCTGAAAATGCAGAAGCTGGCAAAACGGCTTATTCCAAACGACCTCTTCGCTGACCGCGACCTCGCGCCCGTCAGTTTCCGTAGTCCCAAATCCGAAGGAAGGCTTGTTAAAATCGCGCATCGCGCGTTCGAAAATCTCCGCGCCCGCGACCGCCGCGCGTTCGGGCGTCGAACCAAAACCCGGAAAGAACGGATGATGCAGCGCGACCTGAGCCGCCACCGCCGCCATCCGCAACGGCATCATCGCCGCGCGCTGCGCTTCATGGAGAGGATAGAAAATCATGGTGGCCCGACGGTGAACGCCTATGAGAACTTCAAAGGCAACGAAAACTATGGAACCCCGTTGGTAAAGACAAGGTAAACACGTGAAGACCGAGTGCGCTCCTTGAGTTTGAAAAGATGAAAACAACCGCACCGCAAGCGCAGCTGGATTCCCTCCCCGCAAGGGCGCAGGTAGCACCACAAGTCGAATGGCACACCAACCCATTGTTGGGTCATGTAGTTAGGTGTAGCCGCAAGCGTCATGCCGACGGAAGTCGGCATCCAGTCTGCGAGCGGCAGCGAGCAAAAACACGACGGATTCACCGCATGTGGCTACGTTGGGATTCTTGTCTCTTTCGCGCCACAGACTTGGGCGCAACTGGATGCCTACCTCTCCCGATACTTGTTCGTAATCGGATAGCGCCGATCAATCCCAAGGTGCCGCCGCGTAATCTTAACGCCGGGCGGAGCCTGCCGCCTTTTGTACTCGGCCTTGTCGAGCATCGCCGCGACCCGCGCGACGAGCGCGGCATCATGTCCCTGCGCAACGATCTCGGCCAGCCCCATATCGCGCTCGATCAAACATTCCAGCACGGCATCCAGCACCTCATAAGGCGGCAAACTATCCTGATCCTTCTGGTTCGGCCTCAGCTCCGCCGTCGGAGCCTTGGTAAACACGCGCTCCGGAACAAGCGGCTGATCGTCGCCCTTCTCTCCCCCCGGCGGCGGCCCCAAAGCCGTCGCGGGCTTATTCGCATTGCGCCAGCGCGTAATCTTGTAAACCTGCGTCTTGTACACGTCTTTCAAAACTGCGAACCCGCCGCACAAATCGCCATAGAGCGTCGAATAACCGACAGACATCTCCGATTTATTTCCGGTCGAAATCACCATAGGTCCAAAGGCGTTCGACAAAGCCATCAGCATCACGCCACGCGCGCGCGCCTGAATATTCTCCCGCGCCAGCCCAACATCCCCCGCCTCCGCCTCGCGATCATGAAACACTTTGCCGAGCGTGCCTTCGAACGCCTCCATCGCGGCGTGAATGGGAATCTCGTCATAAAAGCATCCGAGCGCCATTGCGATCTTCGTGGCGTCCTCGCGGCTCTCGTCGGACGTGTAAGGCGACGGCAGCATCGCCGTCCACACGCGATCCGCGCCCACGGCATCGACCGCAAGCAACGCCGCCAAAGCGCTGTCGATCCCGCCCGACAAGCCCAGCACAACGCCGTTAAAAGCGTTCTTGTTGACGTAATCGCGCAACCCCAGCATCAGCGCGTGATAGACTGCGGCTTCCTCGGACATATCCCCTTCCGGCGCGCGCGCGTTGTCCGCAAAAACGGCCCGCCCCTCCTCCAAAGGTAATGCCCCTCCTGCTACGCGCCACGCCACCAACCCGCGATCGGTTTCCCACACCCGCGCCTGCGCGACGCATACCCCCTGCGCATCCAGAACGAACGACCCTCCGTCGAACACCAACTCGTCCTGCCCGCCGATCTGGTTCACATAGACAAGCGGCAATCCGGTCTCGGCCACGCGCCGCCGCGCCAGCTCCATCCGCGCGCGACCCTTGCCATGCTCATAAGGGCTGCCGTTGGGAATCAAAAGAATCTGGGCGCCTGCTTGCTGAAGATCCTTTGCGGCCTCAGGCGTCCACATATCCTCGCAGATCATGACACCCAGCTTGATTCCACGAAAATCAATCGGCTTTTGAACGCCCGCTGCCGCAAACACGCGCTTCTCGTCGAACGGGCCGTAATTCGGAAGGTCGCGCTTGAACGCCTTGCCGACAATGTGTCCGCCATCGAGCAACAGCGCGGCGTTATAAAGCGCGCCATCGTCCTCGCGCCACGGAGCGCCGAGTAAGATTGCGGGAGCCCCCTCCGCTTCCGTCAACCGCGCCAGTTCCGCCGCAGCCGCGCGCGTCGCGTCCTGAAAGCTTGGCTTGAGCACAAGATCTTCCGGTGGATAGCCGCACAACGCCAGTTCCGAAGTCATCAAGAGATCCGCGCCCTGCGCCGTCGCCCATTCCCACGCCTTGCGAATGCGCGCGACATTGCCTGCCAAATCGCCCATCACGGGGTTAAGCTGCGCGAAGGCGACGGAAAAAACTTCAGTCATCGAATGAACCTGAAAAAACGAACGAACTACAGAACAGGGGTCACATGGCTTTCCGTGAAAAAGAAACGAGACGCATACCCCCATCGCGGTCCAAAAATTGGGAGCCCAGCAAACAAGACAAGCCAAATCCCTTCCCCACGAGAGGAACGAAATCAGTTCGTGCTTTCTTGAGAAGTGTGCTCAACGCTTCATACGCTAAACTCTGTATCCTAAAAAAAACCCGAAGAAGCCAAAAGGACGTCATTGCAAGGAGTGGCCCACAGAAGGCGGGAAACGCATTTTCTGGTTTCAACAGATACAGAGTATATACAGCCTGCCCACGCCACCCTACACATTAACCCATTGTTTGATAAAAACACTTATCTTAGCCGTCCGCGTCATTCCGGCGAAAGCCGGAATCCAGCAGCGCCGCGTCTGCGGTGCGAAAGAGTCTCAAGCGCGCTCACGATCGCAGGCCGTGAATTCGTTCTGTCCCGCTCGCTGCCGCTCGCAAGCTGGATTCCGACTTTCGCCGGAATGACGCGTGTGGCTTGTTTTTCCTGCAATGTCAATGCATCCATCTGTAGGGTAGCATGCAGTCTGCCTACTTCTTACGGCTCAACATCGCGCCAAGCGAGGAAATCTTCTGGCTCGAAGCTTCGATAGTGGATTGCGCCGACTGGGCAATCGTTTTGTTCGCCGTATTGGCATCGTTCTGAGCTTCATCGCTCACGCAGTTCATATAAGCCTGCATCGCGCCCACATACTCATTGTATTGCGTCATCATGGCGTTCATGCTTGAGGCCGGGGTTTCGGGATTAGTCTCCTGTAATGAAGGCGGAGCCGAAGGCTCGATGCACTTGGTCGATTTCCAATTGCCCTGCCCGCCGGAAAACGTAAGCGTTCCCGCCATCGCCGGAACCGCCGCCAACACCACAACGCCCGTCAGGGCCAAAACAGAAACGATACGCATGGGACTCCCCCTCGTTGAAAATGATCCGGGCTTCGTCTCAAGCCCCAAACCCAAAGCTTGCCGCCCACACGCGCAGAGTAGGCGAAAGCAAAAAAGGATGCTACACATTAGCCTACATCATTTCATGAAGAAAGAGCTTTAAGGTAGATCCACATGATTCCACGCTATTCCCGACCCGAAATGGAACAGATCTGGCAAGCCGAGAACCGCTACAGCATCTGGTTCGAAATCGAAGCCGCCGCCTGCGAAGCGATGGCTGAACTGGGAACAATTCCCGCCTCTTCCGCTAAGGCCATAAGAAAAAAGGGGAAATGGGACATCGCGCGGATCGACGAAATTGAACTGACGACCCGCCACGACGTGCTCGCCTTCCTGACCAACGTCTCGGAAAACATCGGACCTGATGCGCGTTTCCTGCATCAGGGCATGACCTCCAGCGACGTGCTCGACACAGCCTTCGCCGTGCAGCTCACGCAAGCCGCCGACCTCCTGCTGAAAGATCTAGACACCGTTCTGAAAGCGCTCAGAACACTGGTGGAAAAGCATCTTGACCTCGTGACCATAGGGCGCAGCCACGGCATCCACGCCGAACCGACCAGCTTCGGCCTCAAATTCGCGAGCCACTACGCCGCTTTCGCCCGCAACCGCAAACGCCTCACGGCCGCGCGCGAAGACATCGCGACCTGCGCCATCTCCGGCCCCGTCGGCACCTTCGCGACCGTCGATCCGCGCGTCGAAGCCTATGTCGCGGACAAGCTTGGCCTCCAGCCTGAAACCATCTCGACGCAAGTCATTCCACGCGACCGCCACGCGATGTTCTTCGCCACCCTCGGCGTGATAGCAAGCTCCATCGAAAACCTCGCCATCGAAATCCGCCACCTCCAGCGCAGCGAAGTGCGCGAGGCCGAGGAAGCCTTCGCCAAGGGCCAAAAAGGCTCCAGCGCCATGCCGCACAAGCGCAACCCCGTTCTGTCGGAAAATCTGACAGGCCTAGCTCGTATCGTCCGCGCCGCCGTCGCGCCTGCGCTCGAAAACGTGGCTCTCTGGCACGAACGCGACATCTCGCACTCTTCGGTCGAGCGCGTCATCGCGCCCGACACCACCATTGCGCTTGATTTTGCGCTGTCGCGGCTCGCAGGCATGGTCCGCGATCTGGTCGTCTATCCCGACCGTGTCGAAGCGAACCTGAACGCGCTCGGAGGCTTGCATTTCTCGCAGCGCGTGCTGCTGGCGCTGACCCAAGCTGGAATGAGCCGCGAAGACGCCTACAAGCTCGTCCAATCGCACGCCATGGCCGTCTGGCAAGCCATCCAGAAAGGGGAATCGACCCTAAGCTTCCCCGACCGCGTCAAATCCGACCCCGACATCGCAAGCCTCGTGAAACCCGAAACCCTCCTCGCCTGCTTCGACAACGACTACTATATCCGCCACGCGAAAGAGATTTGGGAGAGAGTGCAAAAAGCGTAAATATACCGCCTAATTTCCCCTTGCTTTCCCGGCATCAGCCGCTATAATCCGCCGCTTTACTGCTCCTTGCCGACCCCATTGAGGGTCGGCTTGACCGGAGCGGCCGATGTGTCGGGATGTCCCCGGCCCGGCGTCCGGTCGCATAAACCCTTGAGGGAGTGCGCAAGAATGCCATTCTACGAATCCGTTTTCATCGTCCGTCAGGACGTGCCCACCGCTCAGGTGGAAACTCTGGCGAAAAGCTTCGCCGATATCATCGTCGCCCAAGGCGGGCAAATCGCCAAGACCGAGCATTGGGGCCTTCGCACCCTCGCCTATCGCATCAACAAGAACCGCAAGGGCCACTATGTCCTGTTCAACATCGACGCGCCATCCTCGGCGATTGTCGAAATGGAACGCAACATGCGCCTCCACGAAGACGTCCTGCGCTTCCTGACCGTACGCGTCGAAGAGCTTGAAGCTGGCCCCTCGGCCATGATGCGCAAAGAAGAACGCAGCGAACGCGGCGGCTTTGGCGACCGCCCCGAAAGAAGCGACAGAGGAGGCGACCGTCGTGATCGCCCTGCCCGCGCCCCCCGTGACAACAAGCCTAATGAAGGAGCCGTAGCATGAGCATGGACCGCAACTCTTCCTCAGGCCCCGGCGCAGACAGAGGAGACAGGGGAGACAGAGGCTCTGCTGGAGGCCAGCGCCGCAGCTTCGGCAGCTTTGGGGGCTTTCGTGGCCGTCCCAAGAACTGCCCGTTTTCCGGCAAGAACGCGCCCAAGATCGACTACAAGGACGTGAATCTCCTGCGCCGCTCGGTCTCCGAGCGTGGCAAGATCATGCCGAGCCGTATTTCGGCGGTTTCAGCCAAAATGCAGCGCAAGCTGGCCATCGCCATCAAGCGCGCACGTTATCTCGCCCTTCTGCCCTACGCCGACAAGCGCGGCGGCAGCGGCGGCAACGGCTAACGGCCCATCGGCGCAAGAGGTTATCCTCTATGTCCAACGCCCCCCAAACAGCACGAGGCCTAACGAGCCACGTAGGAGCGCTCTTTGCCGGAGTGTTCAGCGCGCTCATCCTCGTGCTGGCGTTGAACTACAGCGGTACGCCTCTCCTTTTTCTAGCCTACGCCACCAGCCTGCCGATTTTCATGGCAGGATTGGGCGCAGGAGCGCTGGCCTCGCTTCTGGCAACTTTGGCGGGATCGACCAGCCTCTTTATCACCGTCCACGCCAACATCGCGCTGATCTATGCGTTTCTCTATGGAATCCCCGCAGTCGGATTGTCGGCGCTGGCGCTGCGTTATCGCATCGGCAATGACGGGAAAACCTATTGGTGCCCGATAGGCTATCTTATCGCAGCCCTGCCGTTTTACGCCGCGATACTGTTCGCGGCCTTAAGCGGATTGACTTTGATGCAGGGAAACATCCCCGTGGACATGACGCAGGAAGCCTTGCGCGCTGTCGTAAGTCAGATGGAAGAGGCAGCCAAAACCTCAAAAACTCAGATTGATCTAACGCTCATAAAAAACAGCATCGAGTCGACCGCGTTCTTCATGCCATCGCTTATCGGCACCGCATGGGTTTGTATAACGTCGCTATGCCTGCTCGCGGCGCAACGCATCCTGAAAAAGCGTAAATGGAACCTGCGTGACAGCTTCGAATTGCGCGAGATGCGCATGCCTGCGTGGCTTGTCTATATTACGCTGGGATTGGCCATCGCGACGGCCCTATTACGCGATCCCTACCTGTACTATGCGTACAATATGACGCTGCTGTTCAGCCTCCCCTATTTGCTGACAGGCATCGCCATCGCGCACGCGCTGACATCCCTCATGAACAAGGCTAGCGTGCTGGCGCTGATCGTCTTCTATATCGCCCTAACCATCATGCCAGTGTTCATGCTTCTGGTCATTTTGCTGGGCATCGCAGACCAATGGCTGGATTTCCGGCATCGCTGGGCCGGAAAGCCGTCCCACGGAACTCGTTAAGGAACAGGATTAAGGAAAAAGGAGAGGAAAAGTCATGATCGAAGTCATTTTATTGGAACGTATCGAACGCCTCGGCGTCATGGGACAAGTCGTCAAAGTGCGCCCCGGCTACGCTCGCAACTTTCTGTTGCCGCAGAAGAAAGCCTTGCGCGCGACCAAGATGAACCTGGAACAGTTCGAAAAGCAACGCGCGACGCTCGAAGCTCGCAACGCCGCCGAACGCAGCGCAGCGCAGACGCTTGCCGCCAAGCTCGACGGCCTGAAGCTCGTCATCATCCGTCAATCGAGCGAAACCGGTCAGCTCTACGGCTCAGTCACCGCCCGCGATGTCGCCGAAGCAGCTAAGACCTCCAGCCAACCGATTGAGCGCTCGCAGGTTCAAATCGACACGCCGATCAAAACTCTCGGCTTGTTCCCGGTCAAGGTCAGACTTCACCCCGAAGTCTCGATCAAGATCACCGTCAACATCGCCCGCTCACAGGAAGAAGCAGTCGTGCAGGCCAATAAGGAAGCGGCCGCCACTGCCAAAGCTGCCAAAAAGGCAGAATCCGGCGAAGCGGAATTAGCTGCGGAAGCTGCCGCCTTCACAGAAGCGGAAGCTGCCGAAAAGCCAGCCAAAAAGAACAAGAAGACCAAGGCCGAAGAAGGCGCAAACGAAGAAGCCGCCCCCAAGGCAGCCAAAGCCGCTAAAGCCTCCAAAAAGGACAGCGTCGCAGACGCCAAGCCCGCCAAAAAGACCAAGGCCAAAAAAGGCGAGTAAAGACGAAGACAAGCAGAAAGGCTTTGCTTTCGACGCGGTTTCCGCGTTAAAAGCAAAGTAGCTCAAGCTTCCCCGGAATGGTTCCGGAAAGCGTGGATAAAAACTCACACGTGTCACGGTTCCCTGCGGTCAATCCCGCCGTGAACCATCCGGTGTCTTCCTCACGAAACAGGAAGGCTCTTTACGACACGTGGTGGATCAACCGGAAAAGAAAGGATCAAGACCATGACGATGCCCGTCGTGACGTTGCGGCAGTTATTCGAGGCCGGAGTGCATTTCGGCCATAACACCCGCCGTTGGAACCCCAAGATGCAGCCCTATCTGTTCGGCGTGCGCAATAACGTGCACATCATCGACCTCGAACAGACCGTCCCCATGATGCAGCGCGCCTTGCAAGCGGTTCGCGATGTCGCCGCCTCCGGTGGCCGCGTGTTGATCGTCGGCACCAAGCATCAAGCGCAAGAACGCATCGCCGAAGCCGCCAAACGTTGCGGCCAGTATTACGTCGATCACCGCTGGCTCGGCGGCATGCTGACCAACTGGCAGACCATCTCGCAATCCATCAAGCGTCTGCGCGAACTCAGCGAAAAGCTAGAATCGCAGAACAAGAAATTCACCAAGAAGGAACTGCTCAACCTAAGCCGTGATCGCGATAAATTGGAACGCGCGCTGGGCGGCATCAAGGACATGGGCGGCGTCCCAGACATCATCTTCATCATCGACACGATCAAGGAAAACATCGCGATCGAAGAAGCCTCGCGCCTTGGCATTCCGATCATCGCGGTGGTGGACAGCAACTCCGATCCCACGCGCATCACCTACCCGATTCCCGGCAACGACGATGCCTCCCGCGCCATCGACCTCTACTGCGACATGGTCGCGCAAGCGGTCCTCGACGGCCTCGAAGCCGAGTCCTCGATGACGGGCGGCAAAGGAGAAAAGAACGCGCCACGCGAAACGGCGCGTCAAGAACCCGCTGCCGAAACAGCCAGCGCATAAAGATCAGGAAAGTCATTGCGAGGAGCGAAGCGACGAAGCAATCCAGAGCCACTAGGGATTTCCACATTGCTCAACCGCTTCGTCTCCATGCGCAAGAAATCCTGACAAAACAAGACAAAACATAAGAGAGGGAGAACCCCATGCCAGAGATTACGGCAACCATGGTCAAGGATCTGCGCGAAAAAACCGGCGCAGGCATGATGGACTGCAAGAAAGCGCTGAACGAAACGAACGGCGACATGGAAGCCGCCGTCGATTGGCTGCGCAAGAAAGGCCTCTCTGCTGCCGCCAAGAAAGCCGGGCGCGTCGCGGCGGAAGGGCTAGTCGCCATAGCCGCAAGCGACAAAAAAGCTTCGGTCGTCGAAATCAATGCCGAAACCGACTTCGTCGCGCGTAACGACAAGTTCCAAGCGATTGCGCTCGCAGCCGCCCAAACCGCGCTACAAACCGATGCGAATGTCGAAACGCTCAAAGGCAAGATTCAAGACGAACTCACGAACCTCGTCGCAACCATCGGCGAAAACATGTCGTTGCGCCGCGTCGCGCATCTATCCGTGCCGCAGGGAATCGTTGCAAGCTACGTGCATAACGCGCTAGCGCCGAACCTCGGCAAGATCGGCGTGCTCGTCGCGCTCGAATCCTCCGCCGACGTCGCGAAGCTTCAGGAACTCGGCAAGCAGCTCGCAATGCACATCGCCGCCGCGCGTCCGGAAGCCCTGACCGTTGCCGACGTGGACGCCAAAGCCGTGCAACGTGAACGCGATATCTTCGCGGATCAAGCCAAAGCCAGCGGCAAGCCAGACGCGATCATCGCCAAGATGGTCGAAGGCCGCCTGCGTAAATATTACGAAGAAGTCGTGCTCCTGGAGCAAGTCTATGTCGTTGACGGCGAAACCCGCGTGAAAGACGTGGTCGAAAAAGCCGCCAAAACGCTTGGCGCCCCCGTCAAGCTGTCCGGATTCGTCCGCTTCCATCTGGGCGAAGGCATAGAAAAAACCTCTGACGACTTCGCCGCCGAAGTTGCCAAGATGGCGGGATAATAGGTAACTGCCAAGCCTCATTGGAGGCATAAAGACGAACGTCGAAAAAAGCGCCGTCATTGCGAGCCCCCTCTTGGAGGGCGACCTGTCCGCCATAGTTGCGTAGCAACGACGGCGGAAGCAATCCAGAGTCGACAGGGCTGTCCTGAGCTGCTCTAGATTGCCACGTCTTCGCCCGCCTTAAGGCGGGCAACTCCTCGCAATGACGGTCCATTTTCGACGTTTGTTTGCCCCTCTTGTAGAAGGGTTTGGGGTTACGATAATAGAGTGTCCGACCACGCTGAAGGCTTGCTAATTTTCATAACACGAAGAAATATATCATCTGCGAATAGCCATAAAAAGGAATCGCCATGTCGAACGCCAAATCTGCCAAAGAGCCTCGCTATAAGCGCGTGCTGGTCAAACTCTCCGGCGAAGCCTTGATGGGCGCGCGCGACTACGGCCTCGATCCCGAAACCGTGAACCGCGTCGCGGAAGAGATCAAATCGGTCGTCGAACAAGGTGTGCAAGTCAGCGCCGTCATCGGCGGCGGCAACATCTTCCGTGGCGTCTCCGGCGCAGCCTCCGGCATGGACCGCGCGACAGCCGACTATATGGGCATGCTGGCCACCGTCATCAACGCGCTCGCCATGCAGAACGCGCTGGAGCAAATCGGCGTCCAAACCCGCGTGCAATCCGCCATCCCGATGTCCTCCGTCTGCGAACCTTACATCCGTCGCCGCGCGATCCGCCATATGGAGAAAGGCCGCGTCGTGATCTTCGCCGCAGGCACCGGGAATCCGTTCTTCACCACCGACTCCGCCGCCGCGCTCCGCGCCTCGGAAATGCAGTGCAGCGCGCTTTTGAAGGCGACCAAGGTCGACGGCGTCTACACCGCCGACCCAACCAAGGTCAAAGACGCCAAACGCTACGAGCGCCTAAGCTACCTCGACGTGCTGTCGCAGGACCTGCAAGTGATGGACACCTCCGCCATCTCGCTCGCGCGGCAAAGCAACATCCCGATCCTCGTCTTCTCGATCTTCACCCACGGCGCCTTCGCCGAAGTCGTGCAAGGCAAGGGCAAATACACCATCATCACCGACGCGAAGGCGTAACGGCCCGACAGCCCTTCACCGATCCAGCGTGGAAGGATTGCGCCCCAGCGCTCGACGCGCCGCCACTTTTATGCGCCATAAATCACGATCAAGCTCAACAACGTTGCCCCAAACTTGTTCTGCAAAGGTGCCTTGCCGTAAATCTGCTTCCTTCAAATGCCGAACCAATGGAGCGCCAAGCTCCGGCCACCAGTACCCAAGTATGCCTAGCGCCACTGGAACATGTTCATAAGGGCGGCCAACCGGATCATAACTGCGACACGCGCCTTCTATGATAACCCTTTCAAGATTCGCGTCTTCAGGACAAGAAGGCGAAAACATAAAAAATTCTGCGCGAATTGAACGGGCCTCCGCTTCATATTTAACGCTCCCGCTAAGACCAAACTCCTTGCAATAGACAGTCTTCAGAATATACGGCCCGCCATCGTTGTCCTGATGGAAAGCATCGCAAACAGCCAGATGCCCATCGGGACGAGGGAACGACTCCCCGCAAGCCTCCAGAAATCTGAACAAGGGCTTACTCGCAACATCAAGCAAAGCAAACTGCTGCTCGCATGCGACCCGATCCAGCCTCTCTCGCAAGACATCACGAGAACGCCGCCCAAAAAGTTGAAAAGGATTCATAAAAACTCCAAACAATAAGAAATTACAACATATATGCCCATCGCACATGAAGAGTTAGCGAGTCATTTCCAAAAGACAGGCGCGACTCCCTCGCCCCCGTGAGGGGGAGAGGGCTGGGGTGAGGGGGCGAGTCTATCGCTTGAATCCAGACTCCACCCTCACCCCACCCCCCCCCTCCCTCCTGTGGAGGGCGAGGGGCTTTGCGCTGCGCTCGCCGAGATGTTATCCTAACCCTTCATGTGCGATAGGGATATAATGCTAAAGTTTCAAAGCCTTGCAATACCTCAAACAACGCAAGGCGTAATTCCCAACCCCTCCACATGCCCCTTAACCCGCTCCCCGCAAGCCGCGAGCTTCGCCGGATTTCCCTGCCGCGCAAGTCGCGCCAATATGCCAAGCACGCGCAAGTGCCGCTGCGCTGAAAGAGTCCGCCCACCCTCACGTAACGCCTCCAGCGAGCATGACGGCTTGGCCAAAGCGTGATAATGCGCGGTTACCGCCTCGAAATGCTCCCAGCCCTTGTCCGCGTCGCGCCGCACAACCTCGCACAACGACGCAAGATCATAAGCGATCGGCCCAACGCCAGCATCCTGAAAATCCAGCAACCCCACCGACCGAACGCCCTCGCGCTCCGGAAGATTCATCAAATTGTCCGGCATGAAATCGCGCAGCAATAGCGAGCGCGGTAGCGCCTCAACCATGCGCAGCCTTTCGCGCCACGCCGCACGGAAATCCTCGCGCTCCTCCGCCGTCACATTGCGCCCTTCCGTAAACGGAATCCATTCGTCCAGATAAAGCTCCGCCTGCGACACGAACCGCTCGACATCGAAACACGGCAAAGCATCCCACTCTGCCATGCCATTCTGTATAGTCCGCCGCCACGTAAATTCCTGCAACGCGGCAAAGCTCTTGTGCAAATGAGCCAACACCTCCGCCGCGCGAAGCAGCAACGGCAGCGCCTCCGCGCCGACGTCGATCATCGCGCCAAACCGACAGTCGCCGAAATCTTCCATCAACGCGAACCCGCGCAAAGCGTCTTCGGCAAAAAGCTCCGGCGCGGATAGCCCCATACGGCGCAGCATCCGCCCAACACGCGCGAACGCATCCGTATTCTGATCATCGCCCGCTTCCATCAGGATCGCCGTCGCCGCGTCCGCCTCCGCGCCCTTGCGCAAGCGCGTGAACCGCCGCGCCGAGAAATCCGCGCAAAGAGGCTCGCGCAACGCATGTTCCCATCCCGCGCACGCAAGAAAATCCTCGCAGTCACGAACTCCAGCCGCCGCCTCCAACACGCGCTCGACACGCGCGGCCCAGCGCCCCGAAGCCTCGATGGCGCACATGCGCTGCCCATCCTCCCAGCCAAAGCGCAGCGTCAACCTATCGTCCGGCAAACGCCCGCCAGCCCGCTCAGGCCACTCGACCAAAGCGAAACCTTCCGCCAACATGTCGTCCCAGCCCAGCTCATCCAGCTCGTCCTCGCGCTTGATCCGATAGAGATCAAAATGATGCGCAACGCCGCGCACCGTGTCATAGGATTGCACGATGGTAAATGTAGGACTTGGAATCTCGCCAGCCACGCCCAAAGCCCTTAAAAAGGCTGCAGAAAAAGCCGTCTTCCCCGCCCCCAAAGGGCCTTCCAGCGCAAGAACATCGCCCGCCGCCAGTCCCGGCTCCATCCCTCGCGCCAATTCCCGCGCCAGCCTCCCCGTCGCCGCAAGATCGGGAAGCGTGACCACGCAGCGAAAAGGGGAAGAAGAAATCATGCTCTCATTTTGTCCGGAGTATCAGCGCCTGCGCCACGCGAATCTTCGTCACGCTCCGCCTTCATCTTCGTCGGCACATAGCACACGATGCGCGTGCCCTGTTCGGCTCCGCTCTCCAGCTCGACATGGCCGCCATGCAGCTCGATAAAGCTCTTGACCAAACTTAAACCAAGCCCCGCGCCCGCCTGACGCGCCTGCGCGTTCGTCCGCTCGAACTTGCCAAACACGCGGTCGCGGTCCGGCTCCGGAATCCCGATGCCCGTATCGGCCACAGTCAAGATCATCCATGGCTCGCTGCGCCGTGCCTCCAACGTGATTCTCCCGCCCGCTGGCGTGTATTTGATCGCATTGCTGATAAGGTTGAACAATATCTGCTTCATGCGTTGTTCGTCCGCCTCGAAGGAGCCGATATCCGACGGACAATCGATCATGATTTCCAGAGATTGCTGCCGCGCCCATTCCGCCGTCATATTTTTAGCGACGTTAAGCAGCTCGGCGCAACGGATCGCGTCGCGTTCGAGCGCCATGCGCCCAGCCTCGATCGTCGCGAGGTCCAACACGTCGTTGATGAGCACAAGCAGCTTCTTGCTCGCATCCATGATCGTGCGCGTGTAATCAAGCTGCCGCGTGTTGAGCGTCCCGAAATACTGGTTCGTGAGAATCTCGGCGAAACCCATGATCGTGTTGAGGGGCGTGCGCAATTGATAGGACACATTGGCCACGAATTCCGACTTAAGCCGATCCGCCGCCGTCAACGCTTCGTTGGTCTCGCGCAAAGCCTTCTGCACCTGCACGGAATCCGTGACATCGAGATAGCTGTTCAACACAGCCCCATCAGGTAACGGAATCGTGCTGTATTCGACGATGACGCTATCCGCGCGGTCAAGACGCCCCTTGCGTGGATTGCGATCAAGGGCGTAGCCAACCCTCTCGGCTTTGTAAACCGCCCAATCGCCGTCATAAGCCAGCAACGGCTTCATTTTCTCCAAGAGATCTGCGATATGCGGATTGCCAGATAAAAAGTCCGCCTCAAGCTTCCAGATATTCGCGAAAGATGGGTTGAACAGCCGCAACTTACCATCCGGACCGAACACGGCGATTCCCTCGGCCAGATTATCGAGCGTCTCGCGCTGAACGGCGATCAAGGTGTTATAGGACGACTCCAGCGCAAGCTTGTCGGTCACGTCCTCGTGCACGAACATGATCCCGCCAAACGGGTGTGGCACAGCCAGAATGCGCAGCGTCGTGCCGTCCGGCAAATGCATTAAGTCCTCGCGCGGCTCCAGCAGCGACGTGAAGAGGGCGATGCGCTCGTTCTTGTAGCGCTGAAAATCTGCCTGCTCCGGCGCGCGTCGGCGTGTGCGCAGATCCTCTAAAATCTCGCCTAAAGTCGGCTTGCTCGCCAGAAATGTCTCGTCGGCGTCCCACAACCGCTGATAAGCGCGGTTATAAAACTCAAGCCGCATGTCGCGCCCATAAATGGCAATCGCGCTGCCAAGCTGTTCCAGCACTTCTTTCTGCGCGGCCAAATGATGCTGAAGTTCCAGCTCGCGCTCCTCCTCAACCGTCACATCGACGGCAAAGCCAAGCAAAGCCAGCATGGTCTCATTCCCTTCCGCCGCCACGCCGCCGCCGCCGGGTGCGTTTCCATCAGACGCGCTTTCAGAAGAGACAGGCGCCTCAATCAACGTCTTAAGGGGAATTTCGACGATCTCCAGCAACCTGCGTTGCCCAGTGATGATGACATGCCGTCGCTCCTTGCGCAGCGCCCCTGTAGCCTGCGCGTCCGCCGCCAAAGTGCGCCCGGTCCCGCCGCGCGTCGTGGAAGAAACCAGTTCCCCTTGCCCTTGCGCGCCACGCAAGACATCTTCAGGCTTCATGTCCAACGCATTTGCATAAGCTCTATTGCAGAACGCGATGCTCAAATCCTGTTTGCGCCCCCACACCGGAAACGGCAAAGCGTCAAGCAAGGTCTGGGAATCCCGATCATGGCGAACAGCGTCAACAATAGCCGCAGCCTCCCCCGCAACGGACTCGGTTGGTCTACTTTCCACAGATACAGCCATGGTCGTAGATAGCGAAGCCGCGCTCCCAAACCCAAGCGCCTGCAAGGAGGGCATCACGCGCTCTGTCAGCCACAACACATCGATCTGCGGCCCCTCGCGCCCCACGCGAAACCGATCGCCGATAATCTGCGCCAGTTTGCCATTTAATACCGTCTCGACCTGCAACGTGAAAGGCAACCCGATTGACTGTAGCTTGCGGAAAGCGTCGACGAACGCCGCGCCATCTTTGATCGCGCTCACGATATCTTCGACATGCGAAACCTTCTCGATGCCAAGAATCTGCGCCGCGCGCTGCGTCTCGCGCAAAATGCCTTGCGGGGTAAACAAGCAGTACCCGACCGGAACCGTTGAAAGCATAGCCTGCAACCGCTCGACCGAAAAACGCAACACGCGGTTTTGTTGCTCGACTTCCGTGCGTCGCTTGTTAAGCGCCGCAACCAAAATGGCCAAAACGCCGACCGCCGCCGCAGCGGCAAGCGCAAGCCCCATGCTTGGCTCCAATCCGAACTTGAGCCCACCAAGAAGCAACAAGGCCAAAGCGACGGAAACAGCGGCAACGATAGGCGTGCGCGATAATAGGATCGCTTGCAGGAATGACGGCATGAGCTATCTATCCAAAAAACAAATAAGGGTGTCGGGGTAAAAAGCTATTCTCCCTTTGCTTACGCGATGTTGGCGCAGAAGGGAAGCCCGCGCGCGAATAGTTAACGCATGCCCGCTACTGGAAAGCGGCCCAGTCGTCACAAGATCATCGCGCGAACTCGTCAATCCAGACTGAACGTGGATTACGCCTCCGCAATCGGCGACTTCTATACTTTCATCTTGTTATTCGACCATTTCTTTTTTCTTTCTTCTCGTTTTTTTCTAAACCTGCCTTCCAATTCCTGTCTTCCACTTTCTTCCTTCTTAGTCTGGAGAGCTCTCCGCCATCACGGTCCGGTTCCCTGTCTGCCCCGGCCTCCGCTTAGGGTGGCCTACCCGCCTTCAAGGCTTTCCGGTTTTCCCCCACTTACCTCGAGGACCATGGGACCGTCGGCCTTGCCGACACTCCTTCAAATTTTTCAATCTAAAGAAGTGGGATGTTTGTATCATAAATGGGATTGTTGCGTCAACAGGTATTTAGGGGATTTTTCATATTTTTTG
>JBEOJY010000004.1:0-47206 GCA_040275305.1 Bdellovibrionales bacterium | reverse complement strand
TGGCGCTTTGCTATGTGCACGAAAGAAATTTCGACGAAGCGCTCCGGCACGCGCATGCCGCAGTAGCCTGTGCTTCGGAATACGGCGAAGGCTGGAGAACCCTGTGCAACATCGCCGAGCAGGTCGGAGATTACGAACTGGCGCGTGTCGCGGGTGAAAAATGTGTGCGGCTCATGCCGAGCAACCACTTCGCATGGTTCGGCTATGGCGTTGCGATGAGCAGGCTGCACCGATTTGAGGAAGCGCTGGAAGCCTATAAAAGAGCGTTGGCTCTTAAGCCTGATCGCGCTGATATCTGGGACAATCTAGGTCAGACATACCAGTCACTGAACAAGCTCGACGAAGCGGAGGCGACATTTCTCAAGACTGTCGAGGTAGCCGGACAGATTATACCTAACGAGGATTCCCGTGAGGTTGAAGAAGAAGAATATGGCAATCGCCATTGGCATCTGGCGCTGATTGAGCTGCTGCGGGGAAAATACAAATCAGGATTCGCGCGCTACCGTGCCCGGTTTCAGGACGTAGGCGGGCTACGAAGGGTTGCCTATTCCCGCCCTCTTTGGAAAGGCGAGGATCTCAGCGGAAAAACGATCCTTATAAGCGACGAGCAGGGGTTTGGCGATACGCTGATGCTATACCGCTATATCCCCTTGCTAAAGAAGCGCGGAGCGCGGATCAAGCTGGCTGTGCACCCGGCGTTAGCCGCCTTGTTCCGCGAAGGAACGGAAGCTGACGAAGTGCTTGTGCATGACGTAGCGACAGGGGAATACGACTTTCATGCATCGGTGTTCGACCTCCCTTATCGTTTCGGCACAACGCTTGATAGCGTTCCATCGAATATACCTTATCTCCCGCAGTTGGAACCAGACGATGCAACAAGGTTGCCTCAAAAAGATCAGGAACAATTTCGTGTCGGCGTGGTCTGGGGTGGCAGCCCACTGCATAAAAATGATGCAAATCGTTCGATTCCATTAGCCGATTTCCGCGAAATCTTCGCGGAGGGCGGCGCGCGCGTGAGCTATTACAGCTTCAATCGCGACATGAAGGCGGGCGACGCGGAGTTGCTGCCGCATCTGAACATTACAGATCTTGCGCCTTTATTAACCGATTTTGCGGCATCTGCGCGATTAATAAGACAAATGGCTCTCGTCGTGACATGCGATACCGCAACAGCTCACCTTGCGGGCGGCTTGGGGAAGAAAGTTTGGACATTGCTGCCATTCGCGCCAGATTGGCGCTGGCTGTCGGACCGAAGCGATAGCGTATGGTACCCAACCATGCGCCTGTTCCGTCAGCCCCGACACCGCGATTGGAAAACGGTCATTCGCGAGGTGCGCTATGCGCTCAAAACCGCAGTACAGAACGGGAATGTATGAATTCAGAGCGGAAAGCTAAATATACCCATAGCACACGAAGAGTTGGGAGCATTTCTGCCGACGGCGCAGCGTATAGCCCCTCGCCCTCCATAGGAGGGAGAGGGGTTTGGGGTGAGGGGGGAGTCTGGATTCCAAGCGATAGACTTGCCCCCTTACCCCAACCCTCTCCCCCTCACGGGGGCGAGGGAGTCGCGCCTGTCTTGTGGCAATGACTCGCCAACTCTTGATCTGCGATGAGTATAGCAATAGGTTCCGATTGTTTTATGAGGTTATGGGAGGGGGTTGCTCACGCATCGCCCCAGGTTCCTCGCGAAGACAGTCCTTGACGCGCGTTGTAAAATTGTATCGAAACATATATAAAGCAACCTTGCCAAAAACATGTTTTTACCCAAGGGGTTATATGCGCTGCAGCTTGACTTGGCGCATAGGCTTTGGCAAGTTTCTTAAGAATACGAATCAATCGTGAAGGGTCGAGTCTCCGAGAACCTGTTCGGGATCCCGTACGCTGCCTCGACCGCACACCTTCAAGGACAATGTTGCCATGACCAAATCCGATCTTATTTTGCGCCTTGCGGAGAAATATCCGCATTTGCTGCAACGCTACATCGAACGCATTGTTAACACCGTTTTTGACGAGATATCAAATGCGCTGGCGCGTGATAATCGCGTGGAACTGCGCGGGTTTGGAGCTTTCTCGGTGAAACGTCGCGATGCTCGGCAGGGGCGCAACCCACGTACGGGCCAAACGGTTGCCGTGTCGGCCAAGTATGTCCCGTTCTTCAAGACAGGTAAGCAACTGCGCGACCGCTTGAATGGAATCGAAGGCACCGAGGATTGAGCAAGACAAGGCCCCGGAGACAGTCCGGGACGTAAAACCGTCAACTCAGGCGCAACCTGCCTGAAAGATATGGCAGGGTAAGAAAGCGTGGCAAACTGCTATGCCCGATAAAATATTGCCATCACGTCGAGAGCAGGGAACGGTGCGGAAAAATTCCGGACGCCGACGTGATGATCGTGCGCCCGATTTCCGAGATATGGTCGAAAACGCCATAGAAGGAATATTGGTTCACAGTAATTTCAAACCGCTATACGCCAATCGCGCCTTCGCGCGCATGCTGGGATATAAAAACGTGCAGGAAGTTCTAGGGCTTCCGATCCTGCGTCCCCTCGTTCCGGACGATATCTGGGCGTGCGCCGAAGAAGATTACGACGCCCTGATCAAGCGGCGAGTGCCGTCATTGGCTGGCCGCATGTGCGCGATCCGGAAAGACAAAAAAGAAATCTGGGTCAACATTAACCAACGGCTGATCGATTGGCATGGCTCCCCCGCCGTGCAAATCACAGCGTACGATATTGGCAAGCAGGTCGAACTAGAAAAAACATTGCTCAACAACGAACAGCACGTGCTTGCGATCCTCGAAGTTCTGCCCTACCCGATTTACATCGCGAGAAAGCTGGACGGGCAGTTGCTGTTCGTAAATCGCAAAACCTGCTTATTGTTTCAGCGCGGCGCGGGGCAGCTCTTGAAGCGCTCATCCACGGAATTTTACGTGGATCCTGGCGAACGCGACGACCTTCGGGATCTGGTGGAAAAGCTTGGGGACATCCGTGATATAGAAGTGACGATGCAAACCGCGCAGGGCCGTAAATTTGTGGCCGAGCTTGCGGCGATCACGATTGTATACAGCGGAGTTCCGGCTGTTTTGGTTGCGATAAATGACATCTCTCAACGCAAGCAGATGGAGGCCGAACTCTTTCGTCAGGCCAGTACGGATGCGTTGACGGGGCTCAGTAACCGACGATATTTTCTTGCGCAGGCCGAACAAGAACTGCGACGCGCACGGCGTTTCTCGCGCGAAATGTCAGTGATGATGATCGACCTTGACCATTTCAAGCAAGTGAACGACACGCATGGCCATGCGACCGGAGACGTTGTTTTGCAGGGGTTTGTCCGGCGCGCTTTGGAAAGCCTGCGGCAATCGGATTCCTTGGGGCGGCTAGGGGGAGAGGAGTTTGCTGTTCTGCTGCCGGAAACCGCGCTAGAGGCGGCGACGGAAGTCGCTGAACGCATGCGGCAAAATGTTGCGGATCGCCCGTTCATCGCAGGGACATCAACCGTAATTCATAGCTCGATCAGCATAGGCGTGGCGCAATTAGACGCGCGCGACGGCACCGTCGACGATGTATTGAACCGCGCCGACGAAGCGCTATATCGCGCGAAAAAACAAGGACGCAACTGCGTCGAAATGGCTCCGCGCTTGAGCCAAAGGAAACCCGAAGCGTGACAATCTCATCGAATCTCGCCGCCCTCAACGCGAAGATTGAGATTGCTTGCCAACAAGCGGGAAGGCCGACGAAAGCGGTGCGCCTTATGGCGGTTAGCAAAACACGCGGCGCGGAAGAGGTGCGCGAAGCCATCCTCGCCGGACAGCGCCTGTTTGGCGAGAACAGGGTGATCGAGGCGAAGACAAAATTCTCGCCCCTGCGCGAGGAATTTCCGGATCTTGAGTTGCATCTGATTGGCCCGCTGCAAACCAACAAGGCGCTCGAAGCCGTCAAGTTGTTTGATGTGGTCGAAACGCTTGACCGACCCAAACTTGCGGATGAACTGGCGCGCGCGCAAACCAAAACCAACCGTAATCTGACATGCTATATTGAAGTCAATATCGGTGAAGAACCGCAAAAAGCCGGAATATTTCCGCAAAAGCTTGGCGAGTTTCTTGGCTATTGCGTCAAAAAGCGGGAGCTGCGCATCGGAGGGCTGATGTGCATGCCGCCACGAAACGCCGACCCTGTTCCCTATTTCCTGAAACTGCGCGAATTGGCGATTCGCCACAATCTTCCGCATCTCAGCATGGGCATGAGCGGCGACTTTGAGCAAGCAATCCGCTGCGGCGCGACAGAAGTTCGAATTGGAACGGCGCTGTTTGGCGAACGGAGCGTACAACGGCCATGACAAGTCCTGAACATTCTGCGTTTGATAACCGTCCCAAGTTGTTTGGCCGCCGCAAAGGCCGCCCCTTGCGCGCGCGCAAAAGCGCCCTGATGCAAGAATTTCTGCCGCGCGTGCGGATCGACCTTCCTCCCGGCGACTCCATGCTGGACCCCATCGGTCTGTTCGCGCGCGCGCCGCATAAACTGACATTGGAAATCGGCTTCGGCGGCGGCGAACATCTGGCGGCGCTGGCCAAAGACGATCCCACGGGCGGCTTGATCGGCTGCGAACCCTTCGTCAACGGCATTGCGAGCATGCTGCAGCATATCGACGATGGCCGCATTGAGAATATCCGCGTATACCCCGGCGACGCGCGTCTGTTGCTGGATCGCTTGCCGGATGCGTGCCTGTCGCAGTGCTTTGTGCTGTTCCCGGACCCGTGGCCGAAGGCGCGTCACGCCGAAAGACGCTTTATCGGCCCGGAAAATCTCGCCCGCCTTGCAAGAACGCTTGCGCCCGGCGCGACGCTGACCACCGCGACCGATGATGCCAAATTGATCGTCTGGACCGATGAAATGTTAAAGAATTCGGAAACCGTCGTGCTGGAATACCGCGCCGAAACGCCGCCCGCAGGTTGGATCCCCACGCGCTATGAGCAAAAAGGCCTGCAGGCGGGCCGCAAGCCCGTCTATTACGTATGCAGAAAACGCATGTAGGCAGGCCGAGTAACCGCCCTTAAAACATATTGAGCTGCAACTTGGCTTCGTCCGACATCATGGTCTTGTCCCACGGCGGATCCCAGACCAGCTCGACCTTGACATCCTTGACCTCTTCGAGCGCCAACACGGCATGTTCGGCCATCAAGGGCATCTGGCCTGCGATGGGGCAGTTGGGCGTCGTCAAAGTCATGTCAATATCGACATTCGCTTTGCCGTTATCCAGCGGCAAAACGTCGATCCTGTAAATAAGGCCAAGATCGTAGATGTTGACGGGGATTTCAGGATCGAACACCGAGCGCAACCGCGCGACGATCTTCTCGCCAAGCGCCGCAACGAACTGCGAGGCCGCTTCTGGCGAGGCCGGGGGCAAGCGCGAACCATCCCCCGCATCTTGCGGAGGCGACACATCATCTGGCGCATGGCTAGGGCTGGGTGTCGTCATTCTGTCGTAACCTTTTTTTCGCTTTTCAAAGCCGCCTGCATCGTATGCCATGCCAATGTCGCGCACTTAACCCGCATGGGGTAGTTCCTGACGCCTGACAAAGCCTTCAGCCTATCGACATCCTCGCTCTGAGCGGAATCCGTAGGCTGCGCGGCGTCCTGCCCGGTGCAGGCCGCATGCAATATCGAGAAAAGAGCCTCGGCCTGTTCGGTGGTCTTGCCAATCAACATGCCTGTCATCATTGAAGCCGAAGCCACGGAAATCGCGCAGCCGCTGCCCTGAAAGCCCGCGTCGCGGATAACGCCGTCCTCATCGACCGCTAAGTATAGCATAAGCCTGTCGCCGCAGAGCGGATTATGGCCCAAAGCTTCGTGGTTCGCGCCTTCCACGACGCGAAAGTTGCGCGGGTTGCGTCCGTGATCGAGGATTAAATCCTGATACAGGTCGCGCAAATCATCCATGGGCAGATCACCCGTCATCCCAAAAACCTCTTCACTTCGCGCACAGCTTCGGACAGCGCTTCGACATCCTCAATGTTATTATAAAGCCCGAACGAGGCCCGCGCGGTTGCGGTGAGGTCGAGACTTTCCATCAGCGGCTGGGCGCAATGATGCCCCGCGCGGATCGCCACCCCGTGGCGGTCGAGAATAGTGCCAATATCGTGAGGATGCGCCTGCTTCATCACGAACGACAGAACGCCGGCCTTCTGCGGCGCTTGCCCCACGATGGTCACGCCTTCGATGCGGCGCAGCGCGTCTTCCGCATGCTTAAGCAGGGTGTCTTCGTGAGCGCCAATACGCGACAAGCCGATTCCTGATACGTAATCGAGCGCCGCCGCCAGCCCTACCGCTTCGGTGATCGCAGGCGTTCCCGCCTCGAACCGTCCCGGCGGCGGCGCGTAGGTTGTCTCCTCGAACGTAACGCTTTCGATCATGCCACCGCCGCCCTGATAGGGAGGCATGGCCGCAAGCAGATCATGCTTGCCATAAAGAACTCCGATGCCGGTCGGGCCATAGATTTTATGCCCGGAGAATACGTAAAAATCGGCGTCAATCTCCCGCACATCGACCGGAATCCGCGCGACCGCTTGACACCCGTCGATCAAAGCAAGCGCCCCGTGCGCATGCGCGGCCCGAACGATCTCGCCAATCGGAAGCACTGTGCCAAGCACATTGGAGACATGCGCGATGGCGACAAGCTTTGTGCGCGGCGACAAGACGGCGCGAACGTCTTCAATGCGAACCTCTCCGCGCTCCGACACCGGGACGACGCGCAAAACCACGCCCGTATCGGCACGCAACATCTGCCAAGGCACGATATTCGAATGATGCTCCAGAACCGTCAAAACGATCTCGTCGCCTGCCTTAAGATTGACGCGCCCCCAGCTATGGGCGACCAGATTGATAGCCTCAGTGCCGCCGCGCACGAACACGATCTCGTCATCGCGCTCGGCATTGAGAAAGCGCCGAACGCAAGCTCGCGCCTGTTCATAGGCCTGTGTGGCGCGAACGCTCAACTCGTGCACGCCACGATGGATGTTGGAGTAATCGCGCTCCTGAAATCGCGTCATGGCGTCAAGCGCGCAGCGCGGCTTCTGCGTGCTGGCGGCGTTGTCGAGATACGCAAGCCTGCGCCCGTGAATGATATGGCTCAGGATCGGAAAATCCGCGCGATAATGCTCAATGTCATCTGCCGGAGCAGGGGAGAGCGCAACGTCAGGAGGCATCGTCGAACCACCTTTCTGCAAGCGACTGCGCGAAAGTCGAACACTCGCCTGCGTGAGATTCGTTCATGATTTCGTCAACAAAGGCGCGCAGCAGCATCGCGTGGGCTTGCGACTCCGACAAACCGCGTGAGCGCAAGTAAAACAAGGCATCGTCGTCGAGAGTCCCGGTCGCGCAACCATGGCTGCATTGCACGTCGTCGGCGTAGATTTCAAGCTCTGGCTTCGCGTTCATCTCTGCCTGATCGGAAAGCAGCAACGCGCGGCAAGTCTGACGCGCGTCGGCGTGCTGCCCCGCAGGCTCGACAAGGATCTTACCCTGAAACGCGCCTTTGGCGCGATCCTGAACAATGGATTTATAAAATTGCCTGCTGGTGGCGTAGGGCGCCGCGTGCAAAACTTTGATATAGGTGTCCGCATGCTCGCGCGCGCGCAAGAGCATCGCGCCGTCAAGTGTCGTCTGGGCCTGTTCGCCCTCAAGTCCTATCAGAAGCTCGTTGCGTACGAGCTTTGTATCCTTGATGAGCGCGAAATGGCGGTAAAAAGCCCCTTTCGCAAGGTGAGCCTCTGTGCGGGCCAAACAAGTCGCCGCGGGCGCGCGATGGAAAAGCATCGCGTGCGAGAGCTTGGCATGAGGATCAAGCGTGATAAAACTTTCCGCGACATGAACCGCCGCGCAGTTGTCTTCGCCAAAGTGGTGCTCAATCAACGTAAGGCGCGAACTTTCCCCAAGCGAAATATGAAGTTGGGTGTTGCGCTCCAGATAGGAAGCAAGGCCTCTACGGTGAAAAAAGACCAACTCAAGCGGCGCTGTGACAAGACATGTTTCGACCTCCGCCGTGATCGAACAATGCGAACCTTTGGCCTCGACGCGCAATCCCGTCGGCCATTCTCCGCCATGCGACAGGAGAGGATCGAAGATTCCGTCGACGAACGCCAGCCGCAGTCTCAGCGAAGGTTCCTCGATAACGCTGGGCAAAGTTCCGCGATCAATCGCGTCCTGAACTCCCGTTTGCGAAGCTTCAGAAGGCGGGCAGGCTGCAGGCAACAGCGCGGCAAGATCCGTATAACGCCACGCTTCGCGGTCGTTTCTGCTTCTGGCAAGGACGGAAGTGAGGCTCATCCCCCCCACCTTTCCGCGAGGATGGGCTTTAATTCAGTCAGGGAGTGAATCAGGTAATCAGGTTGAGCCGCCCGCAACCGAGCCTCCGAAACGCAGCCACCCGTAATCGCGACGCTGACGATGCCTTGCTCGCGGGCAATGACGGTTTCTTCGGGAGAGTCCCCGACAATCACGGAACAAGCTGGATCAAGCCAATTCTCGCCGAGATATCTCAACAGCTTTTGGCCCTTGCTTTCTTTGCGGAACTGCTCCGCACGGCTTGGGTACGCAATAACTTCCGAGAAGTAATCCGCGATGGAGAACCGGGCGAGATGTTCAAGGATGGGGGGCCGCAAATGGTTGCTCAAGATGATGGTGTGCGCCCCGGAATCCTTGGCGTAAGACAGCACATCATGAGCGCCGTCTCGCAAGGGCAAAGACTTCGCCAAGGGCTCGTAGTTTGAGTGAAACACCTCGGCGAATTTCGGGAGCAAAGACGGAATCTCATGCGCGGCGAAACCGTGATTGCCATAGAAACGCTCAATGGGCATGTCATAGCGGTCTTGGTAGGTCTGCAGATCAATCGGCTCGCGACCGCATTGCGCGAACAGAATGTTAAACGCATCGCATAAAGCCTGCGCATCGTCCAAGAGCGTACTGTTCCAGTCGAAAATCAACGTGTTTTGAGGCGCAAGCGTCATGGGTATCCCCAACGCTTCCTATTAACGCCAACCCAAGACAAAAGGACCGTCATTCCGCAAAATTTTCTCTTCGGTTTGCGCAGCAAAGCGAAAGAAAATTTATGCGGAATCCTATGTCCAACAAAGTTAGCCCATTGAACGTCATCGGATTCCGCATCCCCGCATCCTGCTTCACAGGACGCTACATGCGGATTGACGCCTACTACAAAGGCGAATCTTGTTCTGAAACCATGTGTCAATGTGGAGAGTAACGTGGTCATCTCCCTACCCCTCCTGAGCAAAGTCCGCATACCCTTTGGCTTCCAGTTCCTTCGCCAGCTCCGGCCCACCCGTTCTGCGGATCTTACCATGGGCCAGCACATGCACGACATCGGGCTTGATATAATCCAAAAGCCGCTGATAATGCGTAATGACGATCATGGCGCGATCAGGACTGCGCATCGCGTTGACACCCTGCGCGACGGCCTTCAGCGCGTCAATATCAAGCCCGCTGTCGGTTTCGTCGAGGATGCACAGAGATGGCTCCAGCACCGACATTTGAAGCGCCTCGTTGCGTTTCTTCTCGCCGCCGGAAAAACCCACATTCACGGACCTTCGCAGCATATCCTCGCCAATGCCAAGCGCTTTCGCCTTCTCGCGCAAGGTCTTGAGCATCGCGACCGCATCGAGCGGTTCTTGCCCCCGCGCCTTGCGTATGGCGTTGAGCGAAGTTTTCAGGAAGTTCATGTTCGTGACGCCGGGGATCTCGATCGGATATTGAAAAGCAAGAAAAAGACCCGCCGCTGCGCGTTCTTCGGGCAACATCCCCATAAGATCGCGACCCTTGAAAGACAGAGTGCCCTCCGTCACCGTATACCCATCGCGCCCCGCCAGAACATAGGACAAGGTGCTTTTGCCTGAGCCGTTAGGCCCCATGATCGCATGCGCTTCCCCGGCCCGTACGGTTAAGTCGATACCCTTAAGTACACCCTTACCGCCGATGGAAGCATGAAGATTGTGAAGTTCCAGCATATATGCGCCCGTAAAAATTATCCTAACCAACGCTGCCTTCAAGACTTATTCCCAAAAGCTTTTGCGCCTCGACCGCGAATTCCATCGGCAGTTCTTGCATCACTTCGCGACAAAAGCCGCCGACGATCAACGCCATCGCGTCTTCCGGCGACATCCCCCGCTGCTGACAGTAAAAGAGCTGATCTTCGCTGACGCGCGAAGTCGTGGCCTCATGCTCCACGCGGGCCGAAGGCTGCCGGGATTCGATGTAGGGAACCGTGTGGGCGCCACAAGAGCTGCCAATCAAAAGACTATCGCACTGCGTATGATTGCGCGCGCCTTTGGCTGTGCGCAAAATTTTCACCAACCCGCGATAGGTGTTCTGAGCGCGTCCGGCGCTTATGCCCTTTGAAACGATGGTCGATCGGGTATTCTTACCGATATGGATCATCTTGGTCCCGGTGTCTGCTTGCTGGCAGTTATTGGCCACCGCGACGGAATAGAACTCTCCAACCGATTCATCGCCCGAAAGGACGCAGCTCGGATACTTCCATGTGATGGCTGACCCTGTTTCCACCTGCGTCCACGAAATGCGCGACCTCGCGCCACGACAAGCGCCTCGCTTGGTGACGAAATTATAAATCCCGCCCTTGCCGTTCGCGTCGCCGGGATACCAGTTCTGCACCGTCGAATATTTAATCTGCGCGTCGTCGAGCGCTATAAGTTCCACCACCGCCGCATGCAGTTGGTTTTCGTCGCGCTTAGGCGCGGTGCAGCCTTCAAGATAGCTAACATAAGCGCCTCGATCCGCGATAATCAGCGTACGCTCGAATTGGCCGGTATTTTCGGCGTTAATGCGGAAATAGGTCGAAAGCTCCATCGGACAGCGCACGCCCGGCGGAATATAAACGAAAGATCCGTCGGTAAACACGGCGGAGTTCAGCGTCGCGAAAAAATTGTCGGTCGCCGGAACCACCGAGCCGAAATACTTTTTCACAAGGTCGGGATGGTTTTGCGCAGCCTCCGAGAACGAGCAGAAAACGATCCCCAAAGCTTCGAGATTCTTTTTGTACGTGGTCGCGACCGATACGCTATCGAACACGGCATCTATGGCTATGCGCGGCGAAACTCCGGCCAGAACTTCTTGCTCGCGCAAGGGAATGCCCAGTTTGTCGTAGGTGCGCAACAACTCAGGATCGACTTCGTCAAGACTCTTGGGCTTAATCTTCTGCTTTGGCGCTGAGTAATAGCAACTATCCTGATAGTCGATCGGCGGATGCTGAACATGCGCCCAAGCCGGCTCCTCCATCGCGAGCCAGTGCCGATAGGCGGAGAGCCGATAATCCAACAGCCATACGGGCTCATTCTTTTTGGCGGAAATAAACCGGATGGTTTCTTCGTTCAACCCCTTGGGCGCAGTGTCGGACTCAATCGCGCTGACGAATCCATATTTATAGTCGCCAGCGACAAGCCGGGCCGCGTCCTGTTTATCGTAAGCGGTCATATCGCAGCCCGTCTGACGATTTCGTCGCTCTCGTCGATGACAAGCGAAAGATCTTTCTCTGCTTCTTCAATTTGACAGCATATAGGGCTTGTGTCCGCTTTAAGAGGACCGGGGGTGCCTTTGAGCGCCCCTTGTCCAGCCATATCCGCAAGCGTTACCGATGCCAGCGCGAAACGAACGGCGTTGTTAATCTTGTTCCAACTACCCCCCATAACGCAGAACTCGCGGATAAGGCAGTCTGAATCCTTTCCGACTCCAGAACAATCGGTAATGCAAATAGGCCCATCCATGCCTTCGACGATTTGAACGACAGTAATTTCGTTCGGCGCTCTGGAAAGCTGATATCCGCCTGCGGCCCCGCGCACAGCCTTAATGATACCTGTTTTGGCAAGGTGCTTAAGAATTTTCGAGACAGTTGGCTGAGGAAGCCTTGACCGTGCGGAAAGATCGGAGGCGGCCCAAATCGCCTTGTCATCGCTGACCATATGGGTTAGCAATGCAATGGCGTAGTCGGTGAGGCGGGTTAGTCGAAACATGGTGGAGAGAGTACAAATTTATACCAAAATAGTCCACATTAATTTTCAACCCTGATAGCCCATCTGTTCTAAGCGGATAAAATCAGAGCCGTTTGATCCCTTCCAAAATACGTTTTAGAAAACCAAGCTATGACTGAAAAAACATCCGAGACAATGCCGCCCGATATCGCCAAGCTAGGCTTCGAGGAAGCGCTTGCCGAACTTGAAAAACTGGTGCGACAACTGGAAGACGGCAAGGCAAAACTTGACGACGCGATAGCCGCATATGAACGGGGGGCATTGCTGAAGCGCCACTGCGAGACAAAATTGCGCGAAGCGCAAATGCGTGTTGACCAGATTGCTGTTGGAAATAACGGCGGCGTGCCGCCCACACAACAAAAATCTTAACCGGATGCCCTTGACTCTGCGCACCACAACTTTCAGACAATAAGGGCAGCACGTACCAAATCCCCAAACGATATTTTTTGTCCTCAAGGTAGCCATGCCATCTGTAAGCTCGACACTCTCCGCAGAAATGTCGCAAGCAGCGAAGTCCGTCAGCGATGCGCTTGACCGGCTGCTCCCCAAAACGGACTTTCCTGAAAGTCGCCTGTTTGACGCGATGAGATATAGCGCGATGAGCGGGGGCAAGCGCTTGCGTCCGTTTTTGGTCATGAGTTCCGCGCGAATCTTTGGCGTAGCGGACGATTGCGCGGTACGCGCGGCGGCTGCCATTGAATGCATACATTGCTATTCTTTGATCCACGACGATTTGCCCGCAATGGACAATTCCGATCTACGACGCGGACAGCCCACCGTTCACAAGCAATACGACGAAGCGACAGCAATCCTCGCGGGCGACGCGCTGTTGACAATTGCGTTCGAAATAGCCGCAGACCCGCGCACACATGAAGATCCCCAAGTGCGCTGCAAATTGGTAACCGCCTTGGCTAAAGCCTCTGGCGCGAACGGCATGGTCGGCGGACAAATGCTTGACCTGATAGCCGAGAAAGCGCCTTTCGACATAGGCGCGATCACGCGACTTCAGCGCATGAAGACGGGCGAACTGATTGCTTGCTCGACGGAGGCGGGAGCCATATTGGGCAAAGCGTCTGTGCAGCACCACAACGCGCTTCGCGCCTACGCGCATGACCTTGGCCTGGCGTTCCAGATCGTGGATGATTTGCTCGACGCCGAAGGGACGGAAGCCGAAACCGGCAAATCGGTGGGCCGCGACGCCAAAGCGGGTAAAGCCACGTTTGTGACGGTGCTCGGCCTCGATCGGGCCCGCAGCCAAGCGCGTCTGCTCTGTGATCAAGCGGTGCAACACCTCTCGGTCTTCGAAGGCCGCGCAAAATATCTCGAAGACGTGGCGCGTTTCGTTGTGGACCGCAATAAGTAGGAGCCCCTACAAAGAACCCTTTCTTTGACGGTCTATGGCCCCCTGAGCAGGAGTTTCTGCGCGGGCATCCTCAAGAACCCTCTGCAACGAAGCCTGCGCAGACCGACGCGAACGCGCGGCGATAACAGCTGACAAACGGCGCGAAAGCCACGTGCGGATCGGCTCGTCCACAAAGGCCACGGCAAGGAAGCTAATCGCCAACGTGGATGCCAAAGCAAGCCCAATGGTGGCGAACGAAGAAAGATAGAAATGCTCGCCGACCAGAAAGGCAAACCGCCCAACCGGAAAGTGCAGACAGTAAACCGGATAAGACATGCGCCCTAGCATCCGGGCTGTCTTAGTGCTGAACCCGTCTTGGCAACGTACCGCTGCCCCGGCCAGTACGACCAGCGGCGCGAAGAACGTGACCGCAAGCGCGTGATAACTCCCCTTGATCGAAAAAGGGAAGGCAATAGCCAGCGCCAACGCCAGATAAAGCATCCAGAGCCGAAGCGGGAGCCGGGGGATGCGGTCATGAATCCGATAAAGCAAGACTCCGCACACGAACCCGAATAAAGCGCGTGGAAACCCGACCAAAAAGTTGCCAATTCCCCATCCGGCATCAAGAAAGAAGCTGTAAAAGCCGTTCTGCGACCCAAGCCACAAGCCGCTGCCCAAAAATCCGGCCCATAACGTAAAGACGCACAAGAACAAATGCCGTGTCTTCAATCGGCAAAGCAGGGGGAACGACAACCCGGCGACCATTTCAAAAAACAAGGACCAAGCGGCGGGATTAGCAGGAAAAATGACGCCCCAAACGCTGAAGGAAGATCCAAGGCTGCTAACGCCAAACGGAGCGAAGCAGGGAAGAAAGAACGTATGAAGCGCCGAGCAAACGCCAAGCGAAGGCGGCGCGAAAAAGGCCTGTCCGTTGGCGGCCAGAGCCATCAGGGCAGGAGTCCCTAGAAGCGTTCCAAGCGCGAACATCGGATAAAGGCGGATCACGCGCTTGCCAAAATATTCCCCGAGGCCCATGCTCGCGAACAACTGCGATCCATACGAATGCGCGATCACGAACCCGCTTAACATAAAGAAAAAATCGACCGCGAACGGCGCGTTGTAAAAAAAGGTAACCGATTGATATTGCGTGAAATGAAACCCCACCACCGCGAGCGCTGCAATCCCGCGCAACCCGTCTAATGTGTCATAATGGCTGTGCGTAGCAGACATTCTGGCCCCTGAAAGCGCAATCACCCGGAATTGGAACGGCCCTCTTACAGGTAAACGGCCCAATCCACAAGTGGCTAACCCATTGAAATATTATGAATAAGAAAACAGGAACTCCCCACGCGATGAAAGATGAAAATAATAATAAGCTGGACATAGGTAACATCAAGCTCATATCATAAACGAATAATATCATGAAAAAATTACCCAAATAGCTAACGAGGAAATCATGCAAGACAAAAGAATATTAGGACTATTTTTCCAGCATATCGAGAATTGCAACCCCCAAAGCTATTCCGAATTGCATGCATACGCAAAACTGCTATGTGCTGATTATAGAAGCGTGCGTAATGCCACAGTGGAAGTCCTGACAGCGCCAAAAGACATGAGCGAGGCAATCAAGGCCATCGAAAATCTCCGTAATTACACTGAATTGGAGAAACTTGCCCACTCTGTTTACTTGGGGGCACGGGCAGCCGAAATAGAAAATGTTGCCCAGCAAGGGGAAAAAGAGCATGGAATTGCGCACGTCATCGCAGCAGGAAGCATGATGTACGAAATGGTTGTGCCAGCGATTGTATATTCATCCTCCGAAATTCAAGTGAATAGGAATGACAGCTCGTCACAAGCAACCATCGCACGACAAGCCAGCGCAAAGACAAAGGAATTAGTATCAGATGTTTTCGATAAGATCGCTACCCGCAAGGCTCAGATTGAGCGATATAAGACGCCTCTGTTTATGCCGAAACCGGACACGGTGATACGAGTGCTACAGGAAGAAATAGGCTACATATCGGACAATGTTCAACGTAGTTTTAAAACAGCCTTGTTATCCCCTAAGTTAGGGTAAGGATTCCAAAACGAGAAAACGACATCAGGGACTATGGTGGGCGGTGAGGGTTTCGAACCCCCGACCCTCTCGGTGTAAACGAGATGCTCTACCGCTGAGCTAACCGCCCAAAAGCCCTGTCGCAGGCTGTTTTCTAACAGAAAGTATAAGAAAACGCTAACCTTTCCTTGACAGGGAAGGGGGGAATGGCCTAATCGTTGCGCCTTACCGCTAAACACTGCCAAGCGGGTGTAGCTCAGTTGGTTAGAGCGTCGGCCTGTCACGCCGAAGGTCGCGGGTTCAAGTCCCGTCACTCGCGCCATCCTCCGGATGAAAATCTAGAAAACTCAAGATGAAATAAAAAGCTTTCGGGAGAATGGCGCTTGCCATTTAGCCCGAACCTGATAATTCTTTCCCAAGCGTCAACCTGAGTCTGCCTCCCGCCCTAAAGCAGCCCCCAACATGCCAAGCGATCTTCTCGCCAACTACTTCCCTATATTGGTGTTTCTGGCCATTGCGGCTTTTGTCGCGACGGCGGCGACTGCCGTGCCGTTCATATTGGCCAAACGCAGGCCGGACCGCGAAAAAAATTCGGCCTACGAATGCGGTTTTCCAGCCTTCGACAGCGCGCATGCCAAATTTGACGTGCGCTTCTACCTTGTGGCGATTCTCTTCATCATTTTTGACTTGGAGACGGCCTTTCTGTTCCCGTGGGCCATCACGCTGAAGGACATCGGGATGGAGGGGTTTTGGTCGATGATGGCGTTTCTCGCGGTGCTAACCGTCGGCTTTATCTACGAATGGAAGAAAGGCGCGCTCGAATGGGAATGAGAATATGCCGCAGGGCTGCAGGAGCGCTGCGCCATGGATGAGATGCGTTTGGCGAAAGCTGAGGATATTGCGCGGAAGCTGGGCGAAACGGTGCAGGACAAGGGCTTCCTTCTGACCAAATACGAAGACCTTATGGCGTGGGCGCGTACCGGTTCGATGTGGCCGATGACGTTCGGGCTGGCCTGCTGCGGGATCGAGATGATCCACGCCTATATGAGCCGCTACGACCTCGACCGCTTCGGCATGATGCCGCGCGCCTCGCCGCGCCAGTCGGACGTGATGATCGTCGCCGGAACGCTGACGAACAAGATGGCCCCCGCGATGCGCCTCCTCTACGACCAGATGCCGGAGCCGCGCTGGGTGATTTCGATGGGGAGCTGCGCGAACAGCGGCGGCTATTACCACTATTCCTATTCCGTCGTGCGCGGTTGCGACCGTATCGTGCCAGTGGATATCTATATCCCCGGATGCCCGCCGACAGCGGAAGCGCTACTTTACGGAATCATGCAACTGCACCGCAAAATCCGTCGCGGCAACAAAGTGATCGACAGGTAACGGCGATGGAAGATCTTGATCGTCTTGAATCGGAAGTCAAACGCGCGCTTGGCAACGCGCTGATTGATGCGACGATTGCGCGGGGAGAACTGTGCGTGCATGTGTATCGCGAGCGGATCGTCGAGTGCTTGACGACGTTGCGCGACGACCCGGCGCTTGCAATGGGCCAGCTCATGGATGTCTGCGGCGCGGATTATCCGGGGCGCCCGGAGCGTTTCGAGGTAGTCTATAACTTGTTAAGTTTGCGCCATAACTGGCGGCTGCGCGTCAAAGTTGGAACCGACGAGAAAACCCCTGTGCCAACTGTGACGGGGATTTACAGCTCGGCCGGATGGTTCGAACGCGAATGCTGGGATCTTTTCGGCGTCGCGTTCGATGGCCACCCGGACCTCCGCCGCATTCTGACCGATTACGGCTTCGAAGGTCACCCGCTGCGCAAGGATTTTCCGCTCACGGGCTTCGTTGAAGTCCGCTACGACTACGAGCAAAAGCGCGTGGTCTACGAGCCGGTTAAGCTGATGCAGGATTATCGCAGCTTCGACTTCTTAAGTCCGTGGGAAGGCATGACGGACGTGAACCTACGTAAAATTCAGGAATCCCTCCCGAAAACAGAGGGCAAGCCATGAGCAAGATCGTTGCGACCGCCATCGAACCCGAAGAAGGCGGAGAAGTCACGCAAAAAGGCAACACGGTTATCCGCCCGTTCACCATGAATTTCGGGCCGCAGCATCCCGCCGCGCATGGCGTGTTACGCCTTATTCTGGAAATGGACGGAGAAATCGTCGAACGCGCCGACCCGCATATCGGACTACTGCATCGCGGCACAGAAAAGCTGATCGAATACAAAACCTATCTGCAGGCCGTGCCCTACTTCGACCGCATGGACTACATCGCGCCGATGGCGGATGAATACAGCTTCGTCCTCGCGATTGAAAAACTGCTCGGCATTCAGGCCCCCGTGCGCGCGCAATACATCCGCGTGATGTTCGCGGAGCTCACGCGCATCATGAACCACATTTTCAACATCACGACGATGGCAATTGACTTGGGCGCGGTGACGCCATCGCTTTGGGGCTTTGAAGAGCGTGAAATCATATGGGAATTCTACGAGCGCGTAAGCGGCGCGCGCATGCACGCGAATTATTTCCGCCCCGGCGGTGTGCATCAGGATCTGCCCGACGGTCTGACCGACGATATCGCGGCCTGGATCGACCGCTTCCCGAAATTTATGTCGGACATCGAAGGTCTGCTGACCGACAACCGCATCATCAAGCAACGCACCGTCGACATCGGCATAGTATCACGGGAGCAGGCGCTTGATTGGGGCTTCTCAGGCCCGATGCTGCGCGCCTCCGGTGTGCCGTGGGACCTGCGCAAGAGCCAGCCCTACGATGTGTACGACAAGCTGGATTTCGATATTCCTGTCGGCAAGACCGGCGATTGCTTCGCAAGATACCTGTTGCGCCTCGAAGAAATGCGCCAGTCTGCGAAGATCATCAAGCAGTGCCTGCGCGATATGCCTCAAGGCCCCGTGATGATCGACGACCATAAAATCGCCCCCCCGCGCCGCGCGGACATGAAAAACTCCATGGAAGCGCTTATCCACCATTTCAAGTTGTTCACCGAAGGATTCCACGTGCCCGCAGGCGAGACCTATACGGCGACCGAATCGCCCAAGGGCGAATTCGCCGTGTATCTGGTCGCCGACGGCACCAACAAACCCTATCGTTGCAAAGTGCGTTCGCCGTGCTTTGTGCACCTGCAAGGCACCGATATGATGTGCAAAGGCTATATGCTGGCAGACTCCGTCGCCATCATCGGCAGCATGGATATCGTGTTTGGGGAGATCGACCGATGAGTGCCGAAGAAATGGCCATCGAACAACCCGCATCCTTCGCGTTTACGCCAAATAATCTGGCCGTCGCGCAGGCGGTTATCGCGCGGTATCCGACGGGCCGCCAAGCGAGCGCTGTGTTGCCCTTGCTGGATCTCGCCCAGCGCCAGTGCGGCAACTGGTTGCCGCGCGCTGCGATGGATTGCGTGGCAGAAATGCTCGAAATGCCGCGCATTCGCGTATATGAAGTTGCTACATTCTACACGATGTTCAACCTCAAACCCGTGGGGAAGAATCTTGTGCAGGTCTGCACGACAACCCCATGTTGGCTCTGCGGCTCGGATAAGGTCGTGAAAGTCTGCAAAGATAAACTTGGCATCGATCCCGGTGAAACGACGGCAGACGGACAGTTTACAGTCGTCGAAACCGAATGCCTCGGCGCATGCGTGAATGCGCCCGTGGTGCAGATCAACGACCTCTATTACGAAGACTTGACCGAAGAAAGCATGGGCAAACTTCTTGACGACCTGAAAGCCGGACGCGAAATCAAATCCGGATCGCAAAAAGGCCGTCAGGGCAGCGCGCCGCAAGCCATGGCCGCCGTGACTGTGGGAAGGAAGGACTAACCATGCTTGCGCCCCATGATCGCATCTTTACGAACTTGTATGGCCATGAAAGCTGGAGCCTAGACGCCGCAAGAAGGCGCGGGGTCTGGAGCAACACGTCCTCGCTCATCCTCAAGGGCCAGCCCTGGATCGTCGAAGAGATCAAGGCATCCAACTTGCGCGGACGCGGCGGCGCGGGATTCCCGACCGGCCTCAAATGGTCGTTCATGCCCAAGCCTTCGGACAAGCCACATTATTTGATAATCAACGCGGACGAATCAGAACCCGGAACCAGCAAGGACCGCGATATCCTGCGCTTTGACCCGCATCGCCTGTTGGAAGGCGCGCTGTGCGCGGCCTTCGCCATTCACGCCCATACCGCCTACATCTATGTGCGCGGCGAGTTCTACAGCGAAGCGCAAACGCTGCAAAAAGCCATCAGCGAAGCCTACGCAGCCGGATTGCTGGGGCGCAACGCCTGCGGAACCGGCTGGGATTGCGATGTCTATTTGCATCGCGGCGCGGGCGCTTACATCTGCGGCGAGGAATCGGCCCTGATGGAAAGCCTTGAAGGCAAAAAAGGCCAGCCGCGCAATCGTCCGCCTTTTCCCGCCGGAGCAGGCCTCTATGCCTGCCCGACCACCGTCAATAACGTCGAAACCATTGCGTCTGTCCCGGAAATCTTGCGGCGCGGCGCGGCGTGGTTCAATCAGTTTGGCCGCCCCAAGAACAACGGAACCAAACTCTATTGCATCTCCGGACACGTCAATACGCCCTGCAATGTCGAAGAGGCGATGAGCATTCCGCTCAAGGAACTCGTCGAAAAATACGCGGGCGGCGTTCGCGGCGGCTGGGATAACCTCATGGCCATCATTCCCGGAGGCTCGTCCACGCCGATGCTGCCGAAGGATGTTTGCGAAACCGTGTTGATGGATTTCGACGGCCTGCGCGAAGCGCGGTCAGGGCTGGGTACCGCAGGCGTCATCGTGATGGATAAATCGACCGATATCATCTACGCGATTGCGCGTCTGGCGCAATTCTACAAGCACGAAAGCTGCGGCCAGTGCACGCCATGCCGCGAAGGAACCGGCTGGATGGCAAGAATCATGCAGCGTATGGTCAAAGGTGATGCGACCATAGCGGAAATCGACCATTTGCTAGAGCTAACGCGGCAGGTCGAAGGCCACACCATTTGCGCCTTGGGCGACGCTGCGGCTTGGCCAATTCAGGGCCTGATCCGCCATTTCCGCCCGGTCCTCGAACAACGCATCGAACAATTCCGCAAGCAAGCGAAGGCTGCGTAACATGACGCATTCACAGACTTGCCAAATAAAGTCCCATCATTCCGTAAAAACAGGCTCGCCCGTAATCTGGGAAAAGGCGGCACACCGATGATAAAACTCACCATCAATGGTACGCCTGTCGAAGTCGAGCCTGGCGCGAACGTGTTGCAAGCCTGCGAGCAAGCAGGCGTCGAAGTCCCGCGTTTCTGCTACCACGACAAGCTCAGCGTCGCGGGCAATTGCCGTATGTGCCTTGTCGAGATCGAGAAAATGCCGAAGCCGATCGCGAGTTGCGCGCAACCCTGCGCCGACGGTATGGTTGTGCATACGGACAGCCCCATGGCCGTCAAAGCCCGCAACGGCGTGATGGAGCTTCTGCTCGCCAACCACCCGCTTGACTGCCCGATCTGCGATCAGGGCGGCGAGTGCGATTTGCAGGATCAAGCCGTCGCTTACGGCTTCGACCGAAGCCGCTACGCTGAAGCCAAACGCGCGGTACAGGATAAAGATTTGGGGCCGCTCGTCAAAACAGTAATGACGCGCTGCATCCATTGCACGCGCTGCGTGCGGTTTGTGGACGAAATCTGCGGAACGCCGGAACTCGGCGGAATCAACCGTGGCGAAAAGCTCGAAATTGGGACTTTTGTAACGCAACCGCTGACCTCGGAACTCTCCGGCAACCTGATCGACATCTGCCCCGTGGGCGCATTGACCAGCAAGCCCGCCGCGTTCAAGGCGCGCCCATGGGAATATCGCAAGACCGAAAGCGTCGATGTGCTCGATGCGGTCGGCAGCAACATCCGCATCGACGCGCGCGGCAACGAAGTTATGCGCATTTTACCGCGCCTGAACGAGGATGTGAACGAAAGCTGGATCAACGACAAAACACGCTTCGCTTGCGACGGACTGACGCGCCAGCGGCTCGATCAACCCTATGTCCGCCGCGACGGCAAGCTAAAACCCACAACATGGAACGAAGCGTTTGCCGCGATAGCGGAGAAACTGCGTGGCTCAACGCCACAAAAGATAGCTGCTTTGGTAGGTGATCTGGCCGACTGCGAAAGCGTCTACGCCCTGAAAGCGCTGATGCTCGCCATTGGCGCTCCAAATCTTGATTGCCGTCAGGACGGAGCCGAATACGACCTATCTTCCCGCGCATCATACATGATGAACAGCGGCATAGCGGGAATAGAAGACGCCGATGCGATCCTGCTAATTGGAACCAATCCTCGCCGCGAAGCTGCGCTTGTCAATGCGCGAATCCGCAAACGTTGGCTGCGTGGCGGCATGCGCGTGGGACTCATTGGGCCTGCAGCCGACCTCGGTTACCCTTACAAACATGTTGGAACCACGTCGCAAAGCCTGCTTGACCTCATGAATGCGAACACCGCGTTCGGCAACACGCTGCGGCAAGCCAAAAAGCCGATGATCATCCTCGGCGCCGGTGTGTTGGCGCGACAAGATGGCGCTGCGCTGCACGGCGCCGCAAGATTGCTAGCGCAAACTTTCAATATGGCGCGTGAAGACTGGAACGGATTCAACATTCTGCAAAGCGCGGCCTCGCGCGTGGGGGCGCTTGACCTCGGCTTCGTCCCGCAAACGAATGGCGTCGGAACGCGCGGTATCGTGTCCGCGTGCGAGCAGGGGCAGATGGATATGCTCTGGCTTCTAGGCGCGGATGAAATCGACATGACGCGACTGGGGAAAACCTTCGTCGTCTATCAAGGCCACCACGGCGATGCCGGAGCGCACCGCGCGGACGTGATCCTTCCGGGCTGCGCCTACACCGAAAAAGACGCGACCTATGTCAATACCGAAGGCCGCCCCCAACGCGCCAACCGTGCCGTCTTTGCGCCGGGCGAGGCGAAAGAGGACTGGACAATTCTGCGAGCTTTTTCGCAAGTGATTGGCAAGACGTTGCCCTTCGACTCGCTGGACCAGCTCCGCGCGGCGATGGAAAAATCTTGCCCTGTTCTGGGGAACATCGGTTCGCGTGGGCCAACCGCGCCATGGCCGATTGCCATCAGCAACGAATGTGGAGCTGGCTTGTATGTGACGCAGGCTTTCGCGCCAACGATCGAAGATTTTTATATGACGGATCCGATCAGCCGCGCATCGGTCACGATGGCGAAATGCTCATTAGTCGCAAGCGGGCAAGCTGAAGGCGCGGCCCGAGCTGAGAAAGAGGTTGCCCATGGCTGAGTTCTGGACGGAATACGCCTGGCCGCTCCTGTTCCTATTGATCAAGATCGGAGCCGTGATCGGCGTGCTGTTGGGAGCCGTCGCCTATCTCACCTACGCCGAACGCAAAGTCATGGCCGCGATGCAGTATCGGCGCGGGCCGAATGTCGTCGGTCCTCTGGGGCTTCTGCAACCGGTCGCCGACGGCGTGAAGCTCATGGGCAAGGAAACCATCATTCCGGCCAACGCCAACGCGGTGCTCTTTATTGGCGCGCCATTGTTAACCTTCTTTCTCGCTTTAGCGACATGGGCTGTCATTCCGTTTCAGGCAGGGGCCGTACTGGCCGACATCAATGTCGGTGTGCTCTACCTGACCGCCATCTCGTCGCTCGGCGTGTATGGCATCGTCGTGGCGGGATGGTCCTCGAACTCCAAATATTCGCTCTTGGGCGGCCTGCGCTCCGCCGCGCAAATGGTGTCCTACGAAGTCTCAATCGGCCTTGTGATCATTACGGTGCTGCTTTGTTCGGGCACGATGAATTTAAGCAAAATAGTCGAAGCGCAAAAGGACGGATGGTACGCCTTTTCGATCCTGACGCCGATGTTTGTCGTCTACTTTATCTCCGCGCTTGCGGAAACCAACCGCCACCCCTTCGATCTACCCGAAGGCGAGGCGGAACTTGTCGGCGGCTTCCACACTGAATACTCGTCGATGAGCTTCGCGCTGTTCTTCCTCGGCGAATACGCCAACATGATCTTGCAAAGCGCGATCATCTCCCTCTTTTTTTTGGGCGGCTGGTACGCGCCGTTCGACTGGCAATCGCCGATACCGCTCATCGCGCCGGTGTGGGGCGGGCTTTGGTTCGCCCTGAAAATAGCGCTCTGCCTGTTCGTATTCTTATGGACGCGCGCGACCTTGCCGCGCTACCGCTATGACCAGTTGATGCGAATCGGCTGGAAGTTCATGCTGCCTCTGGCGCTCTTCTGGGTGGTCGTGACAGCGGGCTATCTGACCCTGTTCAACAAATTGCCGGGATAGGGGACGGGGATGGCTACGCTACGTGTGTTGAAAACGCTCTTTCTGACCGAGATCCTCAGCGGCTACGCGCGCACATTCATGGCCATGTTCCGGCGCAAGGTTACCGTGAACTACCCGTATGAGAAAGGTCCGTTAAGCCCGCGCTTTCGTGGCGAGCACGCCTTGCGCCGCTACCCGAACGGCGAAGAACGCTGTATCGCCTGCAAGCTCTGCGAAGCGGTGTGCCCGGCTCAGGCGATAACGATCGAAGCCGAAGAACGCGCCGACGGCAGCCGCCGCACCACGCGCTACGACCTCGATATGACCAAATGCATCTATTGCGGACTGTGTCAGGAAGCCTGCCCCGTGGATGCCATCGTCGAAGGCCCCAATTACGAAAACGCCACCGAAACGCACGAGGAGCTTCTCTACACCAAGGAACGTCTGCTTGCGAATGGCGACCGCTGGGAGGCCGAAATAGCCGCCAACATCTCCGCCGACGCGAAATACAGGTAACGTGATGGTTAAAGGACAAAAAAAACAACCTGGATCCCGGATCGTTTTTCTCTCGCAAAGCGAGAAGAAAAACGCCCGGGATGACAGCGGATTGGACAGCGTAAGATTATGGACAAACGCTATTGGGTCTATATTGTCACAAACAAGCCTTACGGCACGCTCTACACGGGCCTTACCGCGAATTTGCCGCGCAGAATCTATGAGCACCGCAATAAGCTTATCGAAGGGTTCACCAAAAAGTACGGGCTGGACAAGCTGGTCTACTACGAAGAATACCCAACCTTTCAGGATGCGGTTGAGCGCGAAAAGAAACTCAAAAGATGGGCACGAGACTGGAAAAAACAACTTATCGAGCGCTTTAATCCCGCCTGGAGTGACCTTTACGAGACGCTTAACGCGTAATATTTCAGCCGTCATCCCGGAAAATTTTCTCTTCGTCTTGCGCAGCAAGGCGAAAGAAAATTTATCCGGGATCCAGTTTGATTATAATACTCAACGACAAAGCGTGACGAGGGCAATCTGATGATCGAAGCTCTTGTCTTCTACCTCTTCTCCGCCGTGTTGATTGGCGCCGCCGTCGCGGTTGTCGCGGCGCGGAATCCTGTGCACTCCGTGCTATTTCTAGTTCTTTGTTTCTTCAACGCCGCTGGACTCTTTCTGCTGCTTGGCGCGGAGTTCGTCGCGTTCATTCTGCTGATCGTCTATGTCGGAGCCGTGGCGGTCTTGTTCCTGTTCGTCGTCATGATGCTCGACGTGGACTTCGAAGGCATGCGCAAGGGCATGAGGAAGGCCCTCCCCGTAGGGCTTTTCGTCGGCGGCATCTTGCTTGTGCAACTGCTGGCAATGACTGGAGCGGTCAACACCGACAACCACATACGCGCGCAAAGTATGGAAAGTCAGGTTGAAAACACCCGAGCCATAGGGCGAGTTCTCTACACGACCTACCTCTATCCGTTTCAGGTATCTGGGCTTATCCTTCTGGTCGCCATGGTCGGCGCAATAACGCTCACTCTACGCAAACGCAAGGACGCGCGCCGTCAGGATACGGGTGCCCAGCTAGACCGCCGTCCCGAAGATGTCATTGAGGTTGTCAGAATCGAGAGCGGAAAAGGTGTCCCATGATGTCGATAGGAATCCACCATTATCTCGCGCTTGCGGCAATCATCTTCACGATAGGAGCGCTAGGCATATTCCTGAACCGCAAGAACGTGATCGTGATCCTAATGTCGATTGAACTGATGTTGCTCGCCGTCAACATAAATTTTGTGGCGTTTTCGTCCTTTATGCGCGACTTGACGGGGCAAGTGTTTGCCATGCTGATCTTGACCGTCGCGGCCGCTGAAGCCGCCATTGGCCTCGCGATCCTCGTCGCCTATTTCCGCAATCGCGGCAATATCGACGTCGTCGGCATCAACCGGATGAAGGGGTAGCAATGTTAACACCCCATATGACCACCGAGAGGCAAGCGCGGCCTGATTCCCTCCCCCTCGTGGGGACGGTGAGGGCGGGGGGCACACCGCAAGCGAATAATTCCCAAAGTCGGAAAAACCATGCTGGAAGCTTGTTCCGCCAAAGACACATGTCGGGACCGCCGATGGCCCCCCTCCCTCACCGTCCCCACGAGGGGGAGGGGATTGCGCCGCGCCAGCGGCAAAAATACTCCCAACTCTTGATGTGCGACGGGTATACGTGCAAGCGGGATAAAATTCTCGTCAATGAATGGGCCAACCTATGACCATACCATTGGACATCGCCGCCGTATTTCTTCCGCTTGCAGGTTCGGCGCTCGCCGCGCTTGCGGGTCATCGTATGCGCGACCGCTTGGCTCAAGCCATCTCCTGCCTATGCATGCTCGTCGCAGCTGTCGCCTCGTGCCTGATCTTCGAGGCGATAGCCCTGCGTCATGAAGCGACCATGTTGCGCGAACTTCTCCCATGGATTGTCTCGGGCGACTTTCGCGCGGTCTGGACGCTGCGCATCGACACGCTGACCGCCGTGATGCTCGTGGTCGTCAATATCGTCTCTGCCATGGTGCATGTTTACGCCGTCGGCTACATGGCCCACGACAAAAGCGTGCCGCGCTTTATGTCCTACCTCAGCCTTTTCACCTTCTTCATGCTGATGTTGGTGACCTCCGCCGACCTCGCTCAGATGTTTTTCGGGTGGGAAGGCGTTGGCCTCTGCTCATACCTGCTCATCAATTTCTGGTACGAAAAAGACAGCGCGAACAAAGCCGCGATCAAAGCCTTCCTCGTCAACCGCGTCGGCGATTTCGGTTTCGCGCTGGGAATCTTCGCCTGCTACATGCTCGTTGGCACCATTAAATTCGACGAAATTTTTGCCCGTGTGCCGGAACTGGCGGAGGCGCGGTTCATCCTGCTGGGCGTGTCGGTTCCTGCGCTGAGCGCGACATGTCTACTACTCTTTGTCGGCGCGATGGGAAAATCCGCGCAGCTTGGCTTGCACACATGGCTTCCCGATGCCATGGAAGGTCCGACCCCCGTTTCGGCCTTGATCCATGCCGCGACCATGGTGACCGCAGGTGTCTTCATGGTGGCGCGTTTATCGCCGATGTTTGAACTCGCGCCGACTGCGCTAGCCGTTGTAACCGTCATTGGCGCATTGACCGCCATCTTCGCCGCAGTGATTGGCCTGACGCAATTCGACATCAAGCGCGTGATCGCCTATTCGACCATGAGCCAGCTTGGCTACATGTTCTTTGCCACCGGAGTTTCAGCCTACTCCGCCGCGATTTACCACCTGATGACGCACGCCTTTTTCAAGGCGCTGCTCTTTCTTTGCGCAGGCTCCGTCATTCACGCGCTGTCCGGAGAGCAGGACATGCGCAAAATGGGCGGATTGATGAAGAAAACGCCGATAACCTATGCCCTCATGTGGATCGGCTCGCTGGCGTTGGCAGGCATAGGGATCGAAGGCGTGTTTGGCTTCGCGGGCTTCTACTCGAAAGACCTCATTCTAGAATCCGCCATCGCCAGCAAGACCGGCGTTGGAACCTTTGCCTACGTTCTGGGTATACTTGCCGCCTTTATGACGGCCTTTTATTCATGGCGACTGCTAATCCTCACCTTCCACGGCAAGCCGCGCGGCGAGGCGCATGCCATGGAACACGCGCATGAATCTCCGTTTGTGATGCTCGCGCCGCTCGTGCCGTTGGCGCTGGGCGCCATCTTCGCGGGTTGGCTGGGGTGGGAATGGTTCGGCGGAGAGCATCGAGCCGAATTCTGGAACAACGCGATCAAAGTTTTGCCGGAACATGACACGGTCGCAAAAGCCGAGCACGTTGAAGAAATATACAAACTCTTGCCACTTGGAGCCGCCTTGTCTGGCATCGCGCTGGCCGTTCTGTTTTATGGGGTTATGCCTGCGCTGCCGGAAAAAATCGCCGCAGCGCTAGGCGGCTTCTACCGCTTGATAAGCAAGAAATTTTACTTCGATGAACTGTATGACTACCTGTTCGTGCGCGGCGCGCGGAAAATTGGAACAATTTTATGGCGCAAAGGCGATGACGGTGTGATTGATCGTTGCGGACCCGATGGTGTTGCTGGCGCAGTGATGCGCGTTGCCCGTGGCGTCGGAGCGCTGGAAACCGGCTATGTCTACCATTACGCCTTCGCCATGGTGATCGGCGTCGTCGTCTACGCGACGTGGTTCTGGATCAAGGGATAAGGCCATGGCTCACAGCTATTTACTCAGCGCATTGACCTTCCTCCCGCTTGTCGGGGCCCTGTTCATAGTTCTTTTTGTGCGGGGCGGGTGCGGCGGAAACTGCGCCTGTAAAACTTCGTCGAACGCGACCGCGCCAGACGGCGGCGGTTGTTGTGGCGGCAGCAAGGCGACTGGCGGCTGTTGCGGCGCGGGCAATACGCCGGAAAATAAAAAAGCATCGTGCCGATGCGCACAGTCCGTAAAGACGGCGCAGCTTTTCGCGCTTGCAGTCTCCATGCTCACGCTGGGTCTTGCTGGTGTCGTCTTCGCGGCATTCGACCCATCTCAGACAGGCTTCCAGCTCGTGGAGCGCCTCGCCTGGATTCCTTCGCTCAACATCGTCTACGTAAAAGGCATCGACGGAATCTCGATCTGGTTCGTGATGCTTGCGGCCTTGCTGACCCCAATTTGTGTGCTCTCGGCCATCGGCGGCGTCAAAAAGCGCGTCAAGGAATTCATGGTCGCGTTGCTGATCCTCGAAACCATGATGATCGGCGTCTTCACCTCGCTCGATTTCGTGCTGTTCTACGTCTTCTTCGAAGGCGTCCTGATTCCGATGTTCCTCATCATCGGCATCTGGGGGGGCGAAAAACGCATCTACGCAAGCTATAAATTTTTCCTGTACACATTCCTTGGCTCAGTGCTGATGCTCATCGCGATCATCGCGATGTCGCTAAAGGTTGGCACCACCGACATGACCGTGATGATGGGGCAAAGCTTTCCGAAAGAAATGGCCTTATGGCTATGGATGGCGTTCTTCGCCTCTTTCGCGGTCAAAACCCCCATGTGGCCGTTTCACACATGGTTGCCCTACGCGCATGTCGAAGCCCCGACCGCTGGTTCCGTGATTCTTGCCGGTGTGTTGCTGAAAATGGGCGGCTATGGCTTCTTGCGCGTCTCGATCCAGATGCTTCCGGAAGCCAGCGCATATTTCACGCCGCTGATGTTCGCGCTAAGCCTCATCGCCATCGTCTACGGGTCGTTGGTCGCGCTAGCGCAAACGGATATGAAGAAGCTAATCGCCTATTCGTCCGTAGCGCATATGGGCTTCGTGACATTGGGAATCTTCAGCATGAACCGTCAGGGGCTAGACGGCGCGATGTACATTATGATTTCGCATGGTCTGGTCGCCAGTGCCTTGTTCCTTGGCGTTGGCGTTGTCTATGACCGCATGCACACGCGCGACATCGCGCGTTTCGGCGGCGTCGCCAGCGTCATGCCGCGCTACGCGTCATTCTTTATGGTCTTTACGCTCGCGGCCTTGGGCTTGCCGGGCACCAGCGGCTTTGTCGGAGAATTTCTTGCTATGCAGGGTGTGTTCGAAGTGAACACCTGGCTGGCCTTCTTCGCGGCTTTCGGCGTCGTGCTGGGCGCGGCCTATATGCTGTGGCTCTACCGCCGCGTGTTTTACGGAGAAATCAAGCACGAGGACGTGCGTGGGCTGCAAGATCTGTGCGTGCGGGAAAAGGCGATGCTCGCGCCGCTGGCGGCGCTAATACTCGCGATGGGAATATATCCATTATGTGTGCAGACGCATTTTACCAAAGACATCGGCAAGCTGATGGCGGAATACAACAGCCGCATCGGCCAGATCGGGGAAAACATCTCTGCGGAAAGCCTAAAAGATACCGTAAGATTGTCACTCGTGCCGCCTTCAATGCCTCCCCCATCCCCATAATGGATCATTCCGCCAAAGGCCCTCATTCATGGACATCTCGCAATCCATAACCGTCGCAATGCCGGAACTCACGCTCGCCGTGCTAGGGCTGGGTGTGCTGCTGGGCGGCCTTTCAAAGCGCGCAGAAACGCCAATAGCAATCAACATGCTCGCCATAATTGCGATTGGCCTAACATTGATAACGGTCTTCCTGCCTGCGCGGCTGGCAATTGTCGCAAGTGAATCGCAGACGGGCGCTATGTTGGCGTTTAATGGCATGTTCAGAGATGATGCGTTCGCGCGGTTTGCCAAAACCATAATCTTGATAGCCTCCGCGTTTGCGCTGATGATGTCTCAAAGTTACCTCAGGAAAGAAAAAATCGCGCATGCGGAGTATCCTGCGCTAATCCTGTTCGCGACGCTTGGCATGATGCTGATGGTCTCGGCCAACCATGCGTTGGCGCTGTATGTCGGGTTGGAGCTGCAAAGCCTATCGCTCTATGTGCTTGCGGCGTTTAACCGCGACAACGCGCGATCAAGCGAAGCTGGCCTCAAATATTTCGTGCTGGGAGCCTTGTCGTCCGGGCTGCTCTTGTACGGGCTGTCTCTGATCTATGGTTTTACGGGAACCCTTGATTTCGCGCGCCTCGCAACCGTGGCGGGAACGCTTCCAACGGATCAAACGCAAGGCCTCGTGGTCGGGCTGGTCTTTGTCTGCGCGGCGCTTGCCTTCAAAATATCGGCTGTTCCTTTCCATATGTGGACGCCAGACGTATACGAAGGCGCCCCGACTTCCGTAACAACCTTCTTCGCCGCCGCGCCGAAAGTCGCCGCGATGGCGTTGCTAGCGCGTTTCCTGTATGGGCCGCTAGGAGCGATATCGGAGCAGTGGCAGCAAATCATGGTCTTGGCCGCCGTAGCGTCAATGCTGGTTGGCGCATGCGCCGGCGTGATGCAAACAAATCTGAAGCGACTAATGGCCTACAGCACCATCGCAAATATAGGCTTTGCGCTAGTAGGGCTGGCGACGGCTGGCCGCGAAGGCGCCGAAGCGACCTTCGTCTATCTCGCAATCTACACAATCAATGTGATCGGTGCCTTTGGCGTCTTACTGGCGTTACGCGGAAAGGGGCGAGAACTGGAAAATATCAAGGATATCGCGGGCCTCTCTAAAACCAACCCGGCGCTGGCCTTCGCAATGGCGGTTTTCATGTTCTCACTGGCGGGCGTGCCGCCTTTGGCCGGCTTCTTTGGGAAATATATTGTGTTCGTGGCCGCCGTGAAAGCCAATATGGTGCCACTCGCGGTATTGGGCGTGGCAGCCAGCGCGATTGCGGCCTTCTATTACCTGCGCGTTGTCAAGCTGATGTATTTCGATGACGCGACGAAGGCGGGAGCTGAACTCGAACCGACGAAGAATCTCGGTATCCGCTTCGTCGTAAGCGCTACGGCGCTGCTCGCTGTAATCTTCGCGATTTGGCCCTCGCCGTTAATAGACGGAGCGCGCCTAGCCATCAACAGCCTTTTACTAGGATAACTACGGTTAATGATAGCTTGGCGCATCAGACAGCTGGCCGAAACCGTAAGCGCTAATGACGACGCGAAACATGCCGCCGAGGCGGGCGAGCCAGAAGGCCTTGTCATCTGGGCCTTGCGCCAGACGGCAGGGCGTGGGCGGCGCGAGCGCAAGTGGGAAACAGGGCAAGGCAATCTCGCCTGTTCGCTTCTGCTGCGTCCGGCGCAAGCGGCGAAAAGCTATGGCGCTTACAGCTTTGTCGCGGCCTTGTCAGTGCGCGACGTCGTCTCGGAGAAGTTAAAAGGGCTGGCCACCACGCCACCGCCAGTAACGCTGAAATGGCCTAACGACGTTCTGGTGAGGGGAAAGAAGGTCAGCGGGATTATGCTCGAAGCCGGATCTGATTGGCTTGTGGTCGGGGTGGGGGTCAATGTGCTGAACCATCCAGAAAATCCAGCCTATCCAGCCACGTCGCTGCGCGAAGAAGCAACCGTACAGGAGTTTCGGGAGCCATTAAACAAAATTCTAGAACGCCTGCTCGACCAGTTTAACCATTGGGCCACAGTTCTAAACGTGGAAGGCTTTGCCCCGATCCGCGCGGCATGGCTCGAACACGCGCAGAAAGGCCCCATGACAGTAAAATTGGGCGCGGACATAGTTAAAGGAGACTTCCGCGACCTCGACGAAACCGGCGCGTTGCGACTAAGGTTGGAAAATGGCGCTGAACGCGCTATATCTGCGGGAGACGTGTATTTTGGCGCGCCGTAAGGCTATCCCAGAAACGCGAATTCTTACATAAAATGGACACTATAACAAAAAATGCATTTATCTCACGACAAGCACAACAAAAATCTGCACCGCCCACCAGATGATGCCGTCTGGTTTGTGGCGCTGGGGGGGCTCGGCGAATTCGGCATGAATCTCGCGCTTTACGGCACGGCGGGCAAATGGCTGATGGTTGATTGCGGTATCATGTTCGGCGATGAGACGACTCCGGGCGTTGAAGTTATCGTGCCGGATATCGCCTTTATTACGGAACGCCGCGAGGATCTCTTGGGCATCGTGCTGACGCATGCGCATGAGGATCACTTGGGCGCGGTTGAGCATCTTTGGCCGCATTTGAAATGCCCCGTCTATGCCACGCCGTTTACGTCGGGCGTCCTGCGCCGCAAGCTTTCGCGGGCGGGGTTGGAAGGCAAAGTCAAGGTGATGGAAATACCGAGCGGCGGATCGTTCGAACTTGGCCCGTTTCGCGGCGAGATGATCCCGGTGACGCATTCGATAGCCGAAGCGCAGATGTTGGCGCTAAGAACGCGCCATGGCGCGGTGCTGCACACAGGCGACTGGAAACTGGATCCCACGCCAGTGATAGGCGGCGTAACCGACGAAGAACGCCTAAAAGAGCTGGGCCGGGATGGGCAGTTAATGGCGCTCGTGGGGGATTCAACCAATGCGCTGGTGCCTGGACGCATAGGTTCGGAACTGGATGTTCAGCAGACCTACGAACGTTTGTTTAGTCAAATCCGGCAGCGCGTCGTTGTGGCTTGCTTTTCCAGCAACATCGCGCGCTTGAAATCCGTCGCGACGGTGGCGAAAAAAGTGAAACGCGACGTGACGCTGGTGGGGCGCTCGATGTGGCGCAATGCGGAAGTGGCGGAAGAATGCGGTTACTTGCCGGAATACAATGAATTTCTAAGCGAAAACGAAGCGATGCTGACGCCGCGCGACAGGATCGTGATGGTCTGCACGGGGTGTCAGGGCGAACCACGAGCCGCTCTATGGCGCATCGCGACCGACGACCATCCTGAAGTCGAGTTAGATGAAGGCGATACAGTCATCTTTTCTTCGCGCGAGATACCCGGCAACGAGAAAACCATCAATCGCCTACAAAATCGCCTAATTGCACAAGGAATTAAGGTCATTACGGTCCATGACGAAAAAGTCCACGTCTCCGGTCATGCCGCGCGCGAAGAGATGGTTCAGCTCTACCAATGGACGCGACCGCGTCTAGCCGTTCCGGTTCATGGCGAGGTGCGACAGCGCGTGGCGCATGAGCAAATCGCGAAGGAGTGCCAAATTCCGCACACCATACTACCCGCGAACGGCCAGATCGTGCGTTTGGGGCCGGGCCTGCATGAGATCGTAGGTGAAGTCAAGAGCGGGCAACTTGCGCTGGATGGCAAAGTGCTGCGCCGCCTTGACCACGACGCGACGCGCCTGCGCCGCAAAATGAACGCGAACGGCGTCGCCGCGATCACGCTGGTGATGGATCGCCGGGGCGTGGTGGTGCAGGAACCCCAAGTGTCGCTTGTCGGTCTTGTGGAGGATATCGCCGAAAGCTTGGCGGCGGAGGGCGCGGAAATGTCGCAACTACCTGCGCGCATCGCCGATGTTACGCTTGATTCTATTGAGCAGATGCCAAAATCCACGCGCCTTGACGACAACGCCGTCCGCCATGCCGTGGCTCAAGCCACCCGTCGCAAGGTCATGAACGTTTGCGGCAAAAAACCCTTGGTCGAAGTGCACGTCGTAAGAGTGTGATAAGAAATGCCAACATACTGCGACATCGCGCCGGGCCACCCGGTACACGCAGCCTACCACGATCAGGAATACGGTTTTCCGGTTACAGACGAAAGCGCGCTGTTCGAGCGCATGGCGCTCGAGATCATGCAGGCGGGGCTATCGTGGGAAATAATCCTCAAGAAACGTCAAGCGTTCATGAAGGCGTTCGACCATTTCTCTGTGGATAAAGTTGCAGCCTATGGCGAACAGGACACTGCGCGGCTGCTGGCAGATCCCGGCATCGTTCGTAACCGCCGCAAGATTGCGGCCATTATTGAAAACGCCCAGCGCATCAAGGCGCTGAGAAACCCGCCCCATAGCGGCCTAGCTGAGTGGATCGCCGCGAATCACCCTCTAACCAAAGAAGAATGGACCAAACTCTTCCGCAAGCAATTCGTCTTTATGGGTGGCGAGGTGGTTGGTGAATTTCTGATGAGCATTGGTTATCTGGCAGGCGCCCATCATAAGCAGTGCCCGATTTTTGCCACAATTGAGAGGCAACGCCCTCCTTGGAAGAACGCGATCTAGGAGTGAAATGTGGCATTATGGCCACAAAAGCTAACAACAGTTGCAATAGTGCCACGCGCGTTCAACCAATTCTTAAGAAACATAAATTGTATCTGAATTGCAGCTTGATTCACTAAGCGAGTCTGTCTACTTTTCCTCAGGCACGCATAAAGCAGCGCGCAAAGTTATTTGATCGATAAGAAAGTAAGTCCGATCAAAATGCTTTCGCATGCTTGCGGCGAGTCGGGGTGCTGATTGCGAACTTCTAAAGTACAAGCAGGTGAAGTCCGCAAAAAGGCGCTAAATGCAACTTTATCTCGGCTGGTACGCCGTCTTGCTCGAAGCGAAAAGTGAAGAAGGCCTAAAAAAGAAACGGGTCGCTTTCAGTAAGGCGGTGTTCCAGGGCGCGGTTATCCGTCGTCCGATTTCGCCAGAGGTTAATCTAAGGGGGATTAAGATGCTGAAAAAAATCGTATGCCTGATGGCAACGCTAGTACTGGTATCCGCTTGCGAAACGACGGGAAGCGGCGCAGGTGAAGGTGCCAACGGCGGTGTCGACGGCAGTGGCATGAACGGTGGTCGTATGGGCGGCGCGGCGAAGGCCGGGACGCAGGAAGACCTCGTATTAAATGTTGGCGACCGCATTTTCTTTGACTTTGACAGGTCGGACCTTAAAGCGGAAGCCCGTTCGACGCTTGATCGTCAAGCCGCATGGCTGAAGAAATACGCGACGGTCAATGTGGTGATCGAAGGCCATTGTGACGAACGCGGCACACGCGAATACAACCTTGCGCTCGGCGAACGCCGCGCAATGTCGGTCAAGAACTACCTTGTGGCTGATGGCGTGAGCTCAAGCCGCGTCAAGATCGTCAGCTACGGCAAGGAACGTCCTGCAGTCCTCGGAAGTAACGAGGCATCATGGGCGCAGAACCGTCGTGGCGTGACCGTCGTCACCCCATAATTGCGGGCTCGATGTCGTGAAGATCAGGCCGGAGCCGCAAGCCCCGGCCTTTTCTTTACCCTTCCGCGATCCTTCTTTCCTTTGTCAAAATTCACGGCATACTCATTCGCGCGTATAAAGCCCGATTCTCAAAGATAATGCGCAGACTCCAGAAGAGGGGGTACACAGCCCAGTTAGACCCGCAGATAGGCAGTGTAAACAACCGCTAAAGCCGATTCACAATTCAAATACATGCGAGCGCCACATGAAACGGATTCTGGCAATTGCCACCATTACCCTACTCGCAACCACATCGCTAGCCGCCCTTGCGCAGCAATCCGCGCCTCAGTCTGGCGCAGGGCTGACGGCAACGCAGGTCGAAACTCGCCTGTCGGACATGGAAGACCAGATGCGCGCGATCAATGGTCAAGTCGAACAATTGAGCTACGCCCTGCGACGCATGGATCAGACGCTGCAAAGGCTACAAGGCGATTATGACCAGCGCTTGTCGAAGCTAGAAGAGTCAGTGGTGAATATAACAGCCGCCGCAGCGGCTGCAAAAAATGCAGCGGCACGACAACAACAGGCGTTACCGCATGGCATTGAAACACCTCCCATGGTTGATAGCGGGGAGGTAGACGCCCCCCCCCCAGTCGCCCCGACGCGCGCAGGCACGTTGGGGGCCTTGAAGATGCAGGACGGAAAGGTGACGGGTGGAAACATTAACCCACAGGCCCCCCCCCTACCTGACACGCCGCCGGACTACGGTTTAACGTCTCAAGAACAATACACGCACGCGTTCGAATTGCTGCGTCAAGCAAACTATGGCGACGCAGAAAAAGCCTTTAAATCGTTTATTGAAAAGAATCCACAGGACAAGCTAATCGAAAATGCCAAATACTGGTACGCCGAAACGCTCTATGTGCGCGGAAATTTTTCCGAAGCCGCCAGCGCTTTTGCGGATTCATTCCAGCAGAACGCCAAAGGCTCCAAAGCGCCAGATAGCCTTCTGAAACTCTCGTTATCGCTCGCTGCGATTAACAAGAATCCAGACGCATGCACTGTTCTTTCGGAACTCAAGAGCAAATATCCTACCTCCTCAGCCTCGATTAAATCGCGTGCCGCCGAATTGCGAACTAAGCTGAAATGCAGCTCAAAATAGAATCAAATCGATTAGCGGTCTGCTGAAAAACCCATCTGGAAGATACAAAAACCAAACGGGACACCCGCCGGAGCCTGTCCTCGCGGAGGCGGGGACGGGTGTGACATCGCGAGTTGAGGAAAATTTCTCTATAAAACCAGTCGTCATGCCCGCGAGGGCGGGCATCCCATTTTCTTTATCTTTCAGCATGACCTCCTCAAAAAATGTTTTTGAGCAGACCGTTAGGCAAACGGCAAAGCTATTCCTTAACTATTCCGTCCCCAACTCTTAATGGGCGAGCGCGTAAACTACCGTTGAAACCACGCGTATCTTTTTCATTAATTGCTTCGTTTCTGGCTCGCCAGTGTCATCAGCCGGTAGAATCGAGAATATACCTTGCTCCGCCCGGATCATGCGCCCCAAAGGCTCGCCGGAGTCGCGAGCGAACTGCTCTGCTGCCGCGCGCGCGTTACGTGTCGAATCGGCCAGCATGGCCGGCTTGATGTCGTTAAGTTTCGTAAAAATAAAATATGGGGAAGGAGAGTTCCCGGAATCTTGAGTAAACACTACGCCAGAGCGGATTACGTTTCCTATGGAATTGCTAACGGTTTGAACCAACTCTGCGCGATTAGACCGAACCATGATATTGGCATAAACAATAAATCGGTTCTTCGAAACATTCTCGTTGCGATAGTTAGAGGCCAATAAATCTGTCACCTCCATTCTGCCTCGCGTCACTTCCTCTTCTTTCAGACCCTGGCCGATAAGAAAATCAAATACGGTCTTGCTGTCGTTCTCCAGTTTTGTTTGCAGGGACGCCAGATCGTCACCAGTCGCGACCACTTTCAAAGGCCATAACGCGACATCCGCTTTCACCTCGCGCTCTGCGAGCCCTCGGACTTCAACCTTGTTCACGAGATTCGATTTAGAGAAGCCCAAGCTAATAAAATAGCAGCCGCTTGCCACGCCAAGCGCCAGAATAAGCGCAGCGATCAAAACAACCACATGCGATGAAGGCCGCGAGCAACAAGCGCCTTCGTTATCTTGTGAACAACAGTGACCGCCCATGACGCGCCTCAAAAGAAACCAATCAATGACCGCGACCAATTATAGGCGCGGTCGGAAGAGTCGTCAAAAACAATGCATGCTGATTCGTGAGGAAAAAACCCCTTGCCGCCTGAAACAACAAGGTTATAATCATGCGCAAGTCTATTGTGGTAAAAACAAGGCGACGCAGAATCTGATGGCCCTGAAACATACGAAATCGATCCTCGCGCCTCTTTCTCTAAGTTTACCTGCGCCCCTCCCAACCTGCTGGAGATATGATCAATGGCTCCGCGCCTTCAGAAAATAATGTGTATCGACGATGAGCCAGATATTCTAGACATCGTCAAAATTTGCTTGGAAGCAGGAGGTGGCTACGAGGTGGTAACATGCTCCAGCGGTAAGGAAGTCTTGGATCAAATAGGAGATATCAAACCAGACCTTGTTCTTCTTGATATTCTGATCCCAGCGATGGATGGAGTAACAATTTTTGGCAAGCTGCGCGGTTATTCAAGCCTGAAAGCGGTTCCGATCATTTTCATCACGGCCATGGTCCAGCCAAAAGAAGTTTCTACCTACATCGAGATCGGAGCGGCGGGAGTCATTATGAAGCCGTTTGACCCCATGAAACTGCCCGCCGAAGTAGAATCTTTGTGGAAAAGCTTCCATGATCGACAGTAGAGCGACTCTGGCGGTTTCGCTGGGGGCTTTGCGTATCAAATACACAAAACGTCTGCGCCAACGTGTGTTGGAAATCCAGAACCTTCTGACCGAAGTGTCGGGAGGGACGCCGCTAAGTCGCGATGCTCACGACGAATATAGGCGCATCGTGCACAATCTGGAAGGATCCGGACAAACCTACGGCTTTCCGGCCATCAGCGAGGTTGCGGCGGAAATCGGAAAAGCGCTTGATGCCGGAACTGAGCCTGCCTTGTGGCTGCCGCTGAATGACAAGCTGATAGACAATTGCATGTTGGTAATCTCGGCGCGGCTTCCCCATTATTTACCGCCGTCGGAACTGGGTCAGCACAAAAATCCTCTGGTCAAGAAGAGCGACGGACGCAACAAGATCCTGCTGGTCATTGATGACGATCCCACCGTTGGGGAATTGTTGACGGAGATTCTAAAAGACATTGCCGTCGTAGTCTGTGCCAAAAATGGTTCTGAAGGGCTGAACGCATTCTTCAATTATCGCCCCGACCTCGTTTTGCTGAACGACAGAATGCCGGATATGCGCGGCATGACGGTTCTGGAAACGGTGCAAGCCGACGAAAGGTTGAACAGCACGCCGATTGTGATGCTGACAGCGCGCAAGGACCGAGAACACATACAGAAAGTCATGGTGGCTGGCGCGTTGGGTTACATTGTCAAGCCGTTTGACCCCAAGGCGGTGACAACTCGCATCAGAAATTTTCTGGCGTTTCGCGATACCTGCGTGCTGATAGCGGACGATGACGAATCTGTGTGTGACGTGTTGCGGGAGACGTTCAGGAGAAGCGGCGTCGAGGTTAAAACGGCGTTCGATGGAAAAACTGCCATCAAACTTGTGCGGGAATGCAAACCGCGTCTGTTTCTTCTGGATTGGATGATGCCTGGTGCCGAAGGGCCTGAGGTGCTTCGATTCGTGCGGAACGATCCGCTGCTTGCGCGTACGCAGGTGATCATGTTGACGGCGCGTCAACGGGAAGAAGATGTGCGCGAAGGCATCAAACATGGTGCGATTGAGTACATCGTCAAGCCTTTCGCGCCAGACGAAGTGCTGGCAAGATGTTTGCGACATGTCTAGCAGGGGACAAAACGCGAGACAGAATAAAGCAACAGTACGCCTGATAGAAACGAAACCTGCGGTTTGGCGAGGGTAATATGAAGGACGCAAAGACGGTGCTGGATCACATGTTGGCGCCGATGATCCAGAAATATCTGGAACGCCTGCAAACGCGCGAATTGTTGCTCTCGACGTTGATAGAGAAGATTGAAAGCGGCCCTCTAGCGAACGCAGATCGCAACGCGTTGCGCAAGGAAGCTCACCAGCTCGCTGGGTCGGGAGCGACTTACGGCTTTCCATCCATCAGCGAAGCAGGCTTCGCGCTGGAAGCGGCGCTGGAAGCCAAGCTGGCGGAAAAGGATATCTTGCCATTTGCGCAAGCCTTGCTGCAAAGCTGCCACGCTGTGCAGTTTCTGCAAAGCTCAAGCCGCCAGCCCGTGCGTAAATCAGCAATCGCCAATGCTCTACCAATACAGACTGAAATGTCACCAGATTTGCTGCGGAGCAAAACGGTGCTGTTGATCGACGATGATCCAGCCATTCAGGATTTTGTAAAAAAGCTGCTCGAACACGACGCGAAAGTTGTAGTTGCGCCGCATGTTGAAATGGGAACCGATCTAACGCGCCAACACCGACCGGATCTTGTCTTGCTTGACATCGATTTGCCCGTTGCCAACGGAATGGCCTATCTACGCGCCATGCAGCAGGACGAGGAGTTCCGCCACACGCCAATCGTCATGCTAACTGTGTACCGTCGCGGCGTAGACGTTGTGCAGGCGATGCGGGCGGGCGCCGTAGGGTATGTCATCAAACCAATTGATGCCGCGACATTCCCCGGCTATGCGCGCGCGCTGTTGCTGCATACCGATACAACAGTGCTGATCGCGGATGATGACGAAACCATCAACGATTTGCTGGCGGTCAAGTTCCGCAGCCTTGGCGTAAGGGTGCTACAGGCGAGATCCAGCGACGCGATTCCAGAAATCGTCAGCAAAGACAGCCCAGACATGGTCATTGTGGATTGGAAGATGGCAGGGCTTGACCCAGCCGCGCCGGAAAAGGCGTTGAAGGCGATGTGTGGCGCTAAAACGCCAAAATGCGTCGTGCTTGTCGGTCCGCTCGCGGACAAAGAGGAAATGCGGGCGCTATGGCCAAACGTGGACGATTGTTTCGCAAAGCCGTTCACGCCAGCTGAGGTCGTGACGCGTTGCCTGAAACGTCTGGGGCTTCCGGGTTACGAGCCTATGCCGTCATCCCACCACACCGAGGCAAGATAAGCGGATTCACTCGTCGTTTCGGCGCGTCGTGGCGGAGGTTCCTCTCTTCCCAATCTTCTGTGTAAGCAAAAAACATGACTGTAGAGCCTGCGGTCAAAGACTCCGATGGCGCGCCCAAATTACGACCAACTCACGGCGGTGGTTGACTTCTTGGGTATCTGGAAAATCTTGGCAAGCAGCTTGAGCACCTCGCGCATTTGCTCCCACCCCAGCTTGCGCTCCTTATATCGATTAGTCATCGCGTTCCAGCAATAGGTCGCATGCCCAGCCTTGCCAAGACTGTTGCCGAGGTCCCAGTAAGCGTTGCGGCTTTTCTTAAGAAAAGTCAGAAATTCAACGGAGCTTATCTTTTGTTTAAACATGCGATCATAGCTGACCTGATATTCCTGCAAAATTACTTCCGCTTTCTGCCATTCGTTGCGGAGTTGTGTCTTCGCCCACTCAAGATTTTCCTTAACTTCCGCGCGGTCCGAGGCGGAAACGGCGGCAAAGGGAATCTTCAAATCGCGCAGCCAGATCATCAACTCTCCCATCTGGGGTTTCGCGCGCTGATACTGGAATGCGTAGAAGTTAATGCCCTTCCATGACGAAAAAATCTCAAGTTCTTCGCCGGGGGGTAGCCGGAACGCCTGAATCAAGGGCTGCAAGGCGACAAGATCGCGAGCTTCCCAAATTTTTTCGACCAGCTGCCGTGCGACATCGTCTGATGACATGGCTTCTGGGAACGCGGCGTTCGCCAGGGGTTCCAGACGTTGAAGAATGAACGACTCGATTTCGCGCCAGATTTCTTGGCTGACCTCGAAATAGGCATCGTTCACGGAAAGGCCTGCGTTCAGGAAAACGTCCTTCAGCAGAAAGGGATCAAGCGATGGCAGCTTGTCGAGAAGCCCGATTACGCGAAGATCGGCGGGCAAGGTATCCTTGCCCAACGCGGTTTCTCCAAAGTGGGACTTCAACGCCGCTTCCAGATGACGGTCGTGAAAAAAAATTGTGCGACCGCCTTCATAAATGTCGTTCTCGTTAAACGGGATATAAAGCTTGGTCCCGATGGAAGTTGTGGCGCCGCCCGCTTCGGATTCAGGAACCATATCCTTGATAAGAACAAGATTGTTAAGCGGCTTGTTCTGGAAAAACAATTGGGCGGCGGGATCTTTCGCCACAAGCCGCTTTGACATCACATTGACATTGAAGACTCGCGGCGAACCCACATCAAGCATGGGTTTAAGGAATTCGTGTGCCATAGGGAAACAAAGCCTCACCGGAACGATACGGAAAGACCAGTTTTACGCGGAAAATCGTTAAAGAATGCTCAAAGAATCCAGGCTGCGGAGCGCAAAGTGGTTCTTAATCATGGTCTAGCGCTGAGGCGGCAGGCTTTAAGTAACTGGGGCGGTCACGAGTGGCTTCATGCACAAGTGTGACATCATCCATAACAGGGACACTGGAAACAGGCAGCTCAGCCGTTGCGCGAGACTGTTGACCGTCGGCGACAAAATCGCCCGCAATGTCAAACGCCATATTAAGGGTCGTAGGCTTCCCAGCGTTCGCATCCGCGAACAGTTTTGCGCGCTCCGCAGCCCGCTTGGAGAAATTAGTAACGTTAGAAATCAATCTGTTATCAAAGTAATAAACGATGGAACCGGCTAAAGCGCCATCATTTTGAGACATACGCTCAAAGGCATAGCCGTAGTCGCAACTCCCCCCCGCGTCTTGGTAACGCCTGCAAGCGGAGGTGGCTCCGGTTTGGTCGCCCTTCTGAACGGAAACTGCGATGTCGCGCAGGGCGCTGACATGCGTTGGCAAGCGATCGAAAATTGTGGCGACTTTATTGGCAGCATCTTTGGCATCCGGCATCTGATGATAAGCGGTGTCGCGGCCGTCTGGCCCCGCAAGTCGCGTAAGAAGAAGCCGGGAAACATAGTCGCTGTTTTGGCAGCTCATGCCCTCCAAACTAAGCTTGGCAATGTCATGGGGGGTCGGTACATGTGACTTCGAACACCCGAAAAGGGCGCAAACGGAAAAAAGCGCTGCAACAATCTTGCGTTTCATAATACGGATCCCAATATAAAAATTGCAGTAAAACAACGCCAACAATATATGAAAATAATGGGCAATAAGCAATATTTTCACGTATTTTGTGCGCAGAAGCGCAAAAAATATGGATACGGACGCCACAGGTAACTACATGGAATCCCATAAGAAACAGATTGAGAAAATGGTAAAAAGCAACGCGGACTGGCAAAGAGAGTTAACGCCGGAGCAGTTCGCAGTGCTGCGCCGTGAAGCGACAGAAAAGCCGTTCAGCAGCCAGCTATTGAATGAAAAAAGGTCAGGGAAATATGTCTGCGCTGGATGCGGGCTGGAGCTGTTCACGGCGGCGGCGAAATTCGAAAGCGCCTGCGGTTGGCCTAGCTTCAACGATTCCCACAAGCGGCATGTCGAAACGCAAACTGATTATAAACTTTCGATGCCGCGCACGGAATTTCATTGCATGCGCTGCGATGGGCATATTGGCCATGTTTTTCGTGACGGACCCGCCCCCACGGGACTGCGCTATTGCGCGAACGGCGCGGCGCTGCGCTTTGTGCCCGATGACGTTACGCAGGCGATAGACGAAGAAGACGGGTAACCGACTTCGCAACGCGCTGCCGCAATGAAACAAAGGAGTTGCCGGAAGTGGCGGGCGATAAGAGCGCGTCAAGCGGCTGTTCAACGGCGTTCACAGGAACGATTGTCGAAGAAGCAGACCATCGCATAAGCTCCAACCCCCCATGCATGTGTTCAATCAAGGCCGTGCAGGATGGCGGACTCTGCCCATCTTCGTAAGGCCCCGTCCAGTGGCCCAAGTCATACACGAAAACTTTCTGCGGCCCCATGCGAAGCCCTGTTTCGGTATCGGTTGGAGATACGGCGCTCCACAGGCCAACGCAATGCGTATGGCCACCTATAATGCCATCAAGATAGGGCGGCGCAGGCGTATTGGCAGGTAGCGTAAGCCTGTGCGCAAAAACTGCGGCATTATAAGCAAAGAGCCGCTCGATCTGCTTGCGCTGATATTCCTGCGTGCGGGTGGCTCTATCGAAGCGAGCCTTGATCCCTTTAAGAGTCTGCCCGGCTGTTGGCAAGCGCAAATAACTTGAAGTCGCCGCTACGGTCGCATTGCTGCGCTGGAGCATATCCCACCTTGCCCCCGCATAAATCATCCAGTCGAAGATTTTGGCCGCCGCCTGGCTTAACTTTTGTCGCTTTGTGACGACGGGATCGAACTCGTCGCCGTGCAAGACAAGAAAGCGCCTGTGATCGGCGGTTTCATAAACAGCTTCGCGGAGAATGCGAAGATTGCGCCCATATATCTTGGGAGCGCGACCGGCCATATAATGCGCGAATGTGCGGAATATCGAATCGTGATTGCCCGGGATGTAAACGACTTGCGTGCCTTTAAGATCGAAAAGGGAGATTTGTTGCAAGACAAGAAATTCAGCCTGTGAAAAAACTGGGCGCTCGAAAAGAAGCTTTTTGCCGAAACTCCAGAAATCAAAGATATCCCCGGCAAGAATCAGGAATTTTGGTTTTCTGATATTGCCCAAAAAGGCGGCCAGATTTGAAGCGAGTTCAACGGGCGAACCAAAATGTATATCTGAAATAAATACGCCGCGCGGCTGAAGGCGGTCCTTCTTCTTGGGGGGCTTGACCGCGCCGATTTTAGAAAGCTTGGGAAGAGCCTGAATAACAGGCGGCAGCGTAGGGAGAAGGTCCGGAACTGTGGCGTAGCCAGTACCCATAAATCCTCTATGCGAAAGAGATTGCTATAGTCATCGCGCTTAAAAAGTTGGGAACAATTCTGAAGAAAGCGTAGCCTGATTCCCTCCCAACGAGGGGGAGGGGACTGCGCCGCGCCTTCTTCATTGTTTTGCCAACTCTTCAAGTGCGATTGGTATATAAATAACAGTTCAAGAGTTTGGAGTAGCCAAAACGCTAACGCAATCTAATTCCCTCCCCGCAAGGGGGGGGGATCCATACGGTCTTGCGTCAATGTTTGCCGACTCTTGCGCTGTAAGAGGTATAGCCGGACAAAACCACGCAACCGAAACGGGCGGATACCGTCTACCCTCTCCCGCGATAGGGCGAAACGCCGGGTTCGGGGACATAAACGCCGGACGGAAGCTTTCCCTTCTGAAAAAACACGTCGATGGGAATGCCTCCACGCGGGAACCAGTACCCGCAAACCCTAATCCATTGAGGGGAAAGCGCTGCGATCAAACGGTCGCCGATATCGACGGTGCAAGCTTCATGGAAAGCGCCGTGATTGCGGAAGGACTGAAGAAACAATTTAAGCGACTTGCTTTCGACAAGCTTCGCGCGCGGCACATAGTCAATGACGATATGCGCGAAATCTGGCTGTCCTGTGATGGGGCAAAGGCTTGTGAATTCGGGGCAGGTCAGGCGCACCACGTAATCATACGCGGCATGAGGCTTCGCGACCGTCTCCAACACGGCATCCTCCGGCGAAGAGGGAACGGCGACCTTGCGCCCAAGTTGAGTGAGCGAATGGGACGAAGAAGCCTGTCGGGGCATGTCTAGCCTTTCAAGGGATAAAGCCGCTGTTTACCGCAAAACTAGCCAGAATCCCAGAACAATGACCGCCAGCAAGCCAAGGAAAATCCAATCAAGGTAACGTTCAAGAAAGGCGCGTGCCGTCTCGCCATAGCGCCGCAGAACCCAAGCCACGCCGTAAAACCGCGCCGCGCGTGTGGCTGCGCATGCGAGCACGAAAGGAACCAGCGGGAAATGCGCGACTCCGCTTGCGATGGTAACAAGCTTGAACGGGATGGGCGTTAGCCCTTTGACCAGAATGATGCCCGCGCCCCACTTGTTAAATCCCTCGTTGAAACTCTCGAAAGCATGCTGAAGGTGATAAGTTTCGACGATCCACTGTCCCAAAGTCGCCATGGCCAGCGCCCCGATGGCGTAGCCCAAAAGCCCGCCGACGATGGACCCCGCCGTCGTGACGAAAGCGAGCAAATAAGCCTTGTCGCGCCGTGCCAGAACCATGGGAGCCAGCATGACATCTGGAGGAATAGGAAATACGCTGGCCTCCAGAAACGAGATCGTGAACAGAATCCATGTTGCGTAAGGCTTCTCCGCCTGCTTCAGACACCAGTCATAGAGAGGACGCATAACGGACATCTTAAGCACCGAAACAAAACAGGGCGAGCCGCGCAGGACGGCACAAGAAGGTTTGGACCTATCGCGTCTGTTGCCAAAACGCAAGAGCGGAAGATGGACAACCATTTGTCGAATGGCGTTTATCAATTCTTTACGAGTGTGACTTAAGACTGTAAAAGCTACCTACTGGCCGGAGCGTGATTGAAGACAAAGTAAGATATAGAGTAACAGTAAACGTCATTGTGAGGAGTTTCCCGCCGGATGCGACGCGGCAATCCAGTGTCCCAAGCGACATGCTTAAAGGCTTTGCATCGCTTCGTCGCCAGAAATAAGGTTCCTCGCGATTGACGTTGTTTCTGGGCCGTTTATTTCCTCAAGCCAAGGAAACGCTTGGGGGCTGACTAATAAACCTCGGTTTGCCAGAATTAGGGGTTTTCCCTCACTTGTCCCCAAAGGTTGGTAAGAAAGGAAAGAAAATGTCGGCTCGATATGCGTCTATCAAGAAGATTGGGCTTGCGGCTGCTATGATGACAGCCGTAGGAATCGGCGGCTGGAGCGCCCCTGCGCGTGCCGACATCAACGATATCTATGCGTCCAACAACTCGATTGAATTCCGTGTGGGCGGCCATCATTTACAATATCGCGAGACCGTGAACTCGCAAACGCTGGATACTGAAAACGGCTGGATGCCGTCGATAGGCGGGGGAGTAAGCTTCCTCATGCGCAAGCGCCCGAACTCGATCTGGAACAACGTCTATGCCCGCCTCGACACGCAATTTGCGTTCGGCAACACCGACTATGACGGTTCCCTACAGCCGTCGGGGATGCCATACAGAAACACCACGAAAAGCCAGATCAATGACATCAACTTTAAAGCCGGGTACGCCTTCCCTCTAGGCGGCATGGCGATGGTCATACCCTACGCGGAATTCGGTTATCACTACTGGCTCCGCGAGATGACAGGCGTATATGGGTACACTGAGCACTACGACCACACCTCAATCATGGCTGGCGCGCTGCTTCAGTATTCCCCATTTTCGCGCTGGATTTACTCGCTGTCGGTACAGGGCGGCACGACCATGTCCCCGCAAATGCGCACGGGCGGCGTAGACTACGATCTTTCCGAGCGCGCGGCATGGGCGACCGAAGGCCGGGTTTCCTACGCAGTAACCGCGCGCACGGAAGTATTTGGCGTGGCTGGTTATAACGAATTCAGCTATGGCAAGAGCGCCGTCCAAACCTCTGGCTCATACGAACCAGACAGTAAAACGCGCGAAGTCAAGACATTCGTAGGCGTAGCCTACCGCTTCTAATTGTTAAAGCGTAGCTGCCAAGCCTCGTCGGAGGCGTAAAGACGAACGCCGAAAACAGCGCCGTCATTGCGAGCGCACTCTTGGGGGCGAAGCAATCTACCGTGTCTATAGCGTTGTCCAGAGCGACACTAGCAGTCTGCTGAAAAACGTTTTTGGAGGCGCTGGTGCTTATAGAAAAAGAAAATGGGATGCCCGCCGGAGCCTGTCCTCGCGGAGGCGGGGACGGGCATGACGCTTGTTTTAATTGAGAAGTTTTTCTCAACAAGGGCTGTCACACCCGCGATCAACTCTGTTCTTATTGGGCAAAAGGAAGGTTTTGCAGGGG
>JBEOJY010000003.1:0-3287 GCA_040275305.1 Bdellovibrionales bacterium | reverse complement strand
GCGAAGAAAAAAAGGCTGCGGTATGCGGTAACGGCTTGCCTAGCCAGTTCCCAATGTCGGAGACAGCTTGCAAAAAAATCAAGCGAAAGATAGTGAGCGCGCCCGCTCAGCCTATAGCATGATCGCGAAGGATACAGATGAAAAGACTCACTGCGGAGCGCAATCTGCGCTCGATAATAGAACGCCTTGAGCGGAGGATAACAGAACCAGAAGTTGTCATTAAATCGGTATTTCTGTTTGGCTCTATGCTGACCGATAAACCGAATCCTGGAGACATTGACCTTGCATTGGAATATCGATCAAATTTATTTTCTGAGTACCCGTTTTACTACGCCGCTAAAGCAGTCGATCAAGCGTTGGTTCGCCTGAGAAAAGGAATGAAACGGGTATCTTTTCATTCGCTTTCGGAAATTTATGAGTTTAAATATCCATGCAAGCAAATATGGCCCATTCAATGAATCCCCGCTTCGTCCGCATGCGCGACGCCCCGGCCTATCTCGGCATGGACCGAGAGGTTTTCGTCGCCAAAGTACGCCCCCACTTGACCGTAATTCCCATCGGAGCGCAGGGCATCGCCTTCGATCGGCTTGACCTGGACGCCTGGGCCGACGAGCATAAGCGCCGCAATGGTCGGCCACCCAAAGGAGGTCAGCAATGGCCAGAAAAAACAAAATGCCAGGACTCTACCAGCGGACGGACGGCTACTGGCAGATCGACAAGCGTATCCGAGGTTTTGGATCTGTGCGCGAAAGCACAGGGACGCAAGACTACACCGAAGCCGAGCGCCGGGCGCGGGCGCGCATCGCCGAGCTAGAGCAGGCGGCGCGCTACGGCGTGCGGATGCGCCACACCTTCGCCGAGGCCGCGAAGAAGTACATTGAGGAAAACGGTCACAAGCGCGCCCTGGATCGCGACGCGAGGTGGCCAGATGGCGAAGGCTATTTCAAAACGCTCACGGGCGGAAATGGCTACGTAGAAATCATCTCTTACGACAAGCTCCTCAAAGATGCCGCGCGCAGAAACCGCGTGCTATTTGAGAAGCTTGGCCTGCACAAGAATTAAGGCGGCACGACCATGAGCAAGCAAAAACTAGAACTCACCTGGATTGGGAAAGAGAAGCGGCCCAAGCTGGAGCCGCGCATCCTGCTCGAAGATCCAGAGAAGTCATATCACGCCAAGCATCACGTGTCGGACAACGACATCTTCGACAACCGGCTGATCTTCGGTGACAACTTGCTGGCGTTGAAGGCGCTGGAGCAGGAGTTCTCCGGCAAAGTGAAATGCGTGTTTATCGACCCTCCGTATAACACTGGCAGTGCCTTCACCCATTACGACGACGGACTAGAACACTCAATCTGGTTGGGGTTGATGCGTGATCGTCTGGAGGTTATCCGCCGCCTGATGTCAGACGACGGCTCACTATGGATCACGATTGACGATAACGAGGCGCATTACCTCAAAGTGCTTTGTGATGAAATATTTGGGCGGGCAAACTTCGTTTCTACGGTTATCTGGGAGAAATCTGACAGCCCAAAGATGGACTCACGATATTTCTCGTCCCGCCATGACTTCGTACTGGTTTACGCGCGCTCAATTGATTCGCTAAAGCTAGCGCGGCTGCGCGATGACAGCGACGAGGCGACTAAGCATTACAACAGGACAGAGGCAGATGGACGCCGCTATTACACAAAGCCACTTCGCGCTATGGGTAGCGGGGACGACACCCGAGAAGCTCGCCCGACTCTCTACTTTGCAATCGCAGCCCCTGATGGAACACCAATCTTCCCGAAACGTCAGGACGGAGTTGATGGCAGGTGGCGCTGGAGCCAAGAGAGGGTACAGCGTGACGCAGACAAACTCGAATGGGTCAAGTCGAAGAACGGCTGGAGTCTCTACTACAAGATTTACGCTGAGGAAGGGAAGCAGCGGCCTCCAGAGACCATCTGGACTCATCAAGAGGTAGGAAGCAATCGCACCTCCAAGGCTGAGGTCAAGGCGCTGATTGACCAACTAAGTCAGTTCGATACACCGAAGCCAGAGGCCCTAATGGGACGAATTTTGGAGTTGGCAACCGCACCTGGCGATGTTGTTCTCGATTCTTTTGCCGGTTCCGGCACTACTGGCGCTGTTGCACACAAGATGGGGCGTCGCTGGATCATGGTGGAGCTTGGTGAGCACTGCCATACGCACATTATTCCGCGCCTGAAAAAGGTGATTGACGGTGACGATCAGGGTGGCATGAGCAAGGCTCAAGATTGGCAGGGCGGCGGCGGCTTCCGCTATTACCGCCTTGCCCCCAGCCTGATCGTCAACGACCGCTGGGGCAACCCGGTCATCAACCCGGAATACAACGCGGCAATGCTGGCCGAGGCGTTGGCCAAGCTGGAAGGCTTCAACTACGCGCCATCGGAAACTCACTGGTGGCAGCACGGCCACTCCAGCGAGCGAGACTTCATCTACGTCACGACGCAGAACCTGTCCGCTACGGCGATAAGCGCGCAGCCGTGGAAACTGCGCTAGAGCTGCTGGAAAAATCCACTATAGAAGAGGAACGACTTTGATCGCCAAAAAATCGACTGTTGTTTTGCTTGCCCTGTTCGCCGTACCGGCGTTCGGGCAGACGATTTACAAGTGCCCGTCGGCCACTCCCGGAGCGCCGCCGATCATCCAGCAAATGCCGTGTTCGCCCCAGGGCGGCGGGGAGGCGATGGAGGTCAAGCCGCTCAAGGCGAGCGGAGAGGGCCTGCGGCCGGAAGAGATCGCCGTGACCAAGCAGCTTTCCGAGTCCAACCGTGCGGCCGAGCAGCGGCGCGCGGCGGTGATCGAAGAGAGTAAGGCGGAAGATCGGCGCGTCGAGGCATTGAACGTCGAGCGGCGCAAGGCAGCAGCGATGGAAGAGCAGGCGGAGGCGATGCGGGCTTTGCGCTACCGCTATTGAGCCCCGCTTGACCCCGCGCCCCTTCAGGAGCGAGAAGATGACCGTAGCCGAACTAATTGCCTGCCTGCAAAAGCATCCGCAGGAATTGCAGGTCGCATACCGCCTCTACAGCGAGCAGCAGTTGCTGGAAGCGGAAGACATTAAGATTGCGGAAGCGTGCAAACCACGGCCGGATGGATGGATTCAGGACGCGCGCTCTGACAAACCAACGCAGACCTACCTAATGTTTCCGGGCAACTGAGGGCCGATCCACCCGCCGGCCGGTCGCCCCTACACCTCGATTTCGATCCCCGCCAAGGCCGGCGCCGGCCCTTCCACCTTGCCGGAGCGCACGAACGCCATTTGCCCG
>JBEOJY010000002.1:0-48452 GCA_040275305.1 Bdellovibrionales bacterium | reverse complement strand
CTGAAAGTGTTCACGGGAGGGATCACGGACAAGTCTCTTCTCAAGAAATACGGGACCTATCAACCAATCGGCAACAGCCTGTTGATCCACGCGCATGGCAATGTCTATTACTTCATCGGCGAGCTTATCGCGCGGTTCACGGCCAAGAGCGCCGTGCGGCAATTCTTCTCGGCGCTCGGCAACAGCGACGTGCCTTATCCATGGGCTATCAGCGACGAAACCGTCTATCTTTTCGCCGGAATGAAAGCGATTCCGCGCGACAAGATTACCAATCTTTCCGATCCTTATCTTTATTACAGCGAAGGCAACGCAAAAGCGAAATTCGCGGCGAAGAACTATCCCATTCCTTCCGTCAGGATTGTGCATAGTCCCCTGTGAAGAATGGGTTTTAAGCGCGAGCCAAGCGTAGGGCGCAGAGGCGCAAAAAGGTTTCGAGCCACCTGAGAAGGAGGTGGAAGTTGAAGCCAGCGGCGGCGAGGATGGGGTGGATTTTGTCGCCTTGGAGATGGTGAAGGTAGTTGCGGCCCAGACGGTGCTCGGCTTTGACGTGGCCGATGACGGGTTCGACGGCGGCGCGGCGTTTCATTTCGCGTTTAATGGTTTTCGTGACGCGCTTGGCTTGGCCCGTGATCCAGATTTTGAACTTGTTTGGATAGTTGTGGCCTTTGTAGCCTTCGTCGACATGGCCTCGGTCGAGACTGACGCCGACTGCGCTGGCGCTATTCTTGATGCTTCACCTTGATCGCCAGCGTCATCAGGTCATGGAACTTATCCTCCAGCCCCGTCATCAGCCGCGTCGGCAACGGCGGTTGGCCCACGCCGTCCTTGTACACCGCGCCAAACGTCGCGCTCATGTGCGCCCAGTCGATCCGCCGCGCCAGCTTCACCAGCGCGTGATCCATGTCGATAATCTGATCCAGCCGCGAACGGAACATGTCCGTCTGCCCCGTTTCCATCCGCTCTCTCGGCTTCATGCTCCCTTTCGCCTTGGCTTTTCGCCGCGCCGAAAGGGAATCACACTCCGAAAGTTTTTGGAATCCGCATACTCATTTCGCAAGGAATCTTCCCAATAACCGTGCCTTTCTTGCAAAGCCTTCCACTCTGTTTTGCTTGAATACCTAGCTGCTGTGCAGAGTTTGAGAATATTTCACGGGGGACTGCATAAGGTGAAGCTGAGTCATTCCAGATAAGCCGCAGCCCAAAACAGGTTCTAAGGCTGTGCCAGACTGAGATCCTTGCTGCGCCATTCGTAGGATTGCTCGCAAACGCCATCCCTGAGTTTGCCTTGGAATTCTTCACAATTTGGCGTGTCTGAGGAGATTTTGAAGTAAGTTCTCTGATGGCCTTTTTCTCCCATTATTTCTTTCGATTCCGTAGTCCAGAACAAGATGGGTATAGAGAAGCCGAGATCCCAGGCGGTTTCATCTCCTGTATTAATGTAGCCGAGCAATTGGCAAGATTTGTCCTGGCATAATACGTAAGGCTGGTAGCAAGGTTGCATGTTGCCGCCTGACAGCGCGGAGAAATCGACTAAAACGTTGGGAAGTCTGTGTTTTTTGCGCGTTTGCTGCGACGTGTAGCTGTAAAGCTTCAGTTTCTCGATCGGGGGATTGTCTTTCGTGCACTCTTTAAGGGTATTGCGAAGTTTGGTCGCAAGTACTTCTGGAAGGTCGGTTGCTTCGATGGGGTTGATCGTGACATCGTTCGCGCCCTCGTTGTCTTCCGCATTGGGTATGAGATAGCGCTCTTCTGGATTATATTTTATGTCAGCTTGGGCGAGGACGGGCATTGTGGAACCTAATATCACAATTCCTATACACAGCGATAGAAGGCGAAGATATGGCGACATTGGCGCGATCCTGCGGCGAGGTGTAGGGGGCGGAAAGTTAGTTCGTACTTTTTTGGCTTGATAAAACCGGAGAACCGGACGCTTGAGCGTTGCAGCGCGAGCGTCCGGCTCTTTTCTTGCGACTTTTTGAAATAGTCTACGTCTTTACTTACTGAGCAGGCGGATTCCGTTCACGATAAACCCATCTGCGCTGTCCAGCGTTATGCTATAGACTTTTTCGAATTCTCCCTTGTTGCGTGCTGCCTTTTCAACTTTTACGGCATTGCCGGAAATCCCGACGACCTTGTTGCCTGTCCGCAGGTTCGAGGCGGAAGCCAGCAAGCCTTTGGCGGTAAGCACCTTATGGCCGGAGGTAAGCGGCACGCCGTTGACTTCGTAAAGAGGTTGTTTGCTCGTGTCTCTGGGCGTTTCGGTGATGCTTGTCACGGTCGCAGGGACTAGCTCCGCTAGCGGCGCGTTCTTGCGGAAGCCCATGACCTTGTCTCCGACTTTTACAGTGTCGAGCGTTTTATAGGAACCGTCTGCCATCAGCACTTGGGCGTGGGAGGCAAGACAGTCAGATCCTGTTCTGCAAGGGGGTCCGCTGCATTGTCTTCTAAAGAAGCAGGTGTTTTTTGGCCAATCTGCGGGGAATTTTTCTTTATCATCTATCAAGCTTGCGCACTCTCCACATACTCCATACGCAGAGCTGGATCTCTGGCATTGGCGGGTCGCAACAATAGTTATGCTGCTGTTGCATGGGGGGGATACTTGGCTGCAGTCTGTTTTGCCAACCCATTTTGTGAAGTTGCGCTCGCAATCTTTCTGGGTGACTCCGGGAACAGTTCCGGCGATGACAGAATCCCGGAATGACTGGTATTCTTGATCAGTCGCGGTCGGCACGAACACGGCGTGTTCGGCAGATGCTGCGTTGGTGTAGGAGTCGCAGGTGTAGGCAATCGTTTGTTCGTTGCTCTTTCCTGTGTTTTTGGTAAATGGCCCAAATTGATAGGCTTGAGTTGCCCCTTGCTCAAGGCGATATGGGGCTATGGGGTTGCTTCCAAACGGGGTTTCGCCATCGGTTGATTTTGGCCCTTCCCTCCATACTTTGGTGTAGACGGTATTGTCAATACTCGTGGCATGGGTGCCAGTTGTAGCCGTAATATCTATGGCGGCTGCGCTTCTGTCATAGGCATTGTGAGCAGTCGTGGGGTCTTTGCCATACCATGCTTTGTAAACCGTTTTAGGTTCGTATCTTGTGTCGTTTTCAAGAAGCTCATCCGGTTCTTCTGGCATGAACAAGTCGATTAACCGCGCTCCGTTGTATTGGTAATACTTGATGCAAGGTTCCTCGTTGCCGATATTTCCATCATTGTCGATGTCCATTTCTTCCATCGTGCAACTTGATTGCAGCTGATAGGTAAGAACATTGCCATAGGCCGCATTGGGGGACATGTATTTGTATTTTTTCCCTGCTGGGCTTTTGCGGGCCTCGCGTATGGCTGCGAACTGATCCGTTGAAATCACAGACCATGCCTGAACATATGATTCTCCAATCAAAGGGTAGTTATTGACTGTTTCTTTGCAAGTTCCTGTTTTGCAGGCCGTAGTACGGGTGCTTGTTATTTCGGGCCCCATGATGTCGAGAATGCACCCTCTACCGCTTTCGCAAGGCTTGGCGTCGCATGTCGCGCTTTGGCCTTGCGCAAAATATGGGGCCCCATCGACAAGGTAAACTGTTATGCCAGCAATCTCAGTCGTATATACTTTAATCAAATCATAGTTTGTTTTTCCAATGCCACAACGATTGACCGCGCCGTTGATGGCGTTTTTGATGTCGTTAAGGTCGGAGCGAACGTCTGTGTCAGGGTTGATCGTTCCCCATGCTTTCTGCCAGTCGAATGGCGTGACGAGGCCATGTTGTGCGTGCGCGGGCATTGGAACCGCAGCGGCGAGGATTAATACCAACGCAGCGAACCTTGACAAGAAACTACACATAGCCATCTCCATTACTAACGATTGTTGCATTATAATACGTGTTAATGTGTAAACGAGAGATTAATTTCTATTCTCATCGCATATGATATGAAGAGTCGAGAAAAGGTTGCGGCAAAACAAGCGTCACACCCGCCTTCGCGGGTGTGACGCTGCGCTATCTGGTGTTTTTTGCTAATTCTTCACATGCGATAGGTATACATCTGACTCCTTGAGTAATCAAAATAATGAGGTGGCGGGTTCATGGGTGTGATGCCGAAATTCATGATAATTGCGACGAGACCCCGTTATGTCTTTGATAAGCTGGCATTCCATGTCCTTTATTTTAATAGTTATGCAAGTGATCTATTAGAAATAAGCGGGAAGGATTGCTCCTTCCCGCCGGGTCTGGTCTTGAAGAATGCGAGACTTTGACCTTATTCTTGCGGCGCTTTGGTGAGGTCTTCGCCGGTTTTTTGATCGACGGCTTTCATCGACAGCTTGACTTTGCCGCGATCATCGACGCCCATGACCTTGACGCGTACTTCCGCGCCGACGTTGACGACGTCAGACACCTTGCCGATACGCTCACGCGAGATTTCGGAGATGTGGACGAGGCCGTCGCGCGAGCCGAGGAAGTTCACGAAGGCGCCGAAATCGACGATCTTGACGACTTTGCCGACATAGATCGCGCCGATTTCTGGCTCCGCCACGATGCCTTTGATCCAGGCGATGGCGGCGTCGGCGGCGGTCTGATCCACGGCGGCGACCTTAATCGTGCCGTCGTCTTCGATGTCGATCTTCGCGCCTGTCGTCTCGCAGATTTCGCGGATGACTTTACCGCCGGAGCCGATCACTTCGCGGATTTTGTCCTTCGGGATCGACAGGGTGGTGATGCGCGGCGCGTTCTGGCTTACGCCTTCGCGCGAGGCCGTCAGCGCTTTGGACATTTCGCCCAGGATGTGCAGGCGTCCGTCGCGCGCTTGTCCCAGAGCGATCTTCATGATCTCCTCGGTGATCGAGGTGATCTTGATATCCATCTGGAGCGAGGTCACGCCTTTTTCCGTGCCAGCGACCTTGAAGTCCATGTCGCCGAGATGATCTTCATCGCCGAGAATGTCGGAGAGCACCGCAAAGCCGCGATCCTCCTTGATCAATCCCATGGCGATGCCCGCAACCGGCGTGGACAGCGGCACGCCCGCATCCATCAGCGAGAGCGACGATCCGCAGACGGTTGCCATCGAACTGGAGCCGTTGGATTCGGTGATTTCCGATACGACGCGGATCGTGTAGGGGAACTTTTCTTTCGACGGCAGGAGCGGATGAACCGCGCGCCATGCGAGCTTGCCGTGGCCGATTTCGCGGCGTCCGGGGCTGCCCATGCGGCCCGCTTCGCCGACCGAGTAGGGCGGGAAGTTGTAGTGCAGCATGAAGGCTTCGCGGTATTCGCCCGCCAGCGCGTCGACGATTTGCTCGTCTTGTCCCGTTCCGAGCGTCGTGACGACAAGCGCTTGCGTCTCGCCGCGCGTGAACAAGGCGGAGCCATGCGCGCGCGGGAGGATGCCGACTTCGCAGGTGATGGGGCGAACGGTCTTGGTGTCGCGCCCGTCGATGCGGCGTCCGGTGTCGAGGATCATCGCGCGGACGTGGTCGTATTTGAGCTGCTCGATTTCCGTTTCCACCGCTTTCGCTGTGAACTCGGTTTCGGGGATGCTCTTCAGCGCCTTGTCTTCCAGCGCGTCGAGCTTGCTGTAGCGGATTTGCTTCTGCGTTTGGTTATATGCGTCCGTGAGGTCCGCGCCGACCAAGGTTTTCAGCTTGTCTTGCAGAGCCTTGCGGTCCCATGCGGCGGGCGGCAGGTCGCGCGGTTCCTTGGCGCACATTTCCGCCAGCGCGATGATGAGGTCGATCACAGGCTGGAAGCCGTTGTATCCGAACATTACAGCGCTGAGCATGATGTCTTCCGGCAGTTCGTGCGCTTCGGATTCCACCATCAGCACGCCTTCCTTAGTGCCCGCGACGACGAGTTCGAGCGCGGAGCCTTCCATATCGGCGGCGATCGGATTCAGCAGATACTGTCCGTCCTTGTAGCCCACGCGCGCGGCGGCGATGGGGCCGAGGAACGGGATGCCGGAGATGGTCAACGCGGCGGAGCATCCGACCAGCGCGACAATATCGGGATCGTTTTCGAGATCGTGGCTCAACACGGTCGCGATCACTTGCGTTTCGCAGGCGTAGCCTTCGGGGAACAGGGGACGGATCGGGCGGTCGATCAGGCGGCTGACCAGCGTTTCCTTCTCCGACGGGCGGCCTTCGCGTTTGAAGAAGCCGCCGGGGATTTTACCTGCCGCGAAAGCTTTTTCCTGATAGTTAACGGTCAACGGGAAGAAATCCACGCCTTCCTTGGGCTTGCGCGCGCCCACCACGGTGCAAAGCACGGTCGTGCCACCGAGGGTCGCTAGCACGGCTCCATCCGCTTGACGCGCGATGCGGCCGGTTTCGAGCACGAGCTTCCTGCCGCCCCATTCCATTTCTTTGCGATAAACTTGAAACATACTGTTCTTTCCTCTCTTCTATCTGCGGAAGCCGGAACCTTCGTCCCTCGCGCTTCCGTTCGGGGATCATTCCCCTTTAAGCCCGTCCGGCCCTATGCCGGGTCGGGATTCCTGATTTTTCTGTAGGCCGTGTGGAGGCTAGAAAACTTTCCATTTGTGTACACGACTAGTACCATCGGTCGTATAGATGTGGACTTCTTACCGTACCAGCAAGTCAACGCGTTATCGGTATCTTCTGTCTTGAATCTGTAATCGCAAAGCTTAAATCCGTTTTTTACAAAGGCTGCCTTTTCATCGTCGCTATACGCCGCTCCGTAAATTTCTGCGCATTTATGTATGAATGCCTGACCTTCCGCCGCCTTGAGCAAAAGCATAAGCGCTTTAAGATTGTCATGCACTGCCGTGTTTACGATATTCGGTCTTGAAATTACGAGGTAGCTATACTCTGAAAATATTGTTGCAGTTGTTCTTCCTATTATTATTGTTGGTTTTCTTCCTTTCACTAAAGCAATTTTAAAGGCAATCTCGCGTTCGTTCAATTTTTTCTGAGATATGTAAGTTCTCATGCGGCGATCCTTTTCCGGTAGCCGATGCGCTGGTGGTTGGGGATGAAGTTTTCAAAGGTTGTGAAGCGGGCGTAGCCGAGCTTCTCGTAGAAGCCGGGGGCTTCGAAATCTTGGGTCCAGAGCCAGATCGAGTGGCAATCGCGGCTGATGGCTTCTTGTTCGGCGCGTTGCATGAGCGCTTGCCCCAAGCCTTGATTGCGTTTGGATTCTTCTACCCACAGGAGGTCGATATAGCACCAGCCGGGGTGGACGTAGGCCAGGAGGCCAGCGACTATTTTGCATAATTTATCAGAGGGCACGCTTGCGACACTGGATTGCGTCGTCGGCTGCGCCTCCTCGCAATGACGCTTGAGGGCATCCTTTACGATTATGGCGAAGGGTTTGCTCTTGCGATCAAGCGATGGGGCGTCCGAGGGGCGCTGCGCCAGCACGGCGTCGAGCAAAAAATTGTGGGTCGCGGTGTCGGGGTTATTTTGTACAATCAATGGCTTCAAATTTATTAGCCTTCCTTCAAGCCACGCGCCGGATGCGCGTGCGTTATTGTTCCACTTTCGTTTTCTGCCGCGAATATGGCAGGTTGTTGGGCCTTTGTCCACTACAATCAGCGGGTTATGGCTGCTGCCGGGGTCGCGCTTGCGGATGGCCCCCCTCCCTATCCCTCCCCACGAGGAGGAGGGGATCAGGCTGCGCCTTGCGGCAGCGTTGGTTCTTTATCCTGATTCATCTTGTTCCGTTCTCTTTCATTTTCCTTCTTTTCCTTCTTTTCCCTCTTTCTCTGGCCTTCGTTTCCTGTCTTCTGCTTTTCGGTCTGGAGAGCTCTCCGCCATCACGGTCCGGTTCCCTGTCTGCCCCGGCCTCCGCTTAGGGTGGCCTGCCCGCCTTTGAAACCTTCGGTATTTCTCCCGCATGCTAGCTAGTCAGCGGGCCCGCCGGTTTCTCCGGCACTTCCTCTTTTTACAGAGTAAGTGGGATGGTTATACCATTGGTGGGATTATTGCGTCAACAACTATTTTGGGATTTTTCTAATTTTTCACTTCTTGCCCTGCCGCGAGGGCGCTTTTCTTTTTGTGTACGGGTGCGTTCGGATTTAAGCGATAGACTCTCCCCCTCACCCCAACCCTCTCCCCCCTCACGGGGGCGAGGGAGTTACCCCTATCATTCGGCAATGTTTTGCCAATTTTGGCGTGTGATTGGCATAGATCCCGGATAAGATTTCTTTCGCCTTACTGCGCAAGACGAAGAGAAAATTTTCCGGGATGACGATGGCTTGTTGTGTTCTGCTGTTACACCAGCACCATGCCGTCTTCCTTGATGACCTTGCCGATGGATTCTTCCTTCTGGAGGCCGAAAATCATCTCGTTGTGGTTCTTGCCGCTGGGGATCATCGGGAAGCAGTTTTCCTTTGGATCGACGCAGACATCCACGACAGTCGGTCGGTCAGTCACTTTCAGCATTTCCTTGATGACGAGATCGACTTCTGACGGTTTGGTCGCGCGGAGGCCGACGCCGCCGAAAGCTTCCGCCAGCTTGACGAAGTCAGGCAGCGCCTCGGTACAGCTTTGCGAGTAACGCGATCCGTGCAGCATCTCCTGCCACTGGCGCACCATGCCCATCCATTGGTTGTTGAGGATGAAGATTTTGATCGGCAGGCGGTACTGCACGGCGGTGCAGAGTTCCTGAATGGTCATCAGCACGCTTGCTTCGCCCGCCACGTCGATGACGAGCGAGTCAGGGTGCGCGATTTGCACACCGACGGAAGCGGGCAGACCGTAGCCCATGGTGCCGAGGCCACCGGAAGTCATCCAACGATGGGGTTCCTCGAAGCGCAGGAATTGCGCCGCCCACATTTGGTGTTGGCCGACTTCGGTCGTGATGTACACGTCCTTTCCGGCGGTCAGCTCGCGCAGGCGTTCCAACGCGTATTGCGGCTTGATGGTGGTCGAGGTTTGCGCGTAGCGCAGGCAGTCGCGTTTTCTCCATTCCTCGATTTGCGCCCACCATTTCGTCAGCGCGTCGGCTTTCGGTTTGATTTTCTTCTCGTTCCAGATTTCGATCATCATGCGCAGCGTTTCCGCCGCGTCGCCCACAAGCGGGAGATCGACGGTCACGCTCTTGTTGATTGAGCTTGCGTCGACATCGACATGGATTTTCTTGGAGTTCGTGGAAAATCCCGACAGCTTGCCCGTCACGCGGTCGTCGAAGCGCGCGCCGATGTTGATCATCACATCGCAGCCATGCATGGCGAGGTTGGCTTCAAAGGTTCCGTGCATGCCGAGCATGCCGAGGAACTGCTTGTCCGACATGGGATAGCCGCCGAGGCCCATCAGCGTGCTTGTGATCGGGTAGCCGGTCATGCGTACGAACTCGGTCAGTAGACGGCTTGCTTCCAACCCGGAATTGATGACGCCGCCGCCGGTGTAGAAGATCGGGCGTTTGGCGTTCGCGATCAGCGCGACGGCTTTTTCCACGTCGTCGCGGGCGGGCATTCTGGGCGGCTGATAGGTAGATTTTTGCGCTTCCGCCGGATAGTAGGGACCTTGCGCAAATTGCACGTCCTTGGGCAAGTCGATGACGACCGGGCCGGGGCGACCGGAGGTGGCGATGTGGAAGGCTTCGTGAATTACGCGGGCGAGGTCGTTCACGTCCTTCACGAGGTAGTTATGTTTCGTGCAAGGGCGCGTGATGCCTGTGGTGTCGGCTTCCTGAAACGCATCGTTGCCGATCAGATGCGTCGGGACTTGCCCGGTGAAGCAGACCATGGGGATGGAGTCGAGCATCGCGTCGGTGATGCCCGTCACGGCGTTGGTCGCGCCGGGGCCGGAGGTCACCAGCACGATGCCGGGTTTGCCGGTCGAACGGGCATAGCCTTCGGCGGCATGGGTCGCGCCTTGCTCGTGGCGCACGAGAATGTGGCGGATGCTGTTTTGCTGATAGAGCGCGTCGTAGATCGGAAGCACCGCGCCGCCCGGATAGCCGAAGATCGTGTCAACGCCGTGTTCCTGAAGCGCGCGGATAAGGATTTCCGCGCCGGACATCGTCGGGACGACGACGGGCGCGGCCTTGGCGGCTGCGGACGGGGCGTTCTTCGATTTCGGAGCGGGTTTGGCTTGCGGCATAGCGATCACGTGTTTCCTGTTGGTTGTTCATGCATGGCACAGCATGGCTGCGCGGTTGGTTCCTGCAGTTACGCCTTCATTGTGGCATGATCTTGCGGGAGGAAAAAGGATAGAGGAGGCTGGTTGTGTGGTCAATATTATTTCTCAATATTGATTGTTTTTGTAATTTTATTTCAATCTATCCTAGCCTCATTTCGGCTAGCATTTTCATGACTTGCATATTGTTAAGGGCATAAATGTGGACATTATAGCCGTAATTCGAGAGTACGTTTATTTGTTGGGTCATGATGGCAAGAGCTTGAGGGAGTGGGGCGGCCGTTGGTGTGAAGGCCGCTTGAATATTGGGGGGGATTTTCGTGTGGCATATTTCCGCCATCTCAAAAACCCGACGCGGATTTGCAAGGACGATGATTCCCGGTCTGAATTCCGCATGGATGCCACCATTTATCCAGTGTTCGTGGCGTTTACATACTTGATTGGCGTTGAAGCAAAATTGTCCCAGAATGCCTGTGGCCCCTGCGTCAATCTTATTTTTCAGATTCTGTCTGTCTTTGCCAATAGTTGGAGATTCCGGGTGCTTTTCGGGGTAGCCTGCGACCCATATCGGCATTTTGGGATAAGTTAGGCGGATATCCTCTACAAAGTGTGACGTTTGTTCGTAGCGGTTGGCGGTTGGAACAAAGCGTTGGCCATTGGGCAAGTCTCCGCGCAAGGCGACGACCATTTTTGCTCCGGCGGTGATGAATTCTTGTAGTATAGTTTTGGTTTCCTGTATCGTGCGTCCGGCGTGCGGGAGGTGCGCGGCCACAGTTAATCCTTGCTTTGCCATACAGGCGATGGCCTTCAGGGAAAGGGGGAGGTTGGCGCTGCTCCCGCCTGCTCCGAATGTCAGGGAGGCGAAGTCGGGTTGCACTTTCTCGGCACAGTAAGCGACGACTTGCTCGAAAGTTTCTAATCCTTCCTGCGTTTTGGGCGGAAAAAATTCAAGGCTAATACCCATGACTCATTTTATCCTATGCAAATTCTTTTGTTATTCTTCTTCATCATTGCTTTCTATTTCTTTGAATTGGCGGTTCGCTATACTCCATGTCTGATAGGGCCTCAAGGCTATCTTTGTGGGTGGATTTAAATTTATTTCGAGCACCACGCGGTTGGGCGAGACTTTGAGCACGCGTAGGCCGGGGCGGGAGGTTTCGGGAGTCCATGGCTCGCCTTGCAGCCATATTTTCCAATTCCGGGGGCCGTAATAGAGGATCGCGTCGAGGGAGATGTCGCCGGAGGCGGGCGATGCGCCTTGTTCGGACTTTTTAGTTTCTGCTTGCGCGAGCGTTTCGATGCTTTGCGTTTCTTCGAGCGTGAAGAAAAGGGAAGATTGCGCGGCGGCGGGGGAGGGGGGGAGGACAAGCGCGGCGAGGAGGCAGGCGGAAAGGCAACGAGCACAGGATTTATGCGAGAGCAAAGAAAATGGGACACCCGCCTTCGCGGGTGTGACGCTTGGGGCTACAACGAATCTTGTTCTTAAACAACGCGCTGGCGTGTAGGGCGGTGTGGTCTGTTTCCAAAATCGTTTTGCTGATTGCAAGACTTCGAATGTCCAACGCGGCGATTGCCGATGGCCCCCCTCCCTAGCCCTCCCCACGAGCGGGAGGGGATCAGGCTGCGCTTGCCGAGAGATCTGTTTCAACTTTTCCTTCATGGCGCGGATCCGTTTGAGAGCCAGAGCATGGTCGCTTGCGTGCGCAGTGGAGTCGAGGCGAGCGTCATGCCGGTTCGCGCGATGGCGAGGCGTTCTAGCGAGAGTTTGCCGGGCAGGGCGGAGTGCAAATGGGTGGTAAAGTTCCTGATGTCTTGATCGAGCGGCGCTGAGGTTTCCCATGTCAGCTCGCTTTGCGCTAGCGCGAGCTTGCCCGATCCCGCCGTGTCGAGGTTAAAGGGGCGTTCGGGACCGAAGGCGTAGCTCAGACCTTTCAGTCTCGCGGAGGCCGCGAGTTTTTCAAGCGCGGTTCCGGCTTTCAGGCGGTCGGAGGGCGCTAGCAGGCGTTCGACGGATTCTGGATTGAGCCTTTGGCTTAGCTCGCGCAGGGCGACGCGGTCGGATTCGATTTGGCGCAGGTCGGATTCCAGCTTTATGCGGTCGGCTTTGGTTCGCGTGGTTCCTTGCTTTGCCGCGTCGGTCGCCATTTGTAAGGCTGGATGGCCCGCGCCTGCGAGGATCAGCGCGAGCGATAACAGCATCAGCCAGTTTTTATGTCGCGCAAGCCATGTCATGGCGCGGCGCTCCCGCGCGTCAGCGTGATATCCGCCGTCGGCTCGCTGTTAAGCGCTAGAGAATCTCCTCCGGTCAGGACTTCCTCCGGGCGCGTCGGGAAGGGGCTGCGCGTCACGGCGAGCGCGTATTCCGGCAAAGCTTGCGCGATGATCTGCGTGGTTTCGTTTAGGCTTGCTCGCCATTGTTCGCGGTCGGCGGCTGTCGTTCGCAGGCGGATCGTCAGGCGCAGGGTCTCATCGCGTTTCGTGGGCGCGTTTCGCGGCGCTTGCCATTCCAAAGCAGAAAGGCGCGTGTCGGGCGGCAGGGTTCGCAGCAAAGCGTCCAGCGCGGCCCATGGCGTGGGCGAAGGCTCGGCGAAAATGCGTTCGCGTTCGACGGCGGCGCGCAGGCGGCCTAGAGGTTCCGTGACTGGCGCCGCTTTCTCGCGCTCCTCGTTCAATTTTGTTTGGGCGTCGTCGCGTCGCGCGATTTCCTGACTCGCATCCAGCAAGGCTTGCGCGAACGCGATGGCTTGTCCTCCGGTTAAGATCGTCGCCAGTAGCAGCGCCGCAATGGACAGGCGCTTGCCCGCGTTTTGCAGGGCGTTGTCGTTGCGGGCTTGTTTCCACGCGCGAGGCGTTACGGCGAGGCGCGGAGATTTGCGTCGCGCCGCATCCGCCGCAAAGAGCGCGTCTCCATATAGATCGTCGTTGATATGTTCGGGCAGGCCCATGCGTTGCGCCGCTTCATGCGGCGTCAGCAAGGTAAGGCCGCGCAGGGCAAGAGAGGATCGTTCGAATATCGGGCGCGTTGAGTTCGGCAGCAGCGCCACGACATGGAGGCTGTGGCTGTCGTCGAGGCCAAGGCGGTTTAAATAGCCCAGCGTGGTTTTGAGGTCGCGCGCGGCGGCGGTGGCAATGGTTTCAGGATCCAGAGCGGGGGGCGTGGGCGTGAGGCGCGTGAAGATGGGCTGTCCTTTGCGCGTGACGATTTGGCGCAGGCCTCCCGCGCGTTGCAGGCTTAAAATCAGAATCCATTCATCGCGCGGGGCTAGTTTCGTGGCCAGCCTTGCGCCTTCGATCGGCAGGAGCGCGACGTTCGGCGCGTAGGGCGCGAGTTGGTCGATCCAGTGGCGGGAGGTTCCATCCGCGTGCCAGCTTGCGAAGCCGAAGCGCGTAGAGTCAAGCTTGAGGGACGCCGTGGCGGCGGCTCCGGGGAAGGATTGCCGCAAGCGCCTGCGGATCAGCTTCGCGCGGTCGAGGGGGGCAACGCGCGGAACGGTTTCCACGCGGTAATCCTGAGCAAGCGTGTCGATCAGGAGCGTCAGGCGGCTTATCTTGCCGTGTTGCGCGATGACGGCGAGGATTCGCTTTTCCGCTTCGCTGTCATGCGTTGCGGCGAAGAGCGTTTGCGCGTTCGCCGGATTGTTGGGCGCGTGGCAGGCGAGGCGCGCGCCTTCGTCTCCGATCAACAGCACGAGATGCGGCGCGGCGTTCATGGGGGAGATCATTGGCGCTAGCCTCCTAACTCGTTCATTTTGGCAAGGCCGCTGTAGACGGGGCCGAGGACCGCCAGCACGATCCAGGCGAGCAGGCCGCCGACAAACAAGGTCAAGGTTGGTTCAAGACCGCCGACGATGCGTTCCGCCGCGCGTTCGGCTTCGCGGCTGCAGATGGAGGCGATATCGTCGAGGCTTTGCGCGAGCCGTCCGTTACGTTCGCCATGCCGCAGCATGCGCAGCGCGAAGGGCGGTAAAAGCTCGTTCAAGGATTCATGCAAGGAGCTTCCAGCGACAAGGCGGCGCGCGCCGTCGTCGAGCGCGGCCATCAGCGCTTTGTTGCCCAGAGAATTTCGCGCGGCCCGCAGTCCTTCGGGGATTTTGAGGCCGCTTTGGAACAAGAGGGCGAAGCTTTGCGCGAACCGGGCGAGCGCGAAGCGCAGGAGGACGGGGCCGAGGATCGGCAGGCGCAGCATCGCGCGGTCGCGCGCGATGGCCGCGCGCGGCGACAGGCGACACGAGACAATCGCGATGGTTATGGCGATCAAAAGCGCGAGAAGGGCTGGCAGCGCGGTTTGCGCCAGCAGATTCGATGCGCCGATGAGGATGCGCGTCGCGCGGGGAAGTTCCGCGTTCAGATCGTTGAGGAACGACACTATCGGCGGCACGACTTGCGTCATCATGAAGCTCGCGACGCCGAGCGCGAGGACGAGCAGGAAGATCGGATAGCGTATCGCGCGACGCAGGCGTTCCCGGCTTTCGGCGCGATAGCGCTGGTCGCGGGCCAGACGCGCGAAAGTTTCGGCCATGTCTCCGCTCGCTTCTCCGGCGCTTAGGATCGCGAGAAACACAGGGGGAAAGGATTGGGGGAACGAGGCGAAGGCTCCGCCGATGCGCTGGCCCTGACGAATGCGGCTCTCAATATCGGCGAGCGTTTCGCGCAGGGCCGCGCTTTCGCTCACGGAGCCTAGGTCTTCCAGCACGTCGATGAACGGCACGCCCGCCTTTAGGATGTCGGCCATTTGCTGGCAAAACAGCGCTAACGCTTCGGGCGGAATTTTCTTGTATCCGCGCGGAAGCCAAGCCCTCGTTTTGGTTTCGTCGTCGAGCAGGAGCGCAAAGGGCTTGCGCTCTCGGGCCGCGATGAGCTCCAATCCCGACGCGCCGAGGCGTTGCGCAAGCTCGTTTTCATGCGCGGCGGCGCCATGGCCTTTGACGATGATTCCCGATGCGGTGGCGGCGCGGTAGCGAAAGGTCGGCATCGATTCACATCTCCCGCGTCAGGTCGACCGCTCGGCGCAGGCTCGCAAGGTCGATGTCCCCTGCCCTCAGCTTCGCAAGCCCGTCTTCGGCCATGCTGCGGAATCCTTGTCTGAGCATGGTTTTGCGCATCGCTTCGCGCGGCGCGTCGGAAGCGATCATCTCATCAAGTTCCGGCGTGACGCGGAGGACTTCAGCCAACGCCACACGGCCTCGGTATCCGGTTCCGAGGCAATCTTCGCAGCCGACGGTTTGGCCTATCAGAATTTCGTCGCAGATCAGGGCGGGCGTTTCGGATTCCGTTTCTCCTTTCGTTTCCGGCGCGTCGAACGCGGCCTGAGCTTCGGCGAAGCCGCCGGATATCAGGCGCAAGGGCGGCGATGGAGGTTTGCTTTTCGCGGCCGCGAGGTTGCGCAGCAGATTCTTTTCTTCTTCGGTCGGTTGGCGATGCGTTTTGCAATGCGGGCAGAGGCGGCGCACAAGGCGTTGCGCGACGACTCCTCCGACATGGCCCGCGAGCATGCGCGGCTGGAGGCCGAGATCAACGAGGCGCGGGATCGCTCCGAACGCATCGGTGCAGTGGAGGGTTGAGAAGACTCGGTGACCTGTCATCGCGGCGCGTAGCGCCATATGCGCCGTATCGGAATCGCGCACTTCGCCAATGAAGATGATGTCGGGATCCTGACGCAGGATGCCGCGCACGCCGTCGGCGAAACCGAGGCCTTGCTGTTCCTGCACGCAGGTTTGGCGGATCAGCTCGAAGCGGTATTCGACGGGGTCTTCGAGCGTCATGACGTTCACGTCAACGGCGCTGAGGCTGGTCAGGATTGAATATAGCGTCGTCGTTTTACCGCAGCCGGTGGGGCCGGTGACGAGCATGATCCCTTCGGGGCGTTCAAGCAGACGAGCAAGCTCCGTTTGCGTCGTTTCTCCGTAGCCGAGGCGGTCGAGCGGCAACAGCGCGCGGCGGTGATCGAGGATGCGGATGACGATGTTCTCGCCTTGCACGGTCGGCATGACGGCGGCGCGGAAGTCGATGGCCGCGCCGCCGACATCCATCGTAAAACGCCCGTCTTGAAGGCTGCGTTGGTCCGCGATGTTCATGCCCGCCATGATTTTGATGCGGTGCGAAAGCTCTGGCCAGTGGGCGAGATGCAGGGCGCGGATTTGATGTAAGGCGCCGTCGATGCGGTAGCGCAGGCGTACGAAGCTGCTTTCAGGCTCCAGATGGATATCCGACGCGCCTTGCCGCACGGCGTCGGACAAGATGGTATCGGCGAGACGCACGATCGGGTGCTGCCAGTTTTCTTGCTCCGTCGGCGCGGCGGGGGGCATGTCCTCGATTTCGCGCAGGATGGTTTCGAGCGTCGCGCGCGTGTCGTCGTAGTTCGCGAGCGTTTCCGCGATGTCGGCGGCGGCGGCGACGCGCGGCACGAGCGTCACGTCGCGCGGGAAATGGCGGCGGATTTCGTCCATCGCGACGATGTCGTAAGGGTCGGCCATCGCGATTTCGAGCAAGTTCTTGTCGAGGCGAACGGGAATAGCGCGGCAGCGTAGGGCGGCGGATTTCGGCCATTTGCGTATGAGAGAGTGGTCGAGCAGCGTGTGCTTCAAGTCGATGCTGGAAAGACCTGCGCGTTCGGCCAGAACGGCCGCGAGCTTGTTCTCGTCAAGGAAGCCGAGCCGCACAAGAGTTGCGCCGAGCAGGCCACCGGAGCGCTTTTGCTCTAGTAGAGCGATCTGGAGCTGGTCGGCGCTGACGAGGCCTATGCGGGTCAGGCGTTCGCCAAGGTGCCCAGTCTGTCCGGCTTGAGGCAAGGGAGCGGACATCATGGTCACCATGAGGACTGGCAGGTCGCGCCGTTGCCCATCATGCTGACAAGCGCATTGCGGCTTGCGTAGGCGAGGGTGTCTTCGAACGGATCGTTGCCGCCGCGCACTTTGGGCGCATCGACGAAGTAAATATCGCCTTCAGGGGTTCCGTCCGAATCTTTGCTCGCGTTGCAACGGGCGAAGCCGCTTGTCGTCGCGCAGGCCGGGAAGGCATCCGGGAAGACGAGGCGATTTCCGTTATTCGCGTTGGGCCTGACACTCGCGATGAAGGAGCCAGCTCCGTTAAGGCCGTGGCTGACGAAAATCACGGCGGCGGATTGCGCCGAGCCTCCGGGAATTTGGACTGAAATAGCGTTGGCTTTGGAAAGATTGGGGGCGCAGAGGCCACGTAGGCTGGCGTTGAAAGGTTGGGCGCATTGGCCGCCGATGGGCGCGGGGCAGGGGCATCCGGCGATGGTCGCGGCGCAGGCGTTGGTCGTGGAAGTGTAGGCGCAGACGCAAAGGATTGGCGCGGTCGGCGGCGCGGCCAGTCCGGCGGGGTTGGTCAAAGCTGGATCGACGCGCATGGTGATCCAATGATTGGTTCCATCACGCGCGATGGAGGCTGGGATTCCCAGAGACATGAACGGGGGGATTCCTTCCGGTGCGGCGCAGGTACCGCAGGGCGTAGGCGAGGCCGACGCATCGCCGCGCACACGGCCAAATCCGGCAGGGGCGGCGTTGGCGATGTTGGCGGGGGTCGGGCAGGGCAGGCAGCCATTGGCCTGCGCATAGGCGGCGGTTGCTTGGATCAGCGCGTCAAGATGGCTTTGCGTCGCGGCGCGCTGGGCGCTCGCACGTTGAATGCTCAAGGCGGGGAATACGGTCATGGCGACGAGGCCGATAACGATCAGCACGACGGACATTTCCGCGAGCGTGAAGGCATGTCGCGTTTGCGGGCGGTCCCCCTCCCTAGTCCTCCCCACGAGGGGGAGGGGATTACGCTGCGCTTGCGGCGAATATGTTTCCGACTTTTGAACGCGACTCTTTTGCCTCCGTGAGGGGGCATGGGGGCGATTCAGTCGTTTGAATCTAGCCTCCCTCCTCACCCCAAACCCCTCTCCCTCCTGTGAAGGGCGAGGGACTTCATGTCGTGCTTGCGGCATGTCACATCCGGATGCAAAGCGTGTAGGTCTGCGCCGCGCCGTAGGAGGTCGCGACGGTTCCCGTGGTCGCTTCTCCGACGGTTCCGGTCGAGGCCATGGACTGGACATTGCCAGTGTTGCTGGATCCATCGTCAAGGCGCGAGTCGATCGCTTGCCCGGCGGAAAGCGGGACATTGTTGAGGCATAAGACGGCGGTGGTGAACGCGCCGGAGAAGGCTCCGTTCTGGAAGCCGTAGATGCCGTTGAAGGGATTGGGCGGTTGGATTGCGGTCGAATTGCCGGTCGTGATCTGGTTTTTGATGAGGCCTGCCGCGCGGAGATCTGCCCAGAGGAGCCGCGCTTCGTCGGAAGCCGTCGCGCTATCGAATGTGCCGTTCAGCACACCGTCTCCGTTGCCGACGGGGGTTGTAGGCACGGCGTTCGGGAAGCGCGAAGGCGCGTTGGCGTCGTCGCCGGGCAAGGCTCCGTAGTTCTGCACATAGGTTTGGAATTGCGCTTGGTAGGCTTGAACCGTGTTCAGCGCGTTGGTCACGCGCGCGTTCTGGATGATTTGCTGGCCTGTCAGCACGCCGCCGATGATGAGGCCGATGATGACGAGCACGATGGAGAGTTCGACGAGGGTGAAGCCGTTCTGGCGATTGCTTTTGCGGGAATTTGGCGGGCACAGCATCATGGGACTCCATATTAATTTGAGGGTGGTTGTTGTGGCTTTATGGATAGGGGTTTGGTCGGAGGTAGATCGTTGGGCAAGGGAGGCGGCGGCGGAAGCGCTGTCGCGTAGGCCGCAGGTTTGAGCGCGGAGTGCGCGGCATTTTCGCGCGTGGCCAGAGATAAGTCATAGGGGCGCGGATCATTTTCGATGTTGTTGTAGTAGGCGTCTCGGTCGGCTTCGTCTGGCGTGGGCGGGTCCGCGAGCGTCGCGCGAAGAAGGATCACCAGTTCGGTGGTGCCGGTCTGGTCGTCATTCGCTTTCACGAGGTTGCCGAGGATGGGCACGTCGCCGAACCAGGAATCGAGCATAGGGATTCCGTCACTTTTCTTCTGCGCGCTGCTCTGCATCAGGCCGCCCATGACGGCGACTTCGCCGGAGCGCAGGCGGATCACGGAATCCATTTCGCGCACAGCTAGAACGGGGATTTGCGATTCCACTGGGTTTGCGATGCCTGCTTGCGCGGCATTGAGGCCGATGGAGGGGTCGCTTGCTTGTCCAACTATGCGCGAGATGGTGGGGCGCAAAGTCATTGTGATGCGACCGTGATCCACGTCGATGGCGGGCTGCACCGTCATGACAAGTCCGACTGGCACTGTGCGCGGCGTGCTGGTGTAGACGGGCGTGGTGGTGACGGTGGCGCCGTTCGCGTTGGTGACGGTCGTGAACTGCGCTTGCGTGACGAAGTAGACTTGATTGGTCGCGACCTTGAGCACGGCGGTTTGGTTGTTGAGCACAGTCAGGCGCGGCGCGGAGAGCACGCGCGCTTCGCCGTAGGTTCGGACGAGATTTAAGATTGCCGCGAAATCATTGCCGCTCCACGAGGCGGTGAACACGCCGTCGGTCGCGGTTGTGGCCGTCGTAAAAGGCGCTCCGACCGCGCCCATGCCGAAGCGCGTCGCGGCATTGAACGAGCCGCCCATGAGCGAGCGCCAGTTGATGCCGCTTTTGTAGGCGTCGTTCAGTTCCACTTCGACGATGCGCGCGTCGATCAGGACTTGCGCGTAGGCGCGGCGCTTCAATGCGCGCAAGTAAGATTCGACGGCTTCATGTTGGCGCTGGTCGCCGAAGACGGTGACGAGTCCCGCTTGTCGATCAAGGCTGAAAGGTTGGTGGCGTTTGCCGGATTCCCGCATTGGGTTCTCGCGTTCTGTCGAGGCCAAGATGCGGGCAAGCGATTGTTCTATTTCTGCCCAGAAGTCGGTTTCCGAAGTTCCGGAAAGTTTGGAGGTCGAGTTGTTGCCTGCGGCGCTTGCCCCATTGGTTGACGAGTTTCCGCTCGAAGAGCTTCCGCCGTTCGACACGTTCACGTCGAAGACATTGGTAGCGATGTCGGTTTGGCTTGTCACGCGCCGCGCGAGACTTAGGTAATCCAGCGGATAGGATTTTTGATAGGGATCATCCGGCTCGATACGAACGAAGGTTCCGTCCATGCGGGCGCGCAATCCGCCCAGCGCGCAAAGCCTGCGAAGCACGTCGTCGAAGGGTTGGTCGTGGGCCGAGAAGATTACATTGCCTTTGATGCGCGGGTCGATCTCGACATTTACTTGCGCGTCGCGGGCAAGTTCCACCAGAACATCCCGCAGCGGCACTTTTTCCGTCACGGTTATGCTGACGAGGCGGTCATGCGCGAGAGGCGGCGGCGCGGAAGGTTGCGGAAGGCCAGCGTTAAGGCTTGGGATCGGCGGTTCACCATGGTCGGTTGGGCTGCTATGTTTTTGCGGAGTTGGAGATTTGTCGTTGCTCGTTGTTTCTTTCGCCGCGAGATCCATCCAGTTATTTTGCGGGGCGGATTCCCGCGCACAGCTGGACAGCGTTCCCGCATACAGGATTCCTAGACATGCCATTGCAATTATGGCGCGAAGGCTGCGAAGTCGATCCACGGTATTCCTTGCCAGAAACTTTCTATATCAGTCCCTTAGAGGGACGTTGGTGTTTCTAGGCATGGTTGCGAGGGTATGTCAAATGGGGAATATTTTGGTTCGACCCGGTTCGCTTTTATGCCGCGCGGCGCGTGAAGATGTTGGCGCGCACGGTTTTGAGCACATTCATGGCGACGAGCGCCGGGATCAAAGGGCTTTGCGTCAAGATCGACAGAGCCTTGCTTATCGCCCCTTCGTGCAGCGCCGATATCATGGCGTCGCAGCCGATGCGGGATTCGAAGATATGGCGGCGTTGTTTTAGAGCGTGGCGGGCGGCGAAGGCCATGTTTTGGCCGTAACGCGCCAGCAGCTCGTCGCACCCGCGCACGATCAATTCGAAGTTCGGGTTCGAGCGCGAGGAGGGAGAAATTTTTCGCGTCGTCGGCGATATGCGGTGCACATAGATGTAGCCAGCGTCAGGGACGATCAGCGTCTTACCCCCGTTGAGCAAGATTTCGGCTAGAAAAATGAAATCTTGCCCCGCGCGGTGGGAAGGATCGTAGCGCAGATTATGCTGTTGGAGAAAATCGCGGCGCACCATTGGCTTCAAGTACCCCATGGCGTGAAAGCGCAAGGGATTGTCGTGCGCGAAGAAATGCTCCGCCGTCAGCGTCGTGATCTGGTTCGGCGCGCCGTGGCGCGTGCGGTCGACAATCGAGGTTGTGCAATGGTCGAAGATTTTTAGGTTGTCGCAGATGGCGTCCACCTGATGTTCTTGCGCTGTTTTCAGCAGCATATCGAGACGTTCGGGTTCGTACCAGTCATCGGCGTCGAGCACCGCGATCCATTGGCCTGTCGCGGCGTCGATGGCGACGTTGCGCGCGCCGCCTGCGCCGACATTGGAGGGGAGGCGCATATACAGTATGCGGGAATCTTGTTTCGCCAGCGATTGTGCCGCTTCCGACGTGCCGTCGGTCGAGGCGTCGTCCACGACGATGATTTCTATGTTTTTCAAGGTCTGCCGACGCGCGGATTCGATGGCCCGCGCGATGGATTTATCGCCGTTGAATACAGGAATGATAACCGAGACTATCGGCGCGCTGAGCGTAGACATTGTTCGCTGTGTAATATGTTTGTCGTTCAGTGGGCAAAAACCATTTGTGCCGCAGCGTCAGGTCGCGGCCACATTTCCGCCTTGTTTAGCTTGATTGCTTGCGTTGCGTCCAGTCCTGAATCCATTGGTCGCCAAAGATTCTGTCCCATTCCGGTGGATCGAAGGAATCATGGCCGCCGCTGGGGTAGAAAGTCGCTTCTCCGAAGGTCGGGATGCCGTTGATGTCGTAGAGGTCGACCCTTATGTAAGGGAATTTCTTGCCAATTTCTTCGGCCATTGCGACCATTTTGGCGTACTCTGGCGGTTTCGGCGGCGGGGTTTGCGCGTGGGGACGTTTGGCGTAGACACGGATATCCATAGGCTCCCATGCCCGATTCATGAAGGTGATGTTGTAGTGGCCGTAACGGTCGGTGACGACTTCCACGCCGAAGATCTTGCCGGAGAAGACGTGGAATTTGTAGTCCGTGAGGCCGCCTTGCGGGATGTCGATGTAGGGTTCCACGAAAATTCGGCGCTGCACCGGCGCGTAGGCCCACTCCTCAACTTCTGCGGCATGATCTCGGTTGAGGAATTCTTCGCATTTGGCGCGGAGGCTTTTTGGGTCGGCGATGTCGTTCGCGTCTCGCACAAAGAGATTCATGCCGGAGCCGTGGTTGGCTTTGATGACATAAGGCGGTTTGTTCAGGGGCCAATCCTTGAAGTTCATCGCGTCGGCGGATTCGTAGACGCGCAGGGCCGGGATGACGGCGGAGGGACCGAAGCGGTTGGCGATGATGGCTTTGACCTTGATTTTATCGACCATGTCCGGCATGCGCGGGTCACGGTCGTAGAGTTTTCTCCAGACAATTTTTTCATTGAATCCGCGCGGCGCGGCGAGGTTCGGGATGGTTTTATGGATGTAGATATAATGCGCGATGGCGTTCCATTTAGGAGGCAGGATATCGAGCAAGGGGCGATAAAGGGGTCTGAAAAACTTGCGCCAGTTCATGACTTACGACTTTCTTGTTTGTGGGGTTCTTGCTCCGTTTTTGCGCTTTTCAAGACTTCGCGCAAGCGGCGTCCAGTCGCGCGAGCCTGAAAATAGAGATTTTCGGTTAGCCAGCCGAGGGGATCATTCGCGCCGAAGGTGAATTCGGCGCATTCTTTTTCGGCGTTGCTGAATTTCTGTTTGTATTGGTAATCGCCCTGATTAAGGTCGTAGGATTTTTTGCCATGGTCGATGGCCCATTTAATCGCGTGGATCAGGGTTAGGATCCCGGGCGAGCAGGAGGACCATGCCGGGTCGTAGCTGGTGACATAGCCGGAAAGGATGCCTTTGCGCTGAAAGTTTAGAACGTAGCCGATGGTGGACTCGCCGCAGCAGAGCCATCCAAGGTTCAGGGCGCCTCGCTGCGCGGCTGAACGCGCGAGTTCGCGGAAAAAATCGCAGGCTTTTGGGTGAGAGAACAGGCCGTCCTTGTCGTGGCTCTGGCACCAGTTCAGCTTGTGGCGCAGCAAGTCACCCATGATCGCTTCAGGAAACGGACCGTCGGCGAAGCCGTCATACGTTTTGAAGGAGATGGGGCCTTTTTCGTTTTTCATTTTGCGCAACTTGCGTTCGGTTTCGTAGCGCATTTTGCGTGGAATGGCGCGGAACCATGCTTCGCCGTCGCTCCATGGCGAGAGGTCGAGGCTGAAGGCTTTGCTTGTGTCGCGCCGTCGCGCGATGCGCGAGAGTTCCGCGTGATTTGCGGAATCTGCGTAGACGTCGCGGATGTCGGCAAAGTGGTAGCCTTTGCCTTGTTTTGCGGCTTTCCAGAGGCCTTCGACGAGATCGGGCGTTTCGCACAACACTTCGCAGATGGACAAGGCCTTGTATCCGGCGGCTTGCAGGATGCGCAGACCATGATTCCGGGCGATGGCAAGCGGCAGCACGCCGATAAGGCGGCCTTCTTTCCGTCCCGTGACGACATAGGGCGTTCTTTGGTCTTTTCCGATGGTTCGCCACCAGATCAGAAAACTGTCGGGATCCGTGAAAAGGCCGCTTTCTTCTCCGACACGGGCGTACAGTTCTTGCCATTCCGCAGATAGCGCTTCAATGGCAGAGTCGGTCGTCAGTATTGCAAAATCGGTCATCGAAGTTTCTTATCAAGTGGCAAGGTGCTGAACGTCAGTCCCGACGATGTCGGACGCGCGCGTATTTCATCGCTTCCGGGTAGGTTTTGCCTCCAGTGGCGGGCCATCAACATGCCGCTGAGCAGCAACCACAGGCCCCAGCCAGTCGGCAGGAAGACTTCCTCTTGAAACACGCTGTTGACGATCAGGAAGGCCAGCGCAATCGGGACGACGATCAGGCGCGGCTCTTCAGGACGCGCCAGAACCGCTTCCATCACGTTGGTCCACAAGCGGCGGTAGAACAGCAGGAAGACTACGGTTCCAAACAACCCGATTTGATAGATCATGACGCCGAACGCGCTTTCCAGCGCGAAGTCCGCTGTGCCGGTTTGCTGATAAAGCGCGAAGTTTAGCTCCTTCTGGCCGAGATCCGAGAGGTTGCCGCCGACGCCGATGCCGCGACCCAAGGGATTTTCCAAAAAGCCCCGTACGCCGCCCATGAGGCCGAGGATGTGGTAGTCGTTGGTGTAGAAGCCGTAGATCAGTCCTGATACGAAGATAATGCCAAGGCATACAGTCAGCGCGAGCATGAGCCATCTGTGGTTGCGTGTGCGTGTGTATATGAGGCTGAGGCCGATTGAGAGGATTGTCAGAATCATGGGGCCCTTTGCTCCCACCAGCATTACGAGCGCGAAAGTCGCGAGCGCGAGAACCGGACGATGGTATATGTAGGACACGAGGCAACAGAAGGCGAGGACGTAGCCGTAAGAAATCGTGTGAAGGGTGGGGCCTTTGAGCCGCAGGATTTCCACGCCGGAGCCAAGTTGGCCGGAAAGATTCAGATAGGCGTGGTTGCCGAAATTGACGACGTCCTGAATCGAGGTGAAAACAGCGTCCGTGGCGTTGGCCCATTTCAAACGCATATAATCGACGAAGTTAAAAAATCCGTAGAGCTCGCCCGTGACGGTGTATTCAAGCACGCCCCACACGACGCAGATCAAGGCTATCGCGCGGACGATGTTGCTCATGTAATTCATCATGAATCTCGATCCCAGCGCGAGGCCGACCGCCATCATCATGAGGCCGGTTAGGTAGGTTCTCGCGTAAATCAGCGCGCTGGCAGGCGATGAATTGACGATGCCAATCCCGGTGAAGACGACGATGACGACAAAAAACAAGAAGGTCCATTGCAGTAGGCGGCCGTTAGCAGCCGGAAAAAACTTTCTCATGCGCAGCCATGCCGGGCCTGCGAAGGCGGTAACGAGGCACAGGATGCCAAAGTTCGTCGCTTGCAGGATCGTGAAGTTTGAGTCTTTGACGATTTGCGGCGTGACGACCGCGATCATGGTGTTCTGAAAGCAGAGCGAGGCAAGCAGGATCGAGAGCGCCATTTCCGCGCTCATGGCGAGCGTCGCGACGATGAGGGGCACTAGCCATGCAAAACAGATCAATCCTGATTGCGCGCCGATCATGAAGTGGGGCATGAGCGCCGCGACGGAGGCGACGAGGAACAGAAAGGCCTGAACGATGCCCGGAACGCGGCGCGGGCGGGGAGGTTCGGGTTGTCCGTTTGGGAGGTTTTTGGTTTCTGGCATAAACGGAGGAGGCATCGTCATGGCGTTTCTTTCCCGCTTTCAATGCCTAACGCTTCGGTTATGGCTTTGTCCGGAGCGTCGCCGTGGTCGGCGTTTATGGGGAGCAGGCCGAAGGGGCCTTTATATTCCCACATGGCCCATGGTATTCCTTTTTTCTCAAATTCCTCGCGCAGATCACGTAACCACCCCATGCGGCTTCGCTCGTCAACATGTTTGTGGTAGACGCCGAATTCGAAGCAAATCAGTTTGGCTTTGTGGCGCTTTTCCCATGCGGCAATCTTTTCAATCAGGCGCGCAAGCTTGTCGCGGTTCCATTTTTGCCGCAGATAGGCGCGGATGGCCGGATCAGCGACGTTCTGGTTTGCGGCGTCTTCGGGATCGACCGGGTAGGGCACCAATTGCGCGGCGCGCTTCGGATCGAACGCCTTCGACCATTCGACTTCGTGATGCGTGAAGGCCATCGGTTCATAGAAATGGAAATCATAGATGACGTTGGAGTCATGATAGGGTTTGAGGTCGTCGAGTTGCCACCAGCCGCTATCGGGGCTTGTCGTGGCGACGAAGGTATTTTGCGGATAGATCGGACGCAGCGCCACGATGAGCTCGTTCTGGATTTTCCACCAGCGGCTCGTGCTGAATTTCGGCTCGTTCAACAGTTCGAGCAGCAGGCGTTTTGGCGGGAGGCCTTTGATCGCTTCGCCGAGGTTGCGCCACGTCTCCTCAAGTTTCTGTTTCGCCTCACCGGGAGGAAGTTTGGTTAGGCGGCGCTGGAAATCGTCTTTCGGGTGAAGATCGAGGACAACGCTGAAACCTGCGTCGATCAATAATTCCAGATCGCGGCGCAGGGCTTTGAGTTTCTCCTCTTGCATGGATTCGTCATGGCCCTGCTTTCCAAGCGTTAGCGGATCGAGCGGAAGGCGCACAAAATCGAACCCCATCGCTTGCAGATTGCGGATGTCGCTGTCGTCGAGCGCGCGATCATGTTCGGCCTCCCACCAGCGGGAAAGATTGATTCCGCGTTTTAGCGCGCGTGTTTCCGAAGGGGAGGGGAGGTTCTCGGCATTACTCACGAGAGGCCGGATAGGGGGGGCTCGATCGGTTGCGCATGCGCCAAGCGAACATCCAAGCGCGAAGATGAGCAGGAATGCGATAACGATCCTTGCGGTTTGCAAACCGTTTGTTTCCGGTGTTGTGTTCTGGAATGCTTCGATCACTGCGGTATCCATATTTTCATCATTGCGGCCAGGAAAGACCAAGGTCGGTCATCAGCACTCGCGTTTGTTGGTCCTGCGCGGGCGTGACGACGCCGATCTTGAACACCTGTTCGCCCTCGGCGGTTAATATTCTGGATGTTTCCTTAACCTGTTCGGGGGCCACGATGGCAATCATGCCAATGCCACAGTTGAATGTGCGGGCCATATCCAAGGGTTCGATCTTGTCGGCGCGCGCGAGCCAGCCGAAGACGGGAGGCACTGGCCATGCCAGAGCGTCGAGCGTTACGCCCAGATGTTGCGGCAGAACGCGCGGGATGTTCTCCAGCAGGCCGCCTCCGGTGATATGGGCCAGCGCCTTGACGCAACCTGCGCGGATGGCTTTCATCAGGGGGCGGACGTAGATGCGGGTGGGCGTCAGCAGGGCTTCGCCTAGCGAGCGCGAGGGTTCAAAGGGCGCGGGGCTGGACCATGCTCGCTTTTCCTGCGCCACGATTTTGCGCACGAGAGAGAAGCCATTGCTGTGCACGCCGCTGGAGGCGAGACCGAGGACGATGTCGCCTTCCTTGATGGCGGCGCTGGGTAGAAGGCGCGAGCGCTCTACCGCGCCGACTGCAAAGCCCGCGAGGTCATAGTCGTCTTGCGCGTACATGCCGGGCATTTCGGCGGTTTCTCCGCCTACGAGCGCGCACCCTGCCTGTTTGCAGCCCTCGGCGATGCCTTTTACGACTTGTCGCGCGCGCGTCACGTCAAGCTTGCCGGTCGCGAAATAGTCGAGAAACAGGAGCGGCTCGGCACCCTGCACCACCAGATCGTTTACGCACATGGCGACAAGGTCGATTCCCACGGTGTCGTGGCGGTCGGTTTCAATGGCGATCTTAAGTTTGGTGCCGACACCGTCGGTGGTCGAGACAAGAATCGGGTCTTGATATCCTGCGGCTTTCAGGTCGCAGAATGCGCCGAATCCTCCCAATCCCGCATCGGCTCCCGACCTTGCCGTGGCTTTGGCGAGTGGCTTGATGGCTTCCACCAGCGCGTTACCTGCGTCAATGCTGACGCCTGCTCTGGCGTAGGCATCGCGCTTCGACGGCGCTTCGTTGGGAAATTCTGTGTTCGTTGTTATGGCAACCTCCCTCAAGGTCGGGTATATATAGACTCGTTGTGGAGCGGCCCTGCTCTGTTCCTACGCAAGCCGCATCCGAGAGTTCGGGACTGGATATGTCTCTTCACGCCTTTCACGGGCATGAAGTATAGTGAGTTCCTGAAGAAGAATGAAGCATTTTGTGCGGATTACTGAGGGGTTTCCGAAGCCATGGAAAGCTTTTGCCGATTTGGGTTTGGCGCTTTGAAGCGCTGCGAAGGCCGCCTGTTGGGGGTGGTGGGAGCGGCTCTTGTTCTGGGGGCGGGGATGCTTGGGACCCACCCAGCGTGGGGCGCCGCATTGTCGTGGGCGCATATGGCCAGTCCTCCGGCCTTTGCGGAGCTTGTCCACAAGGTCTCGTTTACCTTTATTCCGCCGGAGCCGGAAGCGGGGTCGCGCTCGTCGGATGATTCTGACGATGACTATGATATTGTTGATGAATCTGAAGACCTTGCTGCTTCTTCCGTGTCTGATTCGGTTTCCAACGATAGTGGGCCTGTGATTGTGGGGGCTACGCCCCGGCAGAGGTCTTCCGACACGGATGCGATTCTTTCGGATAGGCGCGATCCGATTCAGGATGCCAAACCTTCGCGCGGCCAGTCTCGGCGCACGCATTCCTCATTAACCATTACGGACGAGCCGCCGCCTTCTGTCGGCGCGCCGCCCGCCCTTCGTTCTTATCAACCCGATTCTCGGCATAGTTCCGTAGCCGAGCCTGCACAGACGAAGAAGGCGCATCCTGCGTTAACTATAACTGACGAGGCTCCATGGTCTACGGAGAAGCAATTTGCCGTTCGTCCGCACCAACCTGACCTTCAACCTGATTCTTCGGTCGCGCAGACGAAAAAGGCGTATCCGGCTTTGACTGTTACGGACGAGGCGCCGCCGTTGGCCGATGCTCAACCCGCCCTTCGTCCGCATTTGCTTGAACAACAACAGCTTGTCTATGGGGAAGCGGCTTTGCAGCAGGAGGTCTTGCCGTCCGCGGCGCGCATGGCTGTTCCGGTTAGGGCTGCGTCTCAGGCGGCTGCGCCGTCGCGGGTTTTCGCTTCGCCGGAGCCTTATGCGCAGGCGTTGTCAGCCAAAATTCTGTCCGAGCAAGAGGCCCCTTTACCTGTGACCGTAGATCGTCAGTTTGTGCAAGCGTCTTCTTTACAGGCCGATATCGTTCGTCAGGAGCCTGTTTCTCCTCCTCCCGCTCAGGCGCGATCCGCATCTGTTGATTCGTTTAGCGAGAGGATAGTGGTCGCGCGGTCGGATCGTCCCTCGCTGATCAAGGAGAAAGCGCCGGATGTTTCCGAAAATTCTTCGTCTTTCTCCGTATCGTCCGTGACGTTTCCTTCCGCGCCTGTCACTGTGTCGCCGATGGCCGCTTCGCGCTCCGTTTCCGGTGGCGGGATGATGCCGTCTATGCGTGCTCCTGCTGCGGCTATGTCACAAATCGTTTCGGCTCAGACGGCTGGGGTCATTAAGGCTTCGATGATTATGGCGGCTGGCTCCCCGCCTGCCTCTCCTTCTACTCTTTCCGCCGATTCTTTGGGGTCTGCGGGACGACAGTCTGTGCCCTCCGCACAGATGGCTAAGGTTCAGCCCCCTGTTTTTTCTGCATCGCAGGTCCCCCATGGGGAGGCCAAAGTCTACGAAATTACGGATGTCGTGGTCGATGTGAAGGCCGAGAGCGCAGCGCGTGCGCGCGATCAGGCGTTGGCCAAGGCGCAGAGGATCGCTTTCGGCCAGCTTCTGGAGCGGCTTGGCAGCGATGTCGCGGCGGCGGACACGATCGGAGCGGACGCTCTTGGCGAGCTTATGCAGAGCTTTGAAGTACAGAACGAGCGCGCGTCCTCTATACGCTATATCGGCATGTTCACGATCCAGTTCAAGCCGTCGGCCGCGCGCGCGTGGCTTGGGCAGAAGAAGGCCGCGTACAGCGAAGAGCGAAGTGGGCCGATGGTGATCCTGCCGGTCTATGTTAATGGCGGGCGGCCCATGTTGTGGGAGGAACGCACGCGCTGGCGTTCGGCGTGGGAGAGCGTGGCGCGCGATTCCGGTTTGGTTCCCGTGATCGTTCCCAATGGCGAACTTGACGATATCTCGACAGTCAGCACCGAAGAGGCTGTCGCCGCCAAGTCCGAGGCGCTGAAAGCTCTTGCCGCTAAATATCGCGCCGTGGGGACCGCCGTTGTAGTCTTGAGCGGCTCTTTCGATCACCCGGGGTCTGGCTATTCGATCCAGATGCAGCGGGTCGATGCGATGGGCAACGCTGCGCCTTCGGAAGCGGTTCCGTTGCCTGTCCAGGAAGTCGGGCGTAGCGGATCGGACGCGATGCTGGCTCTTGCGGTCAAGAAGGTCAGGCAGCAATTGGAGGCTGATTGGCGGCGTGAACACAGCTTGACGTCAGCAGGCGTGACTACCGCTTCGATTCCCGCTGTGGGCGTTAATGGCGTAGTCGGCGATGACGATGCTTCTCAGGGCGTCATAGTCAGGCTTCGGGCGGTTGTTCCAGTTTCGTCCAACGCGACGTTGGAGAATTTGCGCCAACGCATGGTCGATGTTCCCGGTTTGACGCGCGTTGATGTCCTGTCGCTGCAGAGCGATTCCGCGCGGGTTGAGCTGGGCCTGTCTGGCGTGATTGAAGATGTGCAAACGGCCTTGCTTGAGCGCGATATTGAGCTTCGTCAGGATCCCATCGGCGGAGGATGGTCCTTACGGGGTATGCCGTAGGGCGTAGATCGCGCTCCATCGCTGTTGACGAAAAACGTTGCGCCTTTCAGACGTTTCTATGCATTCGCGAGGTTGAATATGAAAGCAGCCCTTATCACTACGGGCCTTGAAATCACTGGCGCGAGAATTGTTCGCCATGTCGGAATCGCGCGTGGAATCGTCGTGCGTTCGCGCTCGGTAGTTGGCCGTTTTTTTGCCGCCTTTCAAATGTTTCTTGGCGGCAACATCACAATTTATACTAACTTGTGCGAGAAAGCTCGCCTCGATGCCTATCACCTGATGTGCCAGCACGCGGAAAAAAACGGCGCTAACGCCATCGTGTCGATGCGTTACGATACAACCGACATCGCGCCTGGCGTGACGGAAGTCTTGTGCTATGGCACGGCCGTGGTGGTGGAAGAGGATCAATCATGAAGCTCGTCAAATATTCGGCCATCGCGGGGTTCTTGTTCTTTTTGGCGGCCGTTCTGGCCTTTCTGGCGCAGATGTGGCTGCATCCGTGGGAGACTGTTTTTTTCGGAAAGATGATTCATACCGATGGCGTTTTGCTGACGGCGATTTTCGTCGCAGGATTTCTGGCGCGAGAAAATGCCACTTTGCGGTCGCAGGCGGGGCGGTGGGATGTCGTTCAGGTTACTTCGGCCTGCTGTTTTGCCTTGTTTCTGGTCGGGGCCTTAACCTATCTGGTTCAGTTGTGGCACGAGCCATGGAGCGGCAAGATTTTCGACAAGATCATTCTGACCGAGGGAGCGTTGTTTCTGATCGCGTTTGGCGCGAACTTTTTGGTACGCGAAGGCCGCATCAGCGACAGCATCAATAACGGCGACAAGCTTGAGTGAAATTGTAGGATTTATGGTATACTCCTGACATCTGAAGAGTTGGCGTCATCGCGAGCATAGCGAAGCGATCCAGAGTGACAAGACAAACCATGACGATTCTGGATTGCTTCGTCGCTTTCGCCTTCGGCGGAAAACTTCTCGCAATGACAGCCTTTTTTGCCACGCTTGTCTTGCGCTTCCGATAACAGCTTGGAGTTACATTCGAAGTTACGAGTAATGCTTTGAGGTGCGAGATGCGTTCAGAATCTTTTGGCGTTCCCGGGATTAAGTTTCTTTTGGGTCTGGCGGTTTTCGCCGTTTTCGTCGCGCTTATGTGGTGCTTGAAGCCGGTGTTGCTGCCGTTTGTGGCCGGGATGGCGATTGCCTATTTTCTCGCGCCCGTGGTTCAGGGGTTGACGCGCTTGCGCGTGGCGCGATGGATTGGAGCGTTTGTTGTGCTGCTGGGGTTCGTGGTGATCGTGGCCGCTATCGGGATGCTGGTGGTTCCCTTGATCGCGGATCAGGCGCGCAGCTTGATCGAGAACATTCCGGGCTATGTTCAAGAGGCGCGCACGAATTATTTGCCGTGGTTAGAAAAGTGGATGAGAAAATTGGCTCCCGGCGATTTTGAGAGTCTGCGCGGCGCGGCCAGCAGTTCGGCGGTCGATGCGGCAGGGTGGATCGGCGACTTGATCAAGAAAGTCGTGTCCGGCAGTTTTGTCCTTCTCGACGCGCTTGGGTTACTCCTCATCACGCCTGTGGTCGCTTTCTTGATGATGCGCGACTGGCCGAAGATCACGGGCGCCATTGATGCGCTTTTTCCTAGACGTTACTACGATATTATCCATGGCCAGCTTGCCGATATTGACGCGACGCTTGCTGGGTTCGTGCGCGGGCAGGCGCTTGTTTGCGTCTGTATGGGAATTGTTTATAGCGTCGGGTTATCGCTGGTCGGCTTGCAATCAAGCGTTGCCATCGGCGTGGTGGCGGGCCTGCTCGGTTTCATTCCCTTCATGGGCACGGTCTTCGTGTGGATCGCTAGCATGATCGTCGCGCTTGGTCAGTTCAACAATGCGGTTGATATTGGTCTGGTCGCGGCGGTAATCGCCATCGGCAATACGCTCGACGCTTATCTGATTACGCCCAAGCTGGTGGGCGAGCGGGTAGGGTTGCATCCAGTGTGGATTTTATTCGCTTTGATGGCGGGCGCGCAGTTGATGGGATTTACCGGCGTGTTGATCGCCTTGCCGACGGCCGCTGTTGTTGGCGTGCTGACGCGATTCGCTCTTAAGACATATAAATCCAGCGCGTTTTATGGCTTATCAAGGTCTTCATGACGTTTCCGGTCCGGCAATACCCTTTGTTGCTTCCTCATCGCGAGGCGATGGAGGCGGAAGATTTACTGTTGGCTTCCGGTAACCGCGAGGCGGCGGCGTGGATTTCGCGCTGGCCTGACTGGCCGGGAAGTTGTCTCATCGTGCATGGACCTGTGGCTTGTGGCAAGACGCATTTGGGACAGGTGTGGAGGGCGCGTAGCGGCGGTCAGCTTCTTTGCATAAAGGATTTACTGGCGAGAGACGCTGAATGCCTTGCGATGGCCAACGAGGCGAGTTTTCTTGACGATGCCGATGCCGTTGCGGGGGATAGCGCGCGCGAAGAAGCTCTTTTTCATCTTTATAATCATATCGTCGCGCACAGGAGGTGGCTCTTGCTGACGGCGAGGGCGGCTCCTGCGCATTGGAATGTGCGACTGGCCGACCTTCGTTCGCGGCTTAAGTCATGTCCGGCGGTCGCGGTGGCCGCGCCGGACGATTCGCTCATCGCGGCGCTTCTTATCAAACAGTTTCGCGACCGCCAGATCGTTGTGGGCGACGACGTGATCGACTACCTTGTTGCGCGACTTGAACGCACGCCGGACGCCGCGCGCCGCGCCGTGCAGGCGTTGGACAGCGCTTCGCTTGCCTCGCGCAGACGGATTACGGTCGCGCTCGCGCGGGATATTGTTGAAAAACTGTAGATTTTTGGCGCTGGACGAGAAGGCTTGCGCTGGTTCCCGGAACGTGTTCTAGACAATATGCGTACGGTATTCATGGGTAGGTCAGGAGGCGCAATGCTGCGTCACGTCGCGTGGCTTAACAAGGCTTTGGTTGAACCGAGCGTGGAGGGAGGACTTCGGTCCGACGATCCGCGCGTGGTCCGGCGTTGCCTCGCGCCTGCGCGGGAGTTAGAGCAACTTGGAGTCGAATGTTCGGTGTTCGGGCATATGCATGACGCCGATCCGGCGCATGTCTGCCAGCATTTGCAGTCTTTAGAGACCGATATCGTCGTGATCGGCGGTCTTGAGCGCGATTCGCGGCTTAAACTTGCGCGCGCCGCTAAGCATTTAGGTTGCTATGTGGTCGTCGATCTTGAAGACGATATCGCGGCGGACGAGGTCAATCAACTTTTCGTCCTTGTCGATCAGGTCGTTACGGATTCTGAGGTTTCTGCGGTCAAGCTGGAGCGTTTGGGCGTGTCTGCCGTGATTATTCCCGATTGCGAGGAGCCTTGCGTCGACGCGCGTCAGAGGCGCGACGTGGCAGGCCAATGGCTTGACTGTTTTAGGCAGATCAAGATGAAGCCGCCCGTGTGCGCCAATGCCAACGCGCCGACGACCGCGAGGTCTTGAAGGTTTTTCATGCAGGAAGAATCTTTAGACCCCATTTTTTTATCAGTCGTGATTCCGATGCTAGACGAGGCGGGCAACGTCGCTCCACTGTTGCGCGAGACGATCACGGCTTTGGAGGGCTACTCGCCAGTCGGCAAGGCTTTCGAGATCATTTGCGTGGACGACGGAAGCCGCGATGCGACGGCTGCGGAAATCGGAGCCACACGGCGCGAGGATTCGCGTGTGCGGCTTGTTCGACATGCGCGGAGGCTTGGTATGAGCGCGGCCATTCGTAACGGCGTTCGGCGCGCGCGGGCCGATTGGATATTGACGCTCGACGGCGATGGGCAGAACGATCCTGCGGATGCGTCCAGACTGCTTGATATCGCATGGCGCGAAGGCCGGGAACGCAAAATTTTGGTGGGTGGTTTGCGCGCGCGGCGGCGCGATACTTTAGGAAAACGTCTGGCGAGCCGTTGCGCGAACGCTGTGCGCAGGGCGATGTTGCGCGATAAGTGCTCTGATACAGGATGCAGTCTTAAGGTCTTTCCGCGCCAGTCCTATCTTGATTTGCCGTTTTTCAGCGGGCTTCATCGGTTTATGCCTGCGCTGATGGCGCATTACGGGAATGAGATCGTTTTCGTGCCCGTCAATGACAGGCCGCGTCGCCACGGCGTTACGAAGTCGGACTTTGCGGGACGCGCGGTCATGGGGCTGTTTGACCTGCTTGGCGTTGTTTGGCTTATCCGTCGCACGCCTGCCGCCGGGCGGGGGCGGGAATGTTATTAGCTATGCGATAGTTTTGTGGGTTGCCGTGAGGGCATCCAATTGGCTAGTCGTGACCGCTTGCTGCTACTCGTTGTTGCATGGATATTCGTTGCCATGTCAGTCAAGTGGTATCTTTCAGACATACTGTGGCGCTCTATGAACATGGCTAATATGTTCTTCTTTTGGGCGGCATCTGTATTGTCTACGGCCTTGTTAAAGGCGCATTCCAAAGTCTTTGCGGCTGATGTGTCGTTTTCTTTGGTTGTTTCCAGAATCTGTTGAAGCGCGTCGAGTTTTTCTTCCATGTTGGCAAAAGCAAGCGCGAATTTTACAGTTTGGGTGAGAGCGGCTGTATAGATGGCGTGTTGGTTTGTTGTCGTGCGTAGCGGGTCATGGAAGTCGCTGACGCAGGCAAACGCTTGTTTCGCGATTGAGAAGCGGTTAGATTCGGGGCATGTTTCTGCGCGACTGGCTTCCAGCAGAATTGAGCCGACCCTTTGTCGCTGGGGGGGGGGCTTGTTGGCTATTTTTGCCAATTTGTCTTCGCATTGTACCGTTTGGCTATATATTTCGGAGGCATATGGAGCGTAGTCGGCTTTTCCCAACAGTAGCTTTGCGCCTCTATACAAAATAGCGAAGGATTTGCGGGAGCCACTCCAAAGTGCTTCTGGATTGTGATTGCGTTTGGGGATATTGGGAAATCTATGCTTCTGGCAATCATGGAGTAGCGCACCCAATGCATGAGCTGTTAATTCATCGTCGTTAGCATTCAGTGCGAAGTTTGCTTGTTCCAAAGATGTTATGCCACGGCATGCCGAGTATGCCAGCCTTAGGAACTGCGAAATAATGCGGGATCTATGTTCGAACATATGATTCTCAAGATAGTTGCAAGCATGTGACTCTATGCTTGACCATCGCGATAGGCAAATCCGTAATATTTTCATGTTTGTGTATGTGCTAAATTATTGATTTGCATTTGTTTTTTGGTCAAGTTTGATATATCTTTCGGTCGGGCGCATAGTTGTATAGATTTTCGGTTCTATCATTCATTCGCGACTTAGTAGGCCAGAACATGACGGCAGATCATTCTTCGGCGCAAGCCTATCGTCCGTGGCGGCAGATTCAGCGGCGCAAATGCCGCAAGATCATGGTCGGCAATGTGCCGGTTGGCGGGGACGCGCCGATTGCGGTGCAGTCGATGACCAACGCCCTGACGAGCGATGCGCAGGCGACCATCGCGCAGGTGCGTGCGCTGGAGGAGGCGGGAGCCGATATCGTGCGCGTGTCTTGTCCGGATGAGGCGTCCACGGCGGCTTTGAAGGAGATCGTGCAGGCGGCGAAGGTTCCTATCGTCGCGGATATCCATTTCCACTACAAGCGCGGCATCGAGGCGGCGAAGGCTGGCGCGGCGTGTTTGCGGATCAATCCCGGCAATATCGGTTCTGCGGAGCGCGTGCGCGAGGTGGTGCAAGCGGCCAAGGATCACAATTGCGCGATGCGGATTGGGGTTAACGCCGGATCGTTGGAACAGGAACTGTTGGAGAAATACGGCGAACCCTGCCCTGACGCGATGGTGGAAAGCGCTTTGTCGCACGCGAAGATTCTCGAAGACCATGACTTCTTCAACTTCAAAATCAGCGTTAAGGCTTCGGATGTTTTCCTTGCCGTCGCGTCGTATCAGGCGCTGGCGGAGGCTTGCGACTATCCCTTGCATATTGGTATCACGGAAGCGGGTGGTTTGCGTTCCGGCACGGTGAAAAGCTCCATCGGGCTTGGCATGTTGTTGTGGTCGGGGATTGGCGACACGATCCGCGTTTCGTTGTCGGCGGATCCAGTTGAGGAAATTCGCGTCGGGTACGAGATGCTGAAGTCGCTGGGCTTGAGACGGCGCGGCGTGACGGTGATTTCATGCCCATCCTGCGCCCGGCAGAATTTCAATGTCATCAAGACGGTCGAGGTTTTGGAGGAGCGGCTGGCGCATATCACAACGCCGATGAGCGTTTCGGTGATCGGTTGCGTGGTCAATGGTCCCGGCGAGGCTTTGATGACGGATATTGGTTTTACGGGTGGAGGCAAGGGCACGCATCAAGTCTATTTGCGCGGCCAGACGGCGCATCGTTTGCAGAACGAGGATATCGTCAACCACCTCGTCGGGCTGGTCGAAAAACGCGCGGCGGAGATCGAGGCGGAAATGAAGACAGAGGAAGCGGCTGTAGCTGCGCAGGCAGAGGGCGATGGCAAGGTTCGGCAAGCAGGGTAGGGGGCTGGTTTTTGTTCCGATTGCGCTACCTAATAAATGTTCTTAACCCTTGAGCTGATATGAATATATTCAAGTGGATAGCTGGGATTTCTGGGGATGCTTTCTATTTATTGTCTTAACCAACTGATGTTATTCTGTTGGGTGTATGATTTAATCATCTTATTCAACGAGTAGATCATGGCTCAACTTCCTATTCTTATTATTCCCGATGCGGCGTTGCGGCGCAAGGCGTTGGCGGTGCATGCCGTCGACAAGCGCGTGGCGGCGTTCATGGACGATATGCTGGAGAGCATGTACAAGGGCCACGGCATCGGGCTTGCGGCCAATCAGGTCGGGGCGCGCGAGCGCGTCATCACGGTCGATATTTCCGAGGAACGCAATGGGGCTAAGGCCTTGCTGATGGCCAATCCGGAAATTATCTGGAGCGAGCCGGAGGAGACGTTCAAGTATAACGAGGGGTGTTTGTCTATTCCGGGACAGTATGCGGACGTCACGAGGCCCAAGCGTATTCGCCTGCGCTATCTTGACCAGAAAGGTCGAGCGCAGGAGCTGGAGGCGGAGGATTTGCTTAGTCAATGCATTCAGCATGAAATCGACCATCTCGATGGGAAGCTGTTCATTGATTATCTTTCGAAGCTCAAGCGCGACATGATTGTCCGCAGGGTCGAGAAGGCCCAGAAGCAGCGCGACGGGCACTTGCTGTAGGGGAATAGTCTATGGAAGGCGGTTGCGGCTGTTCCTGCAAAAAGGCCATGCGCGCGCGGCAGGAAAGTTTGAGCATGCGTTTGTGGGTTGGGGGGCTTTTTGCGGGGCTTGCGGTCTGGGCTTTGCTTTATAGCCAGCTTGCGCGTGTGTCTCAGTGGCTGGTTTCTCTGCTGTTTTCTCCAAGCGATACTGGCGCGTTGCGCGAAGCCGTAGCGTTCTTTCTTTATGACGCTCCGAAGATATTGCTGCTTGTGTCCCTCACGGTGTTTGTGATGGGGATGATCCGAAGCTTTTTCTCGCCTGCTCGCGCACGCGCCTTGCTGCAAGGCAAATGTCAGGCGGTTGGCAATCTGGCGGCGGCTTTGCTTGGTATCGTGACGCCTTTTTGTTCTTGTTCGGCGGTTTCGCTGTTTATCGGCTTTGTTTCGGCGGGCGTGCCGTTGGGCGTGACGTTTTCTTTTCTTATTTCCGCACCGATGGTGAACGAAGTTGCGCTGGGGCTGTTATTCGGGCTTGTCGGGTGGAAGATCGCGCTGGCGTATCTGGTTTTCGGGCTGGCGGTGGCCGTTGTTTCAGGGTGGATTATTGGTCGTCTGGGGCTAGAAGGATGGCTTGAGGAATGGGTGCGCAAAGAGCGCGCAAACCTTGACGACAAGCAAGAGGGCGGGTTGACGATGGTGGATCGCATCAGATCTGGTCTGATTTCGATGCGCGATATTGTTGGCAAGGTCTGGCTGTGGATGATTGTTGGCATAGCTGTTGGGGCCGCAATCCATGGCTTTGCGCCGCCGGGTTTGCTCGCTTCGGTGATGGGGAGAGAAAACTGGTGGTCGGTTCCTGCTGCGGTGGCGATCGGCGTTCCCATGTATTCGAACGCGGCGGGCATTGTTCCTGTCGTTGAAGCTCTTCTGGGCAAGGGGGCGGCGCTTGGAACGGCGCTCGCTTTCATGATGTCGGTGGTCGCTCTTTCCTTGCCGGAGATGATTATTTTGCGGAAGGTCATGTCGGTAAAGCTGTTGGCGGTCTTTATAGGCATTGTAGCCGCTGGCATACTTGCGGTCGGTTTTCTGTTTAATGCTATCTTCGCTTGATATTGGCGCGAGAGTTGGCGAGGTTGGTTGCTATGCGTTCCTTACGTCTTGCCTTTATGGGAACTCCTGATTTTGCGGTTCCGGCGTTGCGCGCGTTGGCGCAGGCGGGGCATCGCGTCGCGGCGGTGTATTGCCAGCCGCCGAAGCCTGCGGGGCGCGGGCAGCAGGCGCGCAAATCACCTGTGCAGCTTGAGGCCGAGGCCATGGGCGTCGAGGTCAGAACGCCGAAGACTTTGCGCGATGCTGAAGAGCAGGCGCGGTTCAAGGCGCTTGATCTGGATGTCGCGGTGGTGGCGGCCTATGGATTGATCCTGCCGCAAGCTGTTCTCGATGCGCCGAAGCTTGGATGTCTTAATATTCATGGCTCCTTGCTGCCGCGTTGGCGCGGGGCTGCGCCGATCCAGCGAGCGATGCTGGTGGGAGACGCCGAGACGGGTATTACGATCATGCAGATGGAGGCGGGTCTTGATACGGGGCCGATGCTGATGCGCGGGAGCTTGCCGATTACGGATCAGACGACGGCGCAGACGTTGCACGACGCGATGGCGGAGATGGGCGCGGAGATGATTGCGCAAGCGCTGGAAGGCGTTGCGGCCGGGACGCTGAAGGCTGTGCCGCAACCAGAAGAGGGCGTGACCTATGCCGCGAAACTGACGCGCGAGGACGGGGCGATTGACTGGAGCAGGCCTGCGGCAGACATCGCGCGACAGGCGCGCGCGCTGACGCCTTGGCCGGGGACGTTTTTCATGCTGCGCGGCGAGCCGGTGAAGATTCTGACGGCGGAAGCTGTCGAGGGTTCGGGGGTGGCGGGGACTTTGCTGGATGAGCGCTTCACGGTCGCATGCGGGCAGGGGGCGTTGAGGCTGCTTTCCGTTCAACGCGCGGGCAAGGCTGCTACGGAAGGGGCGGCTTTTTTGCGCGGGGCGAGGATTGGCGTCGGAGAAACGCTGGTATGACCCGGTGGAAGCTTATTGTCGAATATGACGGTTCTGGGTTTTCGGGCTGGCAGAGGCAGGCGCATGCGTTTTCGGCGCAGCAGGCTTTGGAGGATGCCGTTTTCGCGTTTTCCGGCGAGCGCGTGACGTTGCATGTGGCGGGGCGGACGGATACCGGCGTCCATGCGCGGGCCAATGTCGCGCATATGGATCTTGAGAAAAAGACCGACGGGGAGACGGTGCGCGACGCGGTGAATTATCATTTGCGGCCTCACCATGTTTCGGTGCTGGCGGCGGAAGAAGTTTCCGAAGAGTTTCATGCGCGGTTTGATGCGCGGTGGCGCAGCTATCGTTACCGCATACTGTGCCGCCGCGCGCCGCCTGCGCTGGAGGCCGGGCGCGTGTGGCATGTGCGCAAGGCATTGGACGTGGAGGCGATGCGCGAGGCTGCGGCGATTTTGATCGGCCATCATGATTTTTCGACGTTTCGCGCCAGCGCGTGTCAGGCGAATTCTCCGATGCGGACGCTCGATCAGCTTGATATCTGGCTGGACGAAGAGCGCGAGGAGGTCGTGCTTGCGACGCGTGCGCGGTCGTTCCTTTATCATCAGGTGCGCAATATGGTTGGCACGCTGGCGCTGGTCGGGGGCGGGCAGTGGACGCTTGACGATTTTCGCGAGGCATTCGCGGCTTGCGACCGCCGTGCCGGAGGACCGACCGCTCCGGCTCAGGGGCTGGCGTTCTGGGAGGTGGGGTATGATTCTTCAGCCTGAAAATTCAAGCATCCGATAGAAGCCCCCCGGTTTTGAGGCCGGGGGATGGCTGTTGCTGCTTTAGAAACTGCCTCCAGGGGTTAGGCGGCGGTGGCGGTGGTGGATCCACGGGGGGCGGATCTTTCCTATCGCCTCCTCCTCCCGCGCTATCGCAATCACCGGTGGGGCAATCGCTGCCGCCGTCATCATCCGGCTTCTTAGGTGGATCTACGGGGGGCGGGTCGGTGCAGGTGCGCTGGCAGGTTAGGTTGCGTTCATCTGGGCGGAAGCCAGCTATGTGATTGGAAATTGATTTAGAGTCTCCCTCTGGGATCCGTAAACCCCCCGGCTTTAGCCGGATGGGATAAAAGGATATAAGGGGAGGATGGATAGCTACAAAACTGGAAGCCATACGGTATGGGACTGCAAGTACCACTTGGTGTGGATTACGAAGTACAGGTATGCGGTTCTGAGCGGAGACGTGGGGCAACGATGTCGTGAGTTGTTAAGGGAGATAGCCTGCGCGCTCAAAGCCTTCGTCGCGTGCGCGATCCGCAAGGATTCCAGCACCAACGCCGCCAGCCGCTCCTCGCCAATCCGCTGCCGCCAGCGCGTCAGCGATGAACGATCAAACGGAGCCTTGTGCTGAAAAAATTCTTCGCCGCACAGATATTGATAATACGGATCGCGCACCCACCGTTCTGCCATATCCTCGTCCGACAGATTCTCCGCATGCTTGATGATCGCAAGGCCAGCCATCAGCCGCGTCGGTAACGGCGGTTGGCCCGCGCCGTCCTTGTACACCGGGCCAAACGTCGCGCTCATGTGCGCCCAATCGATCCGCCGCGCAGCTTCACCAGCGCGTGATCCATGTCGATGATCTGATCAAGCCGCGCACGGAACATGTCCGTCTGGCCCGTTTCCATCCGCTCTTTCGGCTTCATGCTCCCTCCCGCCTTGGCTTTTCGCTGCGCCGAAAGGGAATCACACTCCGAAGGTTTTGGGAATCCCCATACTTTTTTTGCAAGAAATCTCGCCCAGAACCGTGCCTTTCTTGCAAAGCCTTCCACTCTGTTTTGCTTGAATACCTAGCTGCTGCGCAGAGTTTGAGAATATTTCACGGGGGACTATATCCTTTTATCCCATCCGGCTAAAGCCGGGGGGTTTACGGATCTCAGAGGGAGACTCTAAAAGATCCCTCAAGCTCAAACGCATCCACGCGGCCCTTGATCCGGCCTATCGTTCCTTCTTAATCAATCTTCATAATTTATGATTCCGCCCTGCTTAATAATCGAGGGGGAATTGAACAATATTCATGGTGGAACCGGGGGGATTTACGGGATTTGCACTTGATTGAGGCGTGATTTCCAGTCTTCCGCAGCGGCGGGGTTGACGCTGGCGAGGGCTTTGCCGACTTCGTCGGTCAGCTTGTTCTGGACGGCCATGCGCAAAGTTTCCTGATCGTCCAGCATGAACGCTTTGTTCCAAAGGGCCACTTGATAGCGTTGCTGTTCGAGGGTTTGCACGTTGCGGAAGCTACGCCACGTCACGGCGCGTTCTGCCAACTGGGGCGCTTCGTAAGGGCTGACGAGGTCGGACATGCGCAGCGCGGCGAAGGCGTCTTGCTCGCTGTCGCCCGCTTTGCGGCGCAGCCAGGACAGGCGTGACCAGGCGTAGGGATCGGCCGGACTCCTTTTTAAGGCCGATTCTTGGATTTTCTTCAGGCTATCCCATATGGCGGGATCAATCGTTCGGGATTCCGTGGGAAGCAAGACGGGGAGCTGCACAAGATGGCTTGCCACGATCTGCACGTTGCGGATCATGTCTTCGTTCTTGCGCGCGGTCGGCGTAAAAGTGCCTAGAAGATTGACGGAAGCCGCCATCACTAGCCATGTCCCCAGCACGGCATAGACGATTTTCCTTGTCGATACCGATGCAAGACCGACCACGTTTCCTCTTGGCGTCGCTTGCGCATTTGGCGCTTTGGCAAGAGAAGCCATTCGCTGTTCGCTAGTTGGTGTAGTAGTTTTTGTAGTGGCCATAGTACGATCCGTAATCATCGTAGCCGTATTGCTTGCGGTCGCGCAAGTCTACTTGCGAAAGAACCAGCCCTGCCGTGCGGATGTTGAATTTTGCCAGTTTCTTGAGGCCTTCGCCCACGACTTCGCGTGGCGTCGAGGACCAGCGCGCGACATAGACGGTGGTGTCGGCCTTTTGTCCGGCAAGGATCGCGTCTGCTACAGTCATGACCGGCGGCGTGTCGATGATGATCATGTCATAGCGTTCGCGCAGCGTGGCCAGCAGCTTTTCCATTTGGTGCGAGGCGATGAGATCCTGAGGGTTGGCTGTGCGCGGGCGGGCCATGATGGCGTCTGCGCCGCTGATATCGTGTTGGATCGTCTGTTCCAGCGTCGCCTTTCCTGCGAGCAACATGGCAAGGTCGGGTTTCGACTTATCGAGTCCCATCGTGCTGTGCACGCGCGGGCGGCGCATATCGGCGTCGATGACGATGACCTTCTGCTTCGAGCGCGCCTGAATGCGGGCGAGCGAAGTCGAGAAGGAGGTTTTTCCTTCGCCGGGGAACGAGCTGGTGACGACGATGACCTTCGGCGGCGCGTCGACGTTCGAGAAGTGGATCGCCGCGCTGACCGAACGGATGGATTCGGCGTAGACCGACAGCGGTTTTTTGAGCACGTAGTCGGTCGGAAGCTGGCCGCTGGCGACTTCGGCGACCGGAATGATACCAAGACCGGACACGCCGAACAGCTTTTCGGCCATGCTGAGCGAGCGCAGGCCGCGATCCATATGCTCAAGCAACAGCGCGATTAGGAAGCCAACGACAAAGCCCATCGCGGCGCCGACGGCAAGGAAGATGGGGATGCTTGGGAAGTAGGCTTTATGCGGGACTTCCGCGCGCGCGATGATGCGCGAGTCGGCAACCTGAAGGTCCTGTTGTTCGGCCATTTGCTTGAAGCGGCCGAGAAATCCTTCGTAGAGGCTGCGGTTCGCGCTGGCTTGGCGTTCAAGTTCACGCAAGGTAACCATGGCCTTGTTGCCGATACCGGCTTCGGCTTTCAGTTTGGCGAGTTGGCCTTCCAGGCTGTCGACCTTCGCTTCGCTGATGTCGAAATCGTTACGAAGTCCTGAGATAGTCTTGCGGACTTCTTCGCTGATCTTTTCGCGGATGCTGCGCAGTTCGTTGCGCGTGTCGATCATGGAAGGGTGGCGGTCACCGTAGCGCGTGGCAAGATCGGCTTCCTTGCGGCGGACTAGCGCTTCTTGTTGTTTTAGCTGCTGGATCAACGACGATGCCATGATAACCGACGAGGATTCGATCTGGTCGGCGCTCAGGTGCTTGACGCTGTTGAGGCGGGCAAGTGCTTGCGAGCGTTCGGCTTGCGCTTGAAACAGATGTTCGTCGATGGCGCCGATCTGTTGCTGCGTTAGGGTTTCATCGCCCATGTTCACGAGGTTATGCGTGATGCGATATTCTTCGACAGCGCGTTCGGCGGTCTTGACGGTGCCTTGCAATTCGCCTAGGCGCTTGGACAGCCATAGGTTGATGCGTTTCATTACGTCGTATTTTACTTCCAATTGATCGATGAGATATTGGTCCGTGAAGCTGTTCGCAATTTGCGCGGCGCGGGCAGGGTCGCGGTCGCGGTAGCGGATGGCAATGCTATAGGAGCGACCATCGTTTTCTACGTCGAGGTTTTTTAGGAGTTTGGCGGCTATGGCGCTGCGCTCTTCGCTTGCCATGCGCTTCTGGTTTTCTTCGCCTTTGTTGCGGAAAAAGCTTAACAGTCCTTTGGATTGGGAGAGTTGGGAATTGAAATCAGGGTTGCGCAGCAAGTCCATCTGGTCGATGACGCGGTTGATCACGGCATGCGACTTGATGATATCCATTTCGCTGCGCACGACCGAGTTGTCCGCCGGAAGAGTTGAGAAGACGGATTGCATGTTGGTCGGGTTGGTTTTGCGCGGGTCGATGATGACAATCGCTTCGCCGCTGTAGCGCGCGGGAAGAACGAGCGCTAACACGAAGGCGAGGATCAGCATTCCTAGAGTTGTGAGGCCGATCATTCGCGCATTGCGTTTTGCGAACAGAATAAGCTCGCGCGCGTCGGTCATCATTAACAATTGATCGTTATCCATGATAAAATCCTGCCTTCCAATTTATATTCTTTCGTTTGGACTCGCCGAAACGGGTCTAAATATTTTTGATTTGTGTTTTTACTCGTCTACCGCTTTGCTTCGTGGCTTAAGTGGGCGGATAAATGCCCTGTTCCAAATACCCTTTTGGTTAAGCTTTTGGCTGGTTTTGGCAATACAGCGTCCTTTAGGGCATGCCTTGTTGCGCAGGTTGGAATGGTTCGAATGCTACGCGCCATTCTCTGGTGATTCCTTGCGAACATTTTTGTCATTTACAGTCAAAAACTATAATTCAGAAAATATAAAGTCTTTCTTAATACTATCCTGTTTTTTACTTTCTTGATCTGTTTATTTCGTTTTTTGACGTCACTTGATGAAATATTATGGAATATTTTTTAGTTTCTAGAAAAAACGCTCCGGCACGTTAATCACATCACCGGGTTGCACGGTGGTGTATTCGCTTGCCGGTAGTTCCTTGGTCGCCTGATTGCCGTTTGCGTGCTTGATGGTGGCACCATCTTTGTCGGCACGGTAGGTATAGCCTCCGGCAAGCGCGATAGCGTTGATGACGGTCATGCCATTGACGTAGTTGTAGCTGCCCGGCTTCATGACTTCGCCGATGATGAAAAATGGCCGATAATTCAAGACTTCAAGGCTGACATGCGGGTTACGCATGTAACCACTGGCCAGTTTATGCGTGATGTCCGTTTGTATCTGGGAGACGGTTCTTTGCGCGGCCTGAACTTCGCCTATCAGGGGCATAGAGATCGTGCCAACCGAGGATATCTCGAAGCTTCCGGAAAGATCCGGCTCGCCGAAAATGGTAATCTTCAGCTTATCGCCGATGCCAAGAACGTAGTCCTTTCCTGTACCGATGAGCGAGCCGCCCGGAACTTGTTGCGGTTGAGACATTGGCGTTGTCGAGGAATCCTGCATTTCATAGCCAGCTTGCTGGGCGTTGGCTTGCGGCGCGGAGACAAAAGCTCCGCATGCGAGCATCAGCAGCGCAAAAGCTAATATGGGCAGAATTCCTCGCAGCGTCATCTTATGCTCTTTTCCTAGTACTGCACGCCGACGCGGAGGAACGCGATATGGCGGTTGTACCCTACGCCGGTCGTGTTTTCCGATGTGCGATGCTCTAAATCATAGGTCAGATCGCCAAATATATGGCGGTTCATGAAGTAGCGCATGCCTGTTCCCGCTCCATACAGGTGATCAAGGCGTGGCGACTTCAGGTAGTCGAGAGAGTAGTATGTTACGTTGCCTTCGATCAGCAAGTTACGACGCAGTTCATGCGTGATCATGATGGAGCCTTGCGAGGCCAAAACACCGGGCGAAGCCACGTCCGTGGTCTGTTCGATGCTTCTGCGCGCCTTGCCTGCGATGGAGGTCAGGGTTGTCACGTTCCAGAGGATGTCGGCGCCGAAATCAAGCGCGTCGATCGTGGTTCCGTTGTTGACGTTGACGAAGTCTCTCGACAGGTAACCCATGTAGACGTCCGCTGTGACGAGGCCGCCAAGGTCAGCTTTTGCGCCGACATCCATATTGTAGCCGTCCGAGGTGTTTTCGCCGCCGCGCGTGTAGTTGACCCAATTATAGCCACCCTTGACGTAGGGGCGTAGGTTCCGGGTGACTTCGTATCCCAGCGATCCCGTTATGTCGTTCTGGGTGCGATCACGCTCGTTCTGGCTCGCAACGCCGCCGCCGATAAGATCAATCGAGGTGTAGTCATAGTAAGCGAACTTGTAGTCCGCCGCTGCTTTCAACTTGCCGACGCCACGGTAGGCTCCCGCTGCTGCCGTATAGAGATTATATTCGCTGGGGCCGACGGAGTTGCCGGGGGCGTTGAGGCCACCGCGCATTTCCGCCGCGCGCTGGTAGCTTGTCAGGCCGGAGAGCCAAGTCTGTTCGGCGATGTCGTAGCGCCCTTCAGCCTGGATGGCACCTGCGTGATAAACCTGCTCGTTGTTGTTGCTGTAATAATTGAAGTCGCCAAAGCCTGTGAAGACAAGCGCGTGACGGCCCCAGTTCGAAGACAACGTCATGGTCGGATTGATTTTCCAGATTACGTCATCGATTTCGCCATTTCTTACCGCGAAAATGTTGCTGTCATAGTATGAACCGAGGTTCAGCGCGGGAAACAGCTGGAATGAGCCTACGGGGACCGGGACTGGATCGTAATCCGGGCGGGCGCGTTCCGAGATGGCCTGACCGCGAATGGGGTCAGCTTGTTCAGTCGTAGAGCGGCGCATATTGATGGATGCGTCAAGTTGCTGCTGATTGACGTTGAAAAGGTCAACGTCAGCATGCGCGGCGCCTGCGACGAGAAGGCCGGTGACGGCCACAATGGCAGCTGTTACGCTCTTTTTCATAATCGTGCTCTCCTTTAGAGGATAAAGAACTATAAAGTTTTCCGGAGTTCTTCAATTTTGGCCCATGATGGGACGATAGCTTGTAAAACTCAAGAGCGTCGTTGGCTGTTGGAGCGATCCAGACGCTTGATGAGGTTCGGCGGCAACACTTCCTATCAGGTTAGTCCGTTTTGTTCTTACTCCGCGCTAGGGTTAATTACGCCGCGAGGGCCAATCGGCGCAGGGGAACCTACCTGCAGCGCGAGATTAATCTGGTCGGCCAGCACTTTGTTCGCATCCACAGGGTTGTCTCCCATGAAATCCCGCGCGTCGGCCAATACAACATTATGCAGATTGGGGTTCGCAACGACAATGTTCGGTTCTATACTCATCGCAAGCGCGGCCGTGAAGATATCTGAAGCGCCTTGCGGGTTACGCTTCTGGAATGCAGGGTCACGCGCAAGCGCGAGGAATGCCGCAATGATGTTTCCTGCTTCGCGCGCGCTCGTTAGCTTGATTTGAGAGGCGAACGGGACAGCGGCCGAGAAGAGCCTGATTGCCACATCTGGCCTTGTCGCAAGGTTGTTTTGGCCTTCACGCAGAAGAAACAGGGCGATATCGTTTTGCGCGCCAGGGTTGTTGGCGGCGATGACGTTGATTTCCGCAAAGTTGCCGTTGGCAAGGGCTTCACGCAACTCGGTCATCCAATCGGATGCGACGACTGCGTGGCTTTGCGCAAACAATAGCGCGGCGATGATAACAAGCGCAAATTTTTTCATAAGGTATTCCTCCGGTATATCCAATCTGGATTGCCTGATTTCCAATAAATGTCTATCACAACGGCATGTCGCAGGATTGCTCCGTCCTTTTTAATGAAATTGTAGGACTTTTTCCAGCATTTTGTTTGCCCGACTGCAAAAAACTATGCTTAACGGGCTGTTTTGTGGGGGCTTTACTATAAATATATATATATTTCAGTATGTTGTGTGGTCGGCGGGTTGCCGTGGCGACAGGGGCCGCAGGCAGGGGAGGTGGCGTGAGCTGGTTTTTAGGACTGGTCGCGCGCCAATTCCGCATCGTCTTCTGAAAGGAAAGCGGAGCAGCTTGATATGCGTTCAATCCATTCTTGCGTTACTAGCGGTTCTTCGCCATTTGCTTCAAGCCAGCGGTTTTGCAGCATATAGGCTTCGCGTTCCTTGGCGGCGGCGCAGGAATATTGCTTGCGGCCAATTAATTGCGTGTGATGGACCAACTCATGCACCAGATAGCTTTGCGAGCGGAGGGATTCAGGGTCCCACATGATGTTGCTGATGACAATCTGGCCCGGAAGATAGGCGGCGGCGGCGCGCGCATTCAGGACGCCTGTCATGCTGAGGACGGCTTTTAGGCGGCGTCCGCTGGCGGTTGTAATCGGAAGCGCCGGAATGGGAACTTGCGTTGCCTGTTCAACCCATGACGCTAAAGGCGCAATAGTTTCCGATGTAATTTCGGTGTCGTCGTCCA
>JBEOJY010000001.1:0-196565 GCA_040275305.1 Bdellovibrionales bacterium | reverse complement strand
CCGCTAAAACCCGGACGCCGCTAAACGTCGTGCAAGGCTAAGGCTGACGTAACAACAAGCGTCATGCCCGCGAAGGCGGGCATCTCATTTTCTTGTTTTTTTCTTTGGGCATAACCTCCTCCAGAAACGTTTTTCAGTAGACTAACAGGGCAATAGCATGAGTTAACAGGGGTTAAGGAAGAGGTAATGATTGAGTGATTCGCTAGGCAATTCAACAAGTCAGGAGGATTGCAGCGATGATGAAGAAAGCCAGTCAAACAAAGACAGTGTCGTTTCTTGAGCATTTTCGAACAGTGCCAGACACCCGACAGGCAAGCAAAGTTCATTTTCCGTTAGATGAGATATTGTTGCTTGTGCTTTGCGCGGTGATTTCTGGAGCTGATGGCTGGGTGGAGGTGGCGGAGTGGGGCAAGAAGAAGCTGGATTTTCTGCGTCAGTTTTTGCCCTATGCTCAAGGAACGCCTTCACATGACCAGCTTGGCAGAATCTTTTCTGCCTTGGATGCAAAGGCGTTTCAACAGCGCTTTATTGAGTGGGTTCATCCGCGATCACTGGGGTATTGAAAACGGCTTGCGCTGGGTCATGGATATGGCCTTCCGCGATGACGAATGCCGCATACGCGCCCAAAACGCCCCCGCAAACTTCTCCACTATCAAGCGCGCCGCAAGCAACCTCCTCAGAACCTCAAAAGGCAAGCAAAGCCTTCAACTTAAACGCCATCTCGCCGCTTGGGATACTGACTTCCTTCACTCCGTCATCGCTCGTTAACTCATGCAATTGCCCTGAGTAGACTACCACGCTACCCCACACATTATCCCATTGTTTGATAAGAAAAATCATCTTAGCCGAAAGCGTCATTCCGGCGAAAGCCGGAATCCAGCTTGCGAGCGGCAGCGAGCGAAAAAGAGTAACTCCCCAGCTTGCCTTGGGAAGAACGAAGCGGAACGTCGAAGAAAAGGCCGTCATTGCGAGGAGCGAAGCGACGTGGCAATCCAGAGCCTTCAAGCGCCGCCCCTTGCTGCTCTGGATCGCTTCCGCCGTCGTTGCTACGCAACTATGGCGGACAGGTCGCCCCAAGAGGAGGGGCTCGCGATGACGGCCCTTTCTTTTAGCCTTGCCCCTCGTCCCTTCGATGTCCTGCTTGGGTATTACAAAAAAGAACTGATTTATGGCCTACGATTGTGGCGCGTTTGAAACTCTTTCGCGCCGCAGACGCAGCGCTACTGGATTCCGGCTTGCGCCGGAATGACGCTGGAGGCTTATTTGTCCTACAATATCAATGCGCCTCTCTGTAGGGTAGCGCGGTAGACTACTAAAAGCTACTTCCCCGCCGTCAGGAAGTAATTAACCCCCATCGCGCCGCGCCTTAACTGAAACGCGCCGCGCAGAGGGTTGAAGGCCATGCCTGTGAGATCAAGCGGCTTAAGACCAACCTTCTCGACCCGCGCGACCAGTTCAGAAGGCCGCACGAACAGGTTCCAGTCATGCGTCCCGCGCGGAACCCAGCCCAGCGCATACTCCGCCCCCACCACCGCCAGAAGATAGCTCTTCATCGTGCGGTTAAGCGTCGAAAGGATCAACAGCCCCCCCGGCTTGACGAGCCGCGCCGTAGCGTTCAGGAAAGAGCCTAAATCAGCCACATGCTCAACAATCTCCATCGCCGTGACAACATCGAAAGTCTCGCCCTCTTCCGCCAAAGCCTCGGCAGTCCCCGCGCGATAGTCAATCTCTAGACTCATTTCTTCGGCATGCGCTCGCGCCGCCTCAATCGCTTGTTCGGAAGCGTCCACGCCCACGACCTTCCCGCCCATCCGCGCCAACGGCTCTGACAATATCCCGCCGCCGCAACCAAGATCGAGAATCGTCAACCCGCGCAACGCGCCGCCCTGAGCCTTTTCCTCACGACCAAACCTTGCGCAAACCTGATCGCGCGCATAGCGCGCGCGCAACGGATTGACCTTGTGCAACGGCTTGAACGCGCCTTCGGGATTCCACCAGTCGCCCGACTGCGCGGAGAATCGCGCAACCTCCTGAGGCGAAACGCTACGATGAAGGGAAGAAGAAGACATGAGCATGAAAACTAACAATGAGTTAAGACTTAGGATGACGGTAACTCCAAGCCACTATCGGGACCATAAGAACAAAAGCCTCATAAATGGCCGTCATTGCGAACCCCCACTTGGGGGGCGACCTGTCCGCCATAGTTGCGTAGCAACGACGGCGGAAGCAATCCAGAGTCCCGCAGTACGCCGCTTCCGACTCTGGATCGCGTCGCTTCGCTCGCGATGACGACCCATTTCCGCTACGCTTGTTTTCGCAGGTCCGAAATAGTGCTTGGAAGTTACGGATGACGTTATAGCTCCCCACCCCAGCTGTGTCGAAGAAAAACACTTCTCCCGCTCCTTAACGAGTCATGAACCGCATGTCCTCCGCAGCTCCACAGCCACAACGGTTGACAATGTATTAAAAATATCGGCGCAAACAAAAAGATAATATGAGAATATTTTATATAATAAGTAACATGGCAACAATAGACTTTATGAATAGCCTATATTACATTTTTATCCATGGATCACAGATAAATGTCTATTCTATCAAACATTGCCGAACTGTTTAAAAAGAATAGAAAAATCGCTGAAAACGGCGGCAGAGAATCGCCAATAATAGTCAACTATGTATGGATGAAGAAAAACGAAGATGATCCCATACATATTCCAAGTAAGTTGTTTTACTGGCTCCAAAAAAATGCAACCGCCTACCCTGAGGTCAAATTCCATCTCTGGCTCGAAGACATGAGAGCCTGTGAGCCATATGAGTTTCCCGCAGGCAGTCTACGTTCCTTAGATTCATTGCAAGAATTTCAGAATCCTATCCCGGCTCGGCAAGATAGCATTTTATTAGAAAAAGACCCGAAAACATTCTGGATAAGAACCGATATTGCAAGACTGCTGGCCGTTCGCCAAACGCTTGAAGAAAATCCTGATGCCACAGTGGTCTATTCGGATTTTGACGTGCCCGATATTTTAGTTCGTTCCCCAGAATTTACAAATCGAATAAACAAATATGGGGTAGTGCTTGCCAGCCCACTAGATGCCGTGTTTAAGGACAAGCCTAATCCCGACTCGCAAACTTCTGCTGGCCATTCGAAAGAAAAAGCTCTTGTCGATAGAGAGTTCGAAAATGGATACTTTGCCTTCAACTCATCTATGAAAGGGCTTCTGAATAGAATTCTCAGAGAATCCATGAACCATGTTTCAAATATCGTCTACGATGAGAAAAGAGCATCGCATGTGGTTTGCGAAACTGATCTTGCCTTTCGAGAAATGGGCGCAAAGCCAGCGAAGATAACCCAAATTGGCAGATCAAATATCTACTGGATGATGACAAGGGCTTTGGATGACTGGTTTGGTAAAGGTTGCTGGGATCAACGATGTGGTGGATTTCGAGTGCAACCACGTTCTGGCTATCAACCTCCGGAACGCACGGCAACGCCAAAGGCTGCTCGCCCGCAAGCCATCCCCCGCATGTCTGAAGAGTTGGCCCTCTGAATAGCATATCGAGATAACCTAATTACTTTCAGGAAGTTAACCAAAGATATCGCATGCCGACAAAGCATCGCGCCGCTTGCATGGGCTGACCATAGCGCTTAAGACTACTCTCTCAAAAACAACCCTTAGTTTTCTCCGACACTGACCCCATGTCCGAATCCGCCGCCGCCATCAGCTACCCCATCGTTCCTCGTCTCTCGCAAGACATCGAGCCAGCGCAGCAAGGCGGCGAACGCGCGATCCCGCAAAACATCGAAGCGGAACAGGCACTGCTCGGCTCGATCCTGCTCAACAACGTCGCCTACGAAAAAGTCGGCGAGTTCCTGCAGCCAGAACATTTCTACGACCCCGTCCATGGCCGCATCTACGCGGCCATTTCCACCATGGTCAATCGCGGACAAGTCGCCGACCCGCGCACGCTGCGCGGCTTGTTCGAAAACGACCCCGCGCTTGCGGCGCTCGGCGGCGCCGATTACCTCACCAACCTCGCCGCCAACGTCATCACCATCGTGAACGTCGAAGACTATGCGAAAATAGTCCACGATCTGCACTTACGCCGCCAATTAATCTTGCTCGGCAGCGACGTCGTCAACGACGCCTACATCCACGACCTCGATATGCCTGCCACGCGCCAAATCGAGTCAACCGAGCAAAAACTGTTCGAGCTAGCCCGCACCGGAGAAATCGATCGTGGCTTCGTCAAGCTTGAAAAGGCCGTCGCGCTTTCGCTGCGTATGGCCGAAGAAGCCCACAAACGCGACAGCCACGTCACCGGCGTCACAACGGGATTGCGCGACCTTGACCGCAAACTTGGCGGCTTGCAAAAATCCGACCTCCTCATCCTCGCGGGCCGTCCTTCGATGGGCAAGACAGCGCTCGCCACCAACATCGCGAGCAACGCCGCGCGCGCCTGGGCGAACACCACCGGCAAGGAAGGCTCCGGCGTCGCCTTCTTTTCGCTTGAAATGTCGAGCGAACAGCTCGCAACCCGCTTGCTCGGCGATGTCAGCAGCGTGCCTTCCGACAAGATCCGGCGCGGTGAAACCAGAACCGAAGATTTCTCGAAATTCATCGAAGCGGCCAAAACGCTCTCCATGGCCCCACTTTATATCGACGACACCCCCGGCCTTTCCGTCGCCGCCGTCCGCACGCGCTCACGCCGCTTAAAACGCATGGTGCCGCATCTCGGCCTGATCGTGATCGACTACCTGCAATTGTTGCGCGGCAGCGCGCGCAACACCGATAATCGGGTGCAGGAAGTCTCGGAAATCACGCGCGGCCTCAAAGCGCTCGCTAAGGAGCTGAACATCCCCGTCCTCGCCCTCTCCCAGCTCTCGCGCGCCGTCGAAATGCGCGAAGACAAAAAGCCGCAGCTCGCGGACTTAAGGGAATCAGGCTCCATCGAACAAGACGCCGATGTGGTTCTGTTCGTCTATCGCGAAGAATACTACCACTCGCGCAGCGAACCCACGCGTCGCCCCGAAGAACCGGAAGACAAGTTCAACCAGCGTCACCAGCACTGGATGGAACGCGGCAACGAAATCGCCAACATCGCCGAAGTTATTGTCGCCAAGCAACGCCACGGCCCCATCGGCGGCGTTGAACTACAATTCGACGGAGCCTTCACGCGCTTCTCCGACCTCGAACGCCAGTTCAGCGATTCCCACGGAGAATGACGACATTCCCATCAACCCTTAGGAGATATTGTCATGTCACGTAAAAAAATCGCACTGGTAGGAGCCGGGCAGATCGGCGGCATGTTGGCCCTGTCCGCAGGTAAAATGGAGCTAGGCGATATCGTCCTGATCGACGTGACGGAAGGCATCGCCGAAGGTAAAGCGCTCGATATCGCGCAAGCCGGTCCCGTCGAAGGCTTCGACAGCGTCCTGTCGGGCGGAACCAACTACGCGCTGATCGAAGGCGCGGATGTTGTCATCGTGACCGCAGGCGTGCCGCGCAAACCCGGCATGAGCCGCGACGACCTCATCGGCATCAACACCGGAATCGTCAAGACCGCAGGCGAAAACATCAAACGCTACGCCCCCAACGCCTTCGTCATCGTCATCACCAATCCGCTCGACGTAATGGTGTGGGTCATGCAGCAAGTCACCGGATTTGCGCCAGCCAAAGTCGTCGGCATGGCGGGCGTGCTCGACACCGCCCGCTTCCGCAGCTTCCTCGCCATGGAGTTCAACGTCTCGGTCGAAGATATCTATGCCTGCGTGCTCGGCGGCCACGGCGACACCATGGTTCCGCTCGCGCGCTACACCACGGTTGCGGGAATTCCGCTACCTGAAATGGTGCGCATGGGCTGGACGACTCAAGCCAAGATCGACGCGATCATTCAGCGCACGCGCGACGGCGGCGCGGAAATCGTCAAATTGCTCAAGACGGGATCGGCCTTCTACGCGCCCGCCGCCTCCGCCATCGCCATGGCCGACAGCTACCTCAAGGACAAAAAGCGAGTCCTACCCTGCGCGTCCTATCTGAACGGAGAATACGGAATTAAGGGACTCTATGTCGGCGTACCGTCCGTCATCGGCTCCGGCGGCGTGGAGAAGATCGTCGAACTTCCGCTGACGCCCGACGAACGCGCGATGTTCGAATCTTCCGTCAACGCCGTCCACGATCTCATGGAAACCACCAAAGGCATACTGGCGAAGACATAAAGCAAGCCTTAAGCCTATAGTCAACCCAGATAATTGCCGTAATATTCCGCAAGCGTGTCATCGCGAGGAGCCTTACTGATGGCGACGACGCGATCCAGAGTCGGAAGCGATATGTTCTGTGGGACTCTGGATTGCTTCGCCCCCAAGAAGGGGCTCGCAATGACGGTATCATTGCGCGTTTAAGGAAATTATCTGGTTAAACGGCAAATAGAACTCACTCCCCGGCCTTCACGAGATACGACAGCTTGTTCTGCGGCTCGTGCGAGAGTAGGTCCGTAAGTTCGATCGGATACGCCCCGCTAAAGCAAGCGTCGCAGTACTGCGGATTCTGCGCGTTGCGCTGCGTTTCTCCGACCGCGCGATAAAGGCCTTCGAGAGTAATGAACGCCAGACTATCCACCCCGATAAACCGCCCCATTTGCTCGACAGAATAGTTATGCGCCAAAAGCTTCTCCGGCTCCGGCGTATCAATCCCGTAGAAACAACTGTGCTTCGTCGGTGGGCTGGAAACGCGCATATGCACTTCGCGCGCCCCCGCGCTGCGCAACATCTCGACGATCTTGGTCGATGTCGTGCCGCGCACGATTGAATCGTCGATCAACACGACGCGCTTGCCTTCGATGAAACGCCGATTGGCATTGTGTTTGAGTTTGACTCCAAGATGCCGAATGCGGTCCGTCGGTTGAATAAAGGTGCGCCCGACATAATGGCTGCGAATAATGCCGAGATCGAACGGAATGCCGCTCTCCTGAGCATAACCGATAGCGGAAGGCACGCCGGAATCCGGCACCGGCACGACCACATCGGCCTCGATCGCCGCTTCGCGGGCAAGCTGAACGCCAATGTTCTTGCGCGCTTCGTATACCGACTTGCCGTCGAGGAATGAATCCGGACGCGCGAAATAAATATACTCGAAAATGCAGAACTTGCGCGGCTGAGCAGCAAAAGGCTTCACGCTGCGCATGCCGTCGGCGTCGATAATGATAATCTCGCCCGGCTCAACATCGCGTATAAATTCAGCGCCAATGATATCGAGCGCGCAGGTTTCGCTGGCCAGCACCCACCCGCCGTCGATCTTGCCGATCACCAGAGGACGCACGCCGTTGGGATCGCGCACGCCGATCAACATGTCCTTCGCCAGCGCCACCAGCGAATAGGCTCCCCTAATCTGTTTAAGCGCCTCGACTATGCGATCAAGAACGCTACCCCTCGCGCGCGCCATCGCCATCAAATGGATGATGACTTCCGTGTCCGTGGTAGAGCGAAACAAACACCCGCGCCGCACAAGATCCATATGCAGCGCGTAGGCGTTCGTCAGATTGCCATTATGCCCGATGGCGAAACCGCCAAAATCGAAATCCGCGAAAAGCGGCTGAACATTGCGCAACGCCGTCTCGCCCGTAGTGGCATACCGTGTGTGGCCGATGGCGGAAGCCCCCATCAGCTTGCCAATCACCGCCTCGGAATTGAAATTCTCCCCCACATGCCCCAAGGCATGATGCGAATGAAAATGCTCGCCGTCGAAACTGACGATGCCCGCCGCCTCCTGCCCGCGATGCTGCAAGGCGTGTAGCCCCAACGCCGTCATGGCCCCCGCTGAAGAAGTGCCAAATACGCCGAACACGCCGCACTCTTCATGCAAAGCATCGTCGTCCATAGGATTGGTCGTGAACATTAACGCGTTCCCTCGTTCTTGTTGATCAGATCGTCCATGCCCGAACGGCTCGTGTTATCATAACTCGGCGAACGATCATTTGACTCAGGCCGTGCTCCCGTCCCCTGCTGCATCATAAGCTCCTGAGCGCCGCGCTCAATCTGGCGCTCGAAAGCGCCTCTGCGTTCGCGCGCAACCTCCGCAGCGTTTACAGGCAACAACGAACGCAACCAATGCGCGCCACGCGCCAAAAACGGCCTTGTCTTGGCTTGCTCCAGCCACTGAATTTGCGCGTGATCGCCGGAATCCGGTCTACGTTCCGTCCCACGCGGAGAAGGCGCGGCCCCGCCTTCTTCTTGCTGCGACGGCCCTCTGGAAATCGGAGGCGGCATCGCCAGATCCGCCACATTCGCCGAACGATCTCCCGACATCGCAGCCTCATCGCCAGCGGAATAGGGAACGTCTAGGTCCGGCCAGAACGTCGAAATTGCGACAAGATACAGCAGGCAAACAAGCAATGTGCCGCGCAACAAACCGAAAACGAACCCCAAAGACCGATCAATCGCAGTCAGGGCATCGCCCTGCACAAGCTTGCAAATGAGCATCCCAATGAGTGACAATACCACAAACGCCGCGAAGAACGTAGCGACCATTGCCGCATGGGATGCGAGAGAATCGCTCTTGATGTATCTGTGCGCCCACGGCTCCGCAAGATACGAAAACTTAGCGGCTGCAACGAAAGCGCCAGCCCACGCCGCCAGTGAACAAACTTCGCGCACGAGCCCCCGGATCAAGGCAAGCAATCCCGAAAGCAAAACGCATCCAATCACAACATAATCGAATGTGTTGAACGATGTATGCAGGTCCATGTTTCAAGCTCCGAGCATGTCAACCCTGGGCGCGCCAAGGTGGACGGAACCTAGCACAGGAGACAAGGAAAGTAATGTATTTGTGACAAGTGCGAAGTCAGAACGATCCGTCGATTGTCCGCAATAATCGCGCGGAAATCCCCATCTCTGTGCCACATGACGAACCCAATAGGCAGTTGAAAAACAACAACAAATTAACAAAAATCAGTCGTGAGAACCGTCCCCATGGATCTGCCCCCCCCCACCACGCAAGCCATTCCGCCATGCGGCATAAAATCCTCACCACGACGACAATTTCAACCATCTGACTTTCGAGAAGCGAAACGCAGGAAAAGCTTATCCCCGTCAACATTTTCTGCTAAACATGCGCCCGAAGCAATATGCCAAAGCTGACCGGATAAGCCCCAATATGGACAAGATCCTCATTCTCGATTTCGGCTCGCAAGTCACCCAACTCATCGCGCGGCGCGTGCGCGAGTCCGGAGTCTACTGCGAAATTCACCCCTACAGCAGAACCGACGAGCAAATCCGCGCCTTCGATCCGCAGGGAATCATCCTGTCCGGCGGCCCCGCCTCCACCGTCGAGGCCAACAGCCCCCGCGCCCCGCATGCCGTCTGGGATCTTGGCATCCCCGTTCTTGGCATTTGCTATGGCCAGCAAACCATGTGCATGCAACTGGGCGGCAAGGTCGAAAGCGGCCATCACCGCGAATTCGGCAAGTCGATGTTATCGATCAAGTCCCCCTGCTCTCTTTACGAAGGCGTGTGGCCAACGCAAACCGAACAGCAAGTCTGGATGAGCCACGGCGACCGCGTCACCAAAATCCCGGACGGTTTCAAAGTTACCGCAACCAGCGAAGGCGCGCCCTTCGCGTTTATCGCGGACGAAGCGCGCCATTTCTACGCCGTCCAGTTCCACCCGGAAGTCGTCCATACGCCCGACGGCGCCAAACTTCTGCGCCGCTTCGTGCGCGACATCTGCAAATGCTCCGGCGACTGGAGCATGAAAGCCTTTCGCGAAGCCGAAATTGAACGCATCCGCAAGCAGGTCGGTAAGGGAAAAGTTATTTGCGGCTTATCCGGCGGCGTAGACAGCTCCGTGGCGGCGGTCCTGATTCACGAAGCCATTGGCGACCAGCTCACCTGCATCTTCGTCGATACAGGCCTGATGCGCGCGGGCGAGTCCGAAGAAGTCGTGAACCTCTTCCGTTCTCACTACAAAATCCCACTGGTCGCGGTAAACGCGAGTAAACTCTTCCTCGACGCGCTGGCCGGAATCGACGATCCGGAACAGAAACGCAAGACCATCGGCAAGCTCTTCATCGAAGTTTTCGACGCCGAAGCGCACAAGATCAAGGACGTTCAGTTCTTGGCACAAGGCACCCTCTATCCCGACGTGATCGAAAGCGTCTCCTTCACCGGCGGCCCCAGCGTCACAATCAAATCGCACCACAATGTCGGCGGCCTCCCCGAACGCATGAAATTGAGCCTTGTGGAGCCCTTACGTGAGCTCTTCAAGGATGAAGTTCGCGCCCTTGGCCGCGAGCTTGGCCTTCCCGGCCCCTTCATTAGCCGCCATCCCTTCCCCGGCCCCGGCCTTGCCATTCGCGTGCTCGGCGCCATCGAACCGGAAAAACTCGACATCCTGCGCCAAGCAGACGCCATTTATCTAGATGAAATCCGCAAGGCTGGCCTATACGACGTTATATGGCAGGCCTTCGCCGTCCTCCTACCTATCCGCTCGGTCGGCGTTATGGGCGACGGACGCTCCTATGACCATGTGCTCGCGCTCCGAGCCGTAACCTCCGTCGACGGCATGACGGCAGAATCTTTCGAATTCGACCCCACCTTTCTCGCCAAGGTTGCGACTCGCCTGATTAATGAGGTAAGGGGTATCAACCGCATCGTGTACGATGTTACGAGTAAACCCCCCGGCACTATCGAATGGGAATAACGAATGCGGGGAAAACACCCGCCACGGATCGCTCCATGAAATTCTTCTCATATCTATCCCCCGCCATTTTCTGTTTCTCCCTAATGCTGGCTGGCGTCTCGCTTCCTCCTACGGCCTTCGCGGCTGAAGGCAAAACCAAAGCGAAGGCCTGCTACTCGCCGATAGAGGTCCAAGCTGAAGAGCTTCTGCGCCTGCACTCGCAACTGATGGTCATCACAGTGACCTGTCATCAAGGCTCGAACGGAGAAAATCTGGTTTCGGCCTACACGGGGTTTACGCGCGACAATATTGACGATCTGCATCAAGCGGAAGCGATCATGAAGAGCCACTACAAGGCCCGCCACGGCGGCGACGGCATAGCGCAGCTCGATGTGCTGCGCACCAAATTAGGCAACGAGTTCGGCCAGATCATCGCAGACATGTCCGCGCCAGCCTTCTGCGATTTCTACAGAGACAAGGTAACGGCCCTTTCTCGAAACATTCCCGGACAGCTTGAAAACGAAGTCCAGCGCATGACAGAGGAATCCCGCACTCTGGTCCCGCCATGCAAAGGCGCAGCGATGAAAGTTGCGGATAGAAACCGCTAATCTCTCACATAACCCGGAAAGCGATCATGATGTTCTCCCACAAACTTCAAACATTCCTTCCCTCTCTTGCCGCGCTCGGCCTGCTCGCCTTGATGGCTGCGCCAACACACGCAGCCGAACCGCCAATAGCCGAAACGCCGCCTCAGGCGTCAGACAATCGCGCCAACCTACCCCCGTCGGAAAAAAGAGCGAAGGCTGAGGAATACAAAAAACTCCGAATCGAGCGCGAAAAATTGAGTATTGAGCGTGCGCAACTAAACATCCGCTGCCTTGAAGCAAAAGATGCCGACAAAAAAGATTGCATGGACAAGAAACGCGCGCTAAGGGAAAAAATCGGAACACTGGGGGATAAAATCCACGACATGCGCGAAAAGCACCGCGCCGACCGCCGCATGCGCGATGCGGCGCATCAAGGCAAAGAAACTGCGGCCAAACCCTAAGCCCTTCCTCTGACGTTTTCGCTAAGTTATTCTGGATGCGACAAACGCAGTTAATGTGTAGGGTAGTATGGACAGAGTTAGAAAAGCCTATCCGTAAGCGTCATTGCGAGGAGCCTTCTTCAGGCGACGAAGCAATCCAGAGGCCTTAAGCGCCGTCCTCTGTGGCGCTGGATTGCCGCGTCGATTCCCGCCAAAAGTGGGAATCTTTTCGCAATGACGGCCCCTTCCGCAAGGACATCCTTTGCAACCATCAAGAACAGGCTAGGGCATTACTAATAATTACGTCTATGCGACTTGATTTCCACAACCTGCTCGAGTGATAGCGACTCGCTCATAACCTTGTTGCGTCCGCTTTGCTTCGCCTTGTAAAGCGCGGCATCTGCGCGAGCGACGAACCCCTCAAGCTCCTCGCCGACGCAGTATTCAGCAACGCCGACCGAGATGGTAACGACGCCAAGCGTCTCGTTGGTGCTACGCTTGCGGATTTGCTTGCCTCCAAGACTTTCACGTAACAAATTAGCCACGCGCTCAGCATCTTCGATCTTGGTCTGAGGCAGAAGAATGACGAATTCTTCGCCTCCGTAACGCGCGATGACATCGCGGCCTTTAAGATTTTCAACCAATGTGCGCGCAACCAGCCGCAACACATTGTCGCCGACCAAATGCCCATGCATATCGTTAAATTTCTTGAAATGATCGATATCTATCATCAACAGCGTAAGCGACGACCCGTTGTCGCGAGCTTCCGCCGTGGTGAAGGCCAGCTCGTAGTCAAAGTATTTTCTGTTGCCAATCTCGGTCAGGGGATCGACCTGCGACTCCTTATGCGCCTGATCGAAATTGAAACGCATTTCCGTCAACTGCTGCGTCGTCTGCGCCAACTGCCCAGCCAGACGCTCATTCTGCTGCGCCATCGAGCGCGTTTCTGTGACCACTCTTGTGACAGCCTCCCGAATCTGATCGAGCGAGTCCGACGTTTCCAACTTACCGGAGAAACTATCGAGATTTTTGGTATATTCCCGGCTTTCTTGCCCCGCCTTATCTATGACGTGCAGAACGCGCGAAACCTCAGCCTCAACGCTCGCGCTCGCCTCTTTAAGCATCTTGTGCTCGGCCTCGATCCCAAGATGCGCCTGATAAAGCTCGCTGCAATGATCCTGCGTCAAAGCTCCATGCTGAGTTAACAACAAATCGACCGACATTTTTAGGTTCGGATTGGTTCCAGCGTAATAATAATAGTACACCGCAAAATTATTGGGATTAGGCCGCAACCCATCGCGATGCAAATGCTCAAGCGCCTTCGTTGCCCACTGTTCCGGTTGAGATAGCCCTAAATCGCCTGTCACGCCTCACCCCTTAATACAAACCCCACAATACGCTTGTTATTCTACGACAACGTCTATCGCCTATCCCAGACCATAAGACAAGAGATTTCAATACGCAGTCTCAGGTGGCTTCAAGACGGCGTCAGCATCCATCGGAATGCCTTCCTTCTGGGAAACAGATTCTTCCGGCGCAAACATGGGGTTCCCGGCTTTAATCTCATATTGTTGCGGCATCGGCGCCGCGCCGCTCGAATTGGCCGCTACGCTGGACATATCGGAATGGGCTGGGAACCCTCCCCACACTTGTCCCGGAAGCGCAGGAAAGCCCGATGCGGCTTCTGCCGTTCCTAATCCCTGCATGCCGGGAACAGACGAGCCAACAAGACTCGATAAAATAGGCGCAAGCTTCGATCCGGCAAGGTGTGTCGAGAAGCCGGAAACGACCACGATACCAGAAAAAGCAAGGATCATGGCCAAAGCGATCAATCGCCCCCAGTGAATAATGGGCGTGCCGACCATGCGCGCGATTTTGTAAAGCGCAGCATCCGCAAGCTCGCGTTCGGGAAAGGTCGCGATGCGCGAGAAGTTACCGCTGGGCTGAACGAACCCAACTTCCCAGCCAGCTTCGTTGACGCGCGTAATCATCGTGAAACAAGGGTCTCGCGATAAATCGTAGCGCCAAACAAGCGGCGGCTCGGCGTCACGAAAAGCAAAAACAACCGAACCTTCGTTACGGCTTGCATAAATAGAAGGCGGTCTGATATGGGGCACGTTCATGGTGAGATAATCCGCAAAAACAAACGGCGCGACAGAGACGCCGAATCAAGCGATTCGATATGTGATTCTAATTCGGATGAAACCAATTATCCACATCGATCCGCTGCCAAGCGGTAGCCCGCGCAAATAATTAGGCGTCGATATTGGTCGCGTTCAACGCATTGGATTGAATGAAGTCGCGGCGCGGTTCCACGACATCGCCCATCAACGTCGAAAAGACCTGCTCGGCCACATCGGACTGGTGAATCTTGACCTGCAGCAAAGAGCGCGCCGAAGGATCCAGCGTCGTCTCCCACAACTGCTCCGGATTCATCTCGCCCAGCCCTTTATAGCGCTGCACCGTTAGCCCTTGTTTGCCGATGTCCATAATGGAATCCACCAAAGCGATCGGACCCGAAAGCGATTGCGACTTGTCGCGCAAGACGAGCGTAGCGGACGAAGAAAACCCAGACCGCAACTCTGCGGCATAGCTATCGAGCTTACGTGCCTCCGCCGACCGCAACGTGTCTGCGTCCAGCGCGAAATGGCTGGTTACGCCGTGTCGCGTGCGTGAAAAGGCCATGCCGCATTTGCGTGAAGATTCCGCCTCGCCCTGCCATCCTCGTTCTTTCTCAGGCGCAAGCGCGTCCAGCCTTTGCGCGACCTGCGCCGCCATGTGAGCGAGACTCTCCGGCGAAGCGTTCAAAAAACTGGCCGACATCGCCCCGGCTATCGCCGCCTGTTCCACGATAGCCTGCTGCCCGACCTTGCGGTTAAGCGCCTGAACGGCGGCCTTAACCCCGCGCGCTTGCTCAATCGCCTTGCGCAGTTCATCCCCTTGCAAAACGCGCCCGTCATGCAGCGTAACAACGGCCCCTTCCGTGCCCGTCTCGGTCAAATAGGCCTCCATAGCGCGATCGTCTTTAAGATAGCGCTCTTTGGCATTGCCCTTCTTGATACGATAAAGAGGAGGTTGCGCGATATAAAGATAGCCGCGCTCGATCAACTCCGGCATCTGGCGGAAAAAGAACGTCAGCAGCAACGTGCGAATATGGCTTCCGTCCACATCGGCGTCCGTCATGATGATGATCTTGTGATAACGCGCCTTGTTCGGATCGAACTCCTCGCGCCCAACACCGCAACCTATCGCCGTAATCAGCGTTCCGATCTCGGCTGAGGACAGCATCTTGTCGAACCGCGCGCGCTCGACATTAAGAATCTTGCCGCGCAGCGGCAGTATCGCCTGAAACTGCCGCGAACGTCCTTGCTTGGCCGACCCGCCCGCGCTGTCGCCCTCGACGATAAAGATTTCTGACTTGGCCGGGTCGCGCTCTTGGCAATCCGCCAGCTTGCCCGGCAAGGAAGCCGGATCAAGCGCCCCTTTGCGCCGCGTAAGTTCACGCGCTTTGCGGGCAGCCTCGCGAGCGGCAGCGGCTTCCACCACCTTGCCGACGACTTTCTTCGCATCGCCGGGATGCTCTTCGAACCAGGTCGAAAGCATCTCGCCAATCACGGCCTCCACGACCGGCTTAACTTCCGACGACACCAGTTTCTCTTTCGTCTGCGAAGAAAACTTCGGATCGGGTGCCTTAACAGACAACACGCAAGTCAATCCCTCGCGCATATCCTCGCCCGACAACGCGATCTTATCTTTCTTGGCCAAAGCGCTCGACTCGGCATACTGGTTCACCGCGCGAGTCAGCGCCGCGCGAAATCCCGCAAGATGCGTCCCACCATCGCGTTGAGGAATATTATTGGTAAAGCACTGCATATTCTCGTGGTAACTGTCGTTCCACTGCATCGAGCATTCGACCGTGATTCCGTTTTGCTCCTTGTGGCAAGTGATGACAGAGTGCAACGAAATCTTCGATTGATCGAGCCACGCCACGAATTCGCGCAACCCGCCTTCGGCGCGAAGCGGCACAGTCTTCGGCTCAACGCCGCGCGCATCCGTCAGCGCCAAATTGACGCCGGAGTTCAAAAATGCGAGCTCGCGCAAACGGTGCTCTAGCGTATCGAAATCGAACACCGTCTTGGTAAAAGTTGTCGTCGAAGGCAAGAACGTGACTTCCGTCCCCGTTCTGTCGGATGGCCCTACCGCCTTCAACGGCGCTTCCGGCTCGCCATTGCGGAAACGTATGAACCATTCCGCCCCTTGACGCCAAATGCGCAAATCAAACCAGTCCGACAAGGCATTGACGACCGATACGCCGACGCCATGCAACCCGCCCGATACTTTATAGGAGTTCTGGTTGAACTTGCCGCCCGCATGGAGCTGAGTCATCACGACCTGCGCAGCCGAAACGCCTTCTTCCGAATGGATATCGACTGGAATCCCGCGCCCATTATCGCGCACGGTGCACGAACCATCAGCGTTCAGAATTACATCTATCTGCGTGCAATGTCCCGCTAAAGCCTCGTCGACGGAATTATCGACCGCCTCATAGACCATGTGATGCAGCCCCGACCCGTCGTCGGTGTCCCCGATATACATGCCGGGCCGCTTGCGCACCGCGTCAAGCCCGCGCAACACGGTGATGGACTCCGCGCCGTAATCTTGCGCAACGACCTCGGTATCTACGTTCAAATTTTGTTCCATGAGTATAGCGTTCCAGTAAGATCCATCTCTATATTACAATCTGAATATAAGGAAAATATCCCCAACAATCCAGACATCGCGTCTCAAAATCGGAAACCCTTCTCCCAACGCAACCCTCTGCTGAAAGCTTCCCGATTCCAGACTACCCCATATGTTCCCAGACCAGCTTCCCGACATAAGCGAGCACAGCAAGGATAATGATAACCGTCGTCAGGGTGCTTGCTTTCCCGTTCCCTGTCGTCTTGGAGTACGACAACCCCGACCCTGGCAGCCCGACCGTCGCGCGATTACGCTTTGATCCAATGTTATAAGTCAGCCCCTTGCTGCCCAGCGAAACGCTCGCGCCGCTCTTGCTGAAATTGATGCGAACGCCGGGAAGTAAACTGACCGATTTATGAAAGCGCAGCCCCATCTATTGGCTCCTGTCTGGACAGAATCTCTGTCGCAGAATGAGCCATTCCAATGCCAAACACAACAGCGGAATACTTCTAGTCATTCTTCCTTTTTAAGCTTGTCATTTCCGCGAATGTAGGCCATAAAATCGCTGAAGAATCAGTCCATTCCTCAATTCCTGACAAGCGGTCCTGCTATGAAAATCCTCGTCACCGTCAAGCGCGTCATCGATTATAACGTAAAAATCCGCATCAAAGCCGATGGCTCAGGTGTTGAAACCGCCAACGTCAAAATGTCGATGAACCCGTTTGATGAAATAGCAGTTGAGGAGGCCGTGCGCCTGAAGGAAAAAGGCATCGCAACGGAAACGATTGTCATTACGCTAGGCCCCGCCAGTGCGCAGGAAACCTTGCGCACAGCGCTGGCCATGGGCATCGACCGCGCGATCCATGTGCCGCTCGAAACCGAAATCCAGTCGCTCGGCGTCGCCAAAGCCCTGCAAAAGATCGTCGAAAAGGAAAAACCTGATCTCATCATCATGGGCAAACAGGCCGTCGATGGCGACAGCAGCCAAGCCGGACCGATGCTTGCTGCGCTTCTGGGCTGGGCGCAAGGAACTTTCGCCTCAAAACTTGAATTCGCCGATAGCGGCGTAAACGTAACGCGCGAAGTCGACGGCGGCTTGCAAACCATCCGCCTCAAGCTGCCCGCAGTCGTGACCACCGACCTGCGCCTAAATGAACCGCGCTACGCGACGTTGCCAAACATCATGAAAGCGAAGAAAAAGCCCATCGAAACCGTCAACCCCAGCGACCTCGGCGTTGACCTTACGCCGACGCTCACAGTGCAAAAAGTCGCCGAGCCTGCCGCGCGCAAGGCCGGGATCAAAGTCCCCGATGTCGCAACCCTCATCGACAAGCTTAAAAACGAGGCAAAGGTCGTTGCGTAAAATTCCATAAAGCATCGCGCTTGCATCTGGATCGCGCAAGCGCGTATCCTCTCCGCGCTATGGATCATACCGACACGACCTCTACCGACTCCGCGCTTTCCCTGTGGCTGGATAAGCCCCTGCCGCGCTACACGAGCTACCCGCCCGCCCCCTTCTTCCGCGACGACATGACCGGCAAGGATTACGAGCAAAGCCTCGCGACCCTGCCCGCGAGCCAACCCATCTCGCTCTATATCCATATCCCCTTCTGCCGCGAGATGTGCTTGTTCTGCGGCTGCCATACCATGATCACGCGCCGCGACGACCGCATCAGAGATTATCTCGCCAAACTAGCGCTAGAAATGAAGCTTGTCGCCGCCGCCAGCCCGCACAAACTCACAGTCAGCCACCTGCATTTCGGCGGCGGCACACCCAATATACTGTCACCGCAAGACCTGACCGACCTCTTTGCCGCGCTACGCGCAACATTCGACTTTACCTCGCGCAGTGAAATCGCGATGGAACTCGACCCACGCACGCTCGACGACGACAAAATCGCCGCAATGGCCAAATGCGGCATAACCCGCGCCAGCCTCGGCGTACAGGACTTCAACGCCGATGTTCAAAAAACAGTCCATCGCATCCAACCCTATGACATGGTCGCGCAAACCTGCGCCAGCCTCCGCGCCGCAAAAATCAGCCGCATCAACTTCGACCTGATGTACGGCCTGCCTGGCCAAACCGAGGATTCGGTCGCCGAAACAACTCGGCAAGCCTTAACGTTGCGCCCCGACCGCATCGCGCTCTTCTCCTACGCGCATGTGCCGCATTTCAAGATTCATCAACAAGCGCTCAACGCCCTGCGCATCCCCACGGGATTGGAACGTCTCTCAATGGAACGCGCCGCAAGGGAAATTCTGCGTAACGCAGGGTACATAGAGATCGGCATGGACCATTTTGCCTTGCCGCATGACAATCTTGCGCTGGCTCTCCATGAAAAACGCCTGCACAGAAACTTTCAAGGCTACACCAACGACACGGCCCCAACGCTGGTCGCGCTCGGAGCCTCCGCCATCGGCTTTACCCCCCACGGGTATTTTCAGAATGAAAAGGATATTGGCCGCTATCAAACCATGGTTGCGAACAAAACGCTTCCCATCTCGCGCGGCCTCGCGCTGACTGCCGAAGATCGCCTACGCGGCGAAATTATCGAACGCCTGATGTGCGACCTCGCCTGCGATGTAAAATCGATTTGCCGAAAACACAACGCAACGCTTGACGCCTTCGCCTCAACCTTCGACGCGATGAGGCCATTCGAGCAAGCCGGGCTGATGACGCGCAAAGACTACGTGATAACTTTGCAAGGCCCCTACCGCATGGCCATCCGCGCCCTTGCAAGCCTGTTCGACGCCTATGTCCAGCCCCCAGCTTCGCGCGCCTATTCGCGCGTCGCCTAGCTTTTCCATCTGGTTTTTGGCAGACTGTTATGTCAGGATCGCTAAAGCAAAAGATGAACTGAGCAAGATGGGGATAGACGATTGACGACGCAATCCAATAAAGCCGAAGCATCAAGCGATGCCGGAATCAAAGTCGACAATCTGGAAGTGCGTCTCGCCACCTCCTCGCAGGACGTTGACCGCGCACAGGAGCTGCGCTACCGCGTGTTTTACAATGAAATGGGCGCGAAACCGACCCCGGAAATGCAAGCGCGTCAACGCGACTTCGACAACTACGACCAGCATTGCGACCACCTCCTCGTCATCGACCACGCCTGCAAAGACGCCAACCCCGTCATCGGCACCTATCGCCTGATCCGCCGCAAGGCCGCGCAGCAATGCGGCGGCTTCTATTCGGCCAGCGAATACGATATCGGACCGATTCTCAGCTATCCCGGCGAAATTCTTGAACTTGGCCGCTCCTGTATCGCGCCGGAATTCCGCACAGGCACCGTGATGCAAATCCTGTGGCGCGGAATCTCCGCCTATGTTTTCAAGCACGACATCGCGCTGATGTTCGGATGCGCCAGTCTCCCCGGAACCGACCCGCAAGCGCTGGCCATCCCGCTCTCCTACCTCTACCACCATCATCTGGCTCCCCCCGCCTTACGCCCTCGCGCGCTGCCGGAAAAATATGTCGATATGCGCCTGCTCCCGCGCGAAGCCTTCAACCCCGACGACGCTTTCAACAGCATGAAATTGGATCCACGCAACGGAAGCAACAGCTTGCCGCCGCTTATCAAAGGCTATATCCGCGTTGGCGGCTTTGTCGGCGACGGCGCCTATATCGACCACCAGTTCAACACCACCGACGTCTGCGTCATCGTCAAAACGGAACTCATCACCAACCGCTATCTCCGTCACTATGAACGCAGCAACAAGAAAGACATCTTGCTGCCAGTGGAGTAACCGCCATGCTGTGGATCAAAGCTCTTCACGTCATCTCGGTCATAGCATGGATGGCTGGCTTGTTTTACCTGCCACGCCTCTACGTCTACCATACGAAAGCCAAACCAGGCTCTGAGCTGTCCGAAACGCTGAAAGTCATGGAGCGCAAGCTCCTGCGCATCATCAACACTCCGGCCATGATCGCATCCTGGGTTACCGGAATCTGGCTTCTCGTCCTGACCCCGGAATTCCTCCACGAACCCTATTTCCACGTCAAACTGACCCTGCTTGTCCTGCTAACCATTTTTCACGGCTATCTGGCCCGCTGCAGGCGCCACTTCGCCGAGGACCGCAACGCGAAATCCGAAGTTTTCTACCGGGCCATCAATGAAATCCCGACCCTTCTGATGATAGGAATCGTCATTATGGTCATTGTCAAACCGGAACTATAACCCGCCTCGGCAGCTTAAATAACCCTTATAAAGCTCACACAAGATTGGTTAAAAGAAATACAGCGAACGCAAGGCATGACAGCCCCAGCCATAAAAACCCTTATATAGTTTCATTCTAGCTTGACATAACAGCGCGAACCCCCTAACATATTTGCAAATATCCGGTACGCGCGTATTTTTGAGATAATGATAAAAACCTATTTCATCTTTTCCCCGCACCGGACCCCCACCACCCCAGCACAGAGATAAGCTTATCGGCCACGTATGAGCCATAGCCTTGTGCATATATTCACGAAAGCAACCCCCCAAGGATTCCATGAATTTACGAGATCTCAAAAAGAAAACGCCTGCTGAACTGCTAGCGATGGCCGAGGAAAACGGCATCGAGGGCGCAAGCGCGATGCGTAAACAGGACATGACGTTCGCGATCCTGAAGAAAATCGGCGAAAAACAAACGGATACCATCGAAGGCGATGGCGTGCTGGAAGTTCTGCCCGACGGCTTCGGTTTCCTGCGCTCCTCCGAATCAAATTACCTCGCGAGCCCCGACGACATTTACGTCTCGCCAAGTCAAGTGCGCAAATTCAACCTCCGCACCGGCGACACCATCGAAGGCGAGATACGCTCGCCCAAGGAAGGCGAGCGTTATTTCGCGTTGCTCAAAGTCAGCCGCATCAACTATGAAGACCCAGAAAAGGTCAGACATCGCATCGCCTTCGACAATCTTACTCCTCTGTTCCCCGACGAGCATCTCAAGCTCGAACTGATAGATCCGACTAAGAAGGAATACACAACCCGCATCGTCGACTTGACCTGCCCGCAAGGCAAAGGTCAGCGCGGACTGATCGTCGCGCCGCCTCGCACCGGTAAAACCGTGATGCTCCAGAACATCGCGCACGCGATTACGGCCAACCATCCTGAAGTCTACCTGATCGTCCTGCTCATCGACGAACGTCCCGAAGAAGTCACCGACATGTCACGCTCCGTCAAGGGCGAAGTCATCAGTTCGACCTTCGACGAACCCGCGACGCGCCATGTTCAGGTCGCCGAAATGGTCATCGAGAAAGCCAAGCGCCTCGTCGAACACAAGCGCGACGTCGTGATTCTTCTCGATTCGATCACACGCCTAGCCCGCGCCTACAACACCGTCGTCCCCTCGTCAGGAAAAGTGCTGACCGGCGGCGTCGATGCGAACGCCCTGCAACGCCCCAAGCGCTTCTTCGGCGCAGCTCGCAACATCGAAGAAGGCGGCTCGCTCACCATCATCGCGACGGCTCTGATCGACACAGGCAGCCGCATGGACGAAGTCATCTTCGAAGAATTCAAGGGAACCGGCAACTCGGAAATCGTGCTCGACCGCAAGCTTTCGGATCGTCGCACCTTCCCGGCCATCGACATCACCAAATCCGGTACGCGCCGCGAAGAACTGCTGGTGGACAAAGCTACCATGTCGAAGATGTGGGTGCTGCGCCGTGTGTTGCTCACCATGGGCCTCACGGACGCTATGGACTTCCTGCTCGACAAGCTCAAATACTCGAAGACCAACAGCGATTTCTTCGACAGCATGAGCAGCCAGAGCGGCTCCGTGTCAAGCGAAGGCGGCTCAGGCAGCGGCCCGACGGTCACGCGCGCGCATGTTTCGCGCCGCTCGTCCTCCGGCTCAAGCAGCAGCAGCTCCAGCAGCGATTAAAGTTCTATATTTTAGTTTTTTAGAAATGAAGATAAACATGATCAAACTATTCAAAATGGCGGCAGCCTACTTTAACCGGTACGCCAATACTACTCCGGAAACAAGAATGCTGAAATTGCTCGAAAGGGCAACAAAACTGTCCCAAATTGCCGATACAGACACAACACCGTACAACATCCGCGCCAAAGCGCTCGATCAACTGCAAAAGCTCTTCTGCAAAAATTCGCCGTGTCAAGAATTAGCCAAAATAACATTCTGTACGCTGTACAAGCATATAGAAAACAATGACTCACCCTTAAGGAAAAGTGCGGGAAACCTCCTCGACATTATTTATACGGATGAAAGCCATAAGAGGAAAAGCGCGCGCCCGTTTTACCAGCTATGCCACGAAGCGCGCCAGACACAACAGGTGGCATCACTGTGATTCCAACGCCATGAGGAGTCCCCAACAGCTCTGTCCCCCAAACAACGCCAGAAGCATCCTCCTCCACACCTGCTGCGCTCCCTGCGCAGGCGACGTAATCGAGACGATTAAACAGTCCGGCCTCGACCTAACGGTCCTATATTACAATCCTAACATCCATCCGCGCGACGAATACGAACTGCGCAAAAACGAAAACATGCGCTTTGCCGATAAACTCGGCATCCCGTTCATAGACGCCGATTACGACCCTCCCGTCTGGTTCGCCCGCGTCAAAGGCCTCGAATGCGAACCTGAACGCGGTAAACGATGCGAAGCGTGCTTTGATCTACGCATGGAGCGCACAGCGCTTTACGCCCACGAAAACGGCTTCAGCGTCTTTGCGACATCGTTGGGTATCTCGCGTTGGAAAAATCTGGAACAAGTCAACGCCTCCGGCCTTCGCGCCGCTGCGCGATATGAAGACGTGACTTTCTGGAACCAAAATTGGCGCAAAAACGGCGGAACGAATCGCATGGTCGAAGTCGCCCGCCGCGAGGACTTCTATCGCCAAGACTATTGCGGCTGCGTCTTCAGCCAACGCGAATCCGAAGAACGCAAAAAGAACCGCAACCTGCCAGAATAGTCAGACCTGCTATGCCGCCCCTGCAACCGGCATGGTCCCGATGTTATCCTTGTTCGCCATATAAAGCCCCAGAAAATCAATCGGGTTAATCATAATATTGGGGAACCCCCCATCGCGCACAGCATTGCCCAAAATGCTCCGTGCGAACGGAAACAAAATGCGCGGACACTCCACAAGCAGGAAAAAGCGCAACTGGTCGTCTGGCATAGACGGCAAGCCGAAAACCCCGGCATAAACAAGCTCGGCGATGAACATGGTCTTCTCTTCCATGCGCGATTCCATCTTGAGCGACAAGACGACCTCAAAGCTGGATTCGCCCAAGCCTCGCGTTTGCACATTAACGCCGAGCTGCATCTCCGGGGCCGTCTGCGACGATGAAAAAATCGCCGGAGCATTCGGGTTCTCAAACGATAAATCCCTAACGTATTGAGATGTAACGGATATTGGCACGCTGACCGGAGCGTCTTGGGAATCGGTCGTATTGGGAACAGGCGGCTGCGAAACCATGAAAAACCTCATCAGTCGAGCAATAAAGAAACGCCGCCAAGAAATTAAGGCGAACTTGCGCTTGCTACCACGCTTGGGGCTTCTCTGCAACGTGTCCTTAGGATTATAATGCGTCCCCATGGAAACAGATATCCTCATATACGCGATCATCGCCATTGTGATCTTCGCTCGGTTATGGTCGTTGCTCGGACAAAAAAACAGCGATGAACCGGAACGTCCCAACCCCTTCGCTTCCCGCCCTACGCAAAACAGCGCGGACGATGACGAGGAAACATTTGCCCGGCCTCTCGCGAATAACAGCGCGACCACTCAGCCAAACGCCCTGCCTGCCCCACGCGCAGCCCCGGATTCGCTCGCAGGAGGTCTTGAGAAAATCCGCGAGTTGGACACAACGTTCGATGAAAAGAAATTCTTACAAGGCGCGCGCGCGGCCTTCTTAATGATCGTAGAAGACTATCTCAAAGGTGATCTGTCGCGCAGCGAACGCTTGCTGTCCCCATCGATTCGCTCAAACTTTCAAGCCGCAATCGACGCAAGAAAAGCTCAAAACGAAATTGTAGAGAACAAATCCTTAAAACTAAAAGACGCAGAATGCGTTGTCGCAAAAGTAGAAGACAAAATCGCAAAAATCACAGTGCGTTTTGTCAGTGCGCAAGACAACCGGATCTACCGCGCGTCCGAACCGATAGATTCCCAACCCGACTCGAACAGTCAGATAGAGGAAATTACAGATCTATGGACGTTCACGCGCGACACCTCCTCACAGGACCCCAACTGGGCGCTCTCCGAAACGCGATCCTAATATTGTGCGCAATTGCCGCCTTGTCCGCCTGCGCAGAAATGCCCTCGTGGACAGGAAGGACAAAAGACTCAGCGCAGGAAAAACAGGACACGTTATCGCTGCGGCATACGAGCTATAACAATCTTCAGGACTGGGGATCGGATAATCTTTCCGAGGCAGCGCCAGCTCTGCTAAACGCTTGTCAAGCGCTGACGAAGCAGCCAGCCAGCGCATACCTAGGGGTTGCAGGCCGCGCCGGAGACTGGCGAGAGCCTTGCGCCATTTTATCGCAAATGCACCCTCGCGATGACTTGGCTATGCGAGCGTTTTTCGAAAACTGGTTCAGGCCATGGGCCGTTCATGGCAACGAAGGAGACGAAGGTCTCTTCACAGGATATTACGAAGCAAGTCTAAACGGCTCATGGTCGCGCGAAGGCCGCTATCAAACCCCCCTTTACATGCGCCCGCGCGATCTGATCAGCGTTGATCTTAGCGCTTTCCGCAAGGAATGGAAGGGCAAGCGCATCGCAGGGAAAGTGCAAGAAAATCAGCTGATCCCCTATGACGACCGTGTCGCAATCATGAATGGAACTCTTGCCGGCAGAGCGCGCCCATTGATGTGGGTTGATAGCCCCATCGACGCTTTTTTCCTAGAGGTGCAGGGCTCAGGCCGGGTAAAAATGCGCGACGGGAAAACCATCAGGATTGGCTATGACGGCGCAAACGGCCAAGCTTACGCTTCGCTAGGCCGCATACTGCTAGATATGGGTGAACTCGCGCGTCCGGTCACGATGCAGTCCATACGCCAATGGCTTGAAACGCATAGCGACCGCGCCCAAAAGATTATGGGCCAGAACGCCTCCTATGTCTTCTTCCGCACATTAAACGAATCAGGCCCTATTGGCGCGCAAGGCGTCCCGCTGACATCGCGCCGCAGCCTTGCCGTCGACCCCGCCTACATCCCTCTAGGCATGCCCATGTGGTTAGAAACAAAGAACGCAGAGCAAGAATCCGAAGTACAGACAACTCCCCCCCTTCTATCCAAAGGCCGACTCGTCGTCGCGCAAGACACTGGCGGCGCAATCAAAGGAGTTGTGCGCGGCGATTTCTTCTGGGGCTACGGCAAAGAAGCTGAGGCGCAGGCAGGCGTAATGCAAACCCGTGGCAAATACTATATTCTGCTGCCACGGACAGTTGTTCCCAATGAACAACAATAATCTCAACGATCCCAGATGGAAAGACTTCGTCAAAACCGTAAAGCCCATGCAGGAAAGCCCGGTAAAGAAGCCCCCGCGATCAAAAGCGGCAATCGCGGACAAACTAAAAGCTGGTGAAAAGAAAACGAGTCTTCCCCGAACTGCGCGCAAACTGAACGACCTCGCATCCATAAAAACAAACCAGAACAACCCTGACGTACGCGCTGCCATACCGATATCGCATGCGCAACGGAAGCCGAGGTCAGAACGAATATTCGGCAAAACATTGGAAAGAAAATTTAAAAGTGGCGATGTCCTAATTGACGCGACACTAGACCTCCACGGCATGACTCAGGATCAAGCCTACGCCTCATTGCAGAAATTCATGGAAACGCGGGTCCTTCATCGCAGCAGAATACTGCTCATCGTAACAGGAAAAGGCCCAAACCTGAGGGGAGTCCTCCGTGCCAGCCTACCAAACTGGTTATACGAATCACGCTTTGCGAAAAACATCCTATCGATAAGACAAGCAGCGCCCAAACATGGCCAAAACGGCGCCTTCTATATCATCCTGAAGAAAACGCTGCCGCTCGACACATAAATCGCAAGAATAATTTGCAAAATACGCCAAAAGGCAATCATCACTAGGAACCAAAGACAGTGCGTAAATCCTAACCTGTGGAAACAACAGCTCACCACCGCCAGCCTCTTGCCGCACGCAACATCACGCGCTAAATTCTTCTAAGATGCCACTCCCCCGTGGTGCATAATCGGGGAGCAGGTCAGACCCGCAAAACAGGGCAGATGTCATTGCCTACATGATGACGCTTAAATAAACCACAGCACGCCATCAAAATTGCATCAAAAGAGAAAGAACCTTTTGGAAACGAACATGCCCTTTCTTTCCCGCCGGGCTTTTCTGCGAATGAGCGCTGCCGGACTTGTGATCGGCTGGCAAACCCTGTGCATGCCTTCGGCTTTGGCGACAATCCCTGATCGCAACCGCCCAGCGCCGCCGCCCGCTATCACGAACCTCGGCGCAAACCAAGCCAGCATGGCACCAACGCGGAAACCGCGCCCTCCGCGCTTGTTGGTGATCGACGCAGGGCATGGAGGCCGCGACCCCGGAGCGCTTGGCCAGCATGGCACACAAGAAAAAGATGTAACGCTAGACATTGCGCGGCGCATGGCTGATGCGCTCAACGGTCGCACTGGTATCATGGTCAAGCTAACGCGCGACGAGGATAGCTTTATCCCGTTGCAAGAGCGAGTCCGCATGGGTCGCTCCGCGCAAGCGGATCTCTTCCTGTCCGTCCACGCCGACAGCGCGCCGAACACAGCAGCAAGGGGTCTATCAGTCTACACGTTATCTGAAAAAGCGTCGGATGATTTTGCGAAGAGTCTGGCCGAACGTGAAAACGAAGCGGATATCATGGGCGGTCTTGACCTCCCCGCCGCCGACAAAGATGTCGCCGCGATACTGTTCGATCTGGCCGCGCGACGCACCCACAACACGGCGCAGCGCGTCAAATCGAACTTTGTGCAAACCATGGAACGCAGCTGGCCGATCCTTGAACGCCCCATGCGCGCCGCGAACTTTGTTGTGCTGCGCGCCCCGGATGTTCCGTCCATGCTGGTAGAAACCGGATTTCTATCGAATATGGAAGACGAGAAACTCTTAAGCCAGCCTCGCGAACGCGACCGCATAGCTAAACTTATGGCAAAAAATCTGTCTACACTGTTAAACAGCTCAATTTTTGGATGAGTGTATGGCTAACGAAAATGCAAAGAACCGCTATTAAACGGAGCTGCGCGCCTCCTGACCCCTGAGAAACGCTTGCTCCTCAGCAGTCGGCGAACGACCCAAAATGGGATTCCGATGCGGAAACCGCCCAAATTTCTGCACTATGTCGTAATGCTCCTCGGCAACCGACAACCATTCGATTTCCTTGGTACGCTCTCGGATATAATAAAGCGCAAGACGCTGGTCGCCGAGACTCTCGGAGTTCAAAAACGGCAGATAGAAAAACAGCTTATACTGACGATCGATACGATCATCGAAATGTCGAACAATCGCCGACCGCGCAAGATCAAGCGCCTGTTCATCAGTCGCGAAGGCGCGCGGCGTCCCGCGAAACATCCGGCGAGGAAATTCATCAAACAACAGAAGCAAGGCCAAAACGCCCTCAGGCGTCGCTTCCCATGAAGCCAGCTTGCCGTTGACGGCCTGCTCATAGGCCGCAAGAAACTTGCCACGCACCAAATCGTCCAAAGCCGGGTCATCATCGAACCAGCGTTCGCGCCCGATCTCATAGAACCAGAAATTCAATGTGTCGTCCGGCATTATTCTCATGTCCTCAAATTACCAAAAGAAGGTTGCAGAAAAATTACTTTTAAGTTGCCCCTATTATCTTATTGGTGGCATTGTGCGCGATTCATCTCTAAATTGTGTAAAATTAGAGCGAATCCCCCCTCATCAAGATGACCATAATCAATTGAAAAGCCTCAAAATCATCCCTCTGCATACAAAACAACTACTTATGCGCCCCCCGCCATACGCGAAGCTTCACCGCCGCCATGACCCCCGCGAACACAAGCAAAAAGAGAATCGCCTTCACCCCCACCCGTTTGCGCTCTTCCATCTTGGGGTCGCCCGACCACGCCAAAAACTGGGTGACGTCCTGCGCCATCCTCTCCACAGTCGCAGGAGCGCCATCTGTATAAGTAACAGCGCCTTCTGACAATGGCGACGGCATAGCGATCTGATGCCCTGCAAAATACGGGTTGAAATTCATCCCCTCCATAATATGCTCCTCGGCGGAAGGCGTAAGACCATACCCCGTCAACAAAGAGTATACATAGTCTTCGTGCCCTTGCCGCGCCTTGATGATCAAGGAAAGGTCAGGAGGCAACGCCCCATTGTTCGCAACTCGCGCAGCCTGATCATTGGCAAAAGGCGCGACCAATTTGTCGGAAGGCAAAGCTGGCCGCGTATACATCTCGCCTTGGTCGTTTGGCCCATCCGTCACTTGCGACTCCGCAGCGATCGACTTGATCTCGGCCTCGCTATACCCAAGATCGGCCAAGTTACGGTAAGCGACATATTTCAAGCTATGGCAAGCTGCGCACACTTCTCGATATACTTGTAACCCACGCCGCAACGCCGCGCGATCATACGTCCCGATCACGCCATCATGAGGCCACCCGGATGAAGGACTATGTGACGGCAAAGCGTTCTCCGCCAATGAAACAGATACGCCACCCGCAAGACTTCCCGACACTATTGCCAGACAAAGCGCCACGCGAACGAAGCGTTTGCATCCCGTCCATGCAGGCATGATCGTCTGATGGAAGCAAATCTGCATAGGGTTCTCACGCATCGTCATGCTCCCGCGCGGCTTTGCGCATCGCCGTCTCGATACTCTCCGGCAAAGGCAAAGTCTTCTCGAATTTTGCCAGAAGCGGCAAAGCCACAAGAAAGAAGGTGAAATACAGGACCGTCGCCACCTGCCCTATGACGAGATAAAGCCCCTCAGGCGGCATTGCGCCAATCCAGCCAAGAATAAGGCAATCCAGCAGAAACAGCCAACAGGCCACCCGAAACCATGGACGAAACAGCGCCGAGCGCACCGGCGAACGATCAATCCACGGCAGAAGCAACAGCATCGCCACAGCGCCAAACATCAGGATCACGCCGCCCAGCTTAGAGGAAATCAGAACGACATGCGTGAAAGGCAAATGAATATCAATCGTGAACGAGCGCAAAATGGCATAGAATGGCAGGAAGTACCACTCCGGAACAATATGCGCAGGCGTCGACATGGGGTTAGCCGGGATAAAATTATCGGGATGCCCAAGTTTATCCGGCCAATAACAAACCACCGCCGCGAATAGGACCAAAAACACGACCAACGCGAAACTGTCCTTGACCGTATAGTAAGGATGAAAAGGCAGTGTATCGCGCGATGTCTTTGGATCGACGCCAAGAGGATTATTAGACTTGCTGACATGCAGCGCCGCGACATGCAAGAACACAAGGCCGAAGATCACGAACGGCAAAAGAAAGTGCAGTGCGAAAAATCTGTTGAGCGTCGGATTATCGACCGCAAAGCCGCCCCACAGCCAACGCACCAGCCAATCGCCGATAAACGGCACTGCCGAAAACAGCTTGGTGATGACCGTCGCGGCCCAGAAACTCATCTGCCCCCATGGCAACACATAGCCCATGAACGCCGTCGCCATCATGACAAGAAACACGACGACGCCAATCACCCAAACCAGCTCGCGCGGATTCTTGTACGACCCATAATAAATGCCGCGAAAAATATGGAAATACACAGCGGCAAAGAACATAGACGCGCCATTCATATGGATCGTGCGGATCAACCAGCCCCAGTTGACGTCGCGCATAATCCGCTCGACCGAATCGAACGCCTTGTCAGTCGAAGGCGTATAATGCATCGCCAGAACCACGCCTGTCGCGATCATCGCCATCAACATGAATAAGGCAATCGCGCCGAACACCCACATATAGTTGAAATTCCTCGGCGTGGGGTAAGCGCCATATTCCTTTTGCATCAGTGAGAAAATCGGAAGCCGTTCGTCGATCCAGCGAACGACGGGATTGCTAAAGATAACGCGCTCGCCTTGGGACATGGCAGGAACCTTGAAGTCAAAAGCGGAAAAGAACTTACCCGATCTTAATGTGCGTCTCATCCGAGAATTGATACGGCGGAATTTCGAGATTCTTCGGCGCAGGCCCCTTACGGATACGCCCGGACGTGTCGTATTGCGACCCATGGCAGGGACAAAACCAGCCGCCGAACTCGCCATGCGGTTCCGTCGGCTTCTGGCCCAACGGAATACAGCCAAGATGAGTGCAGACGCCCGTCATCACAAGCCATTCAGGCCGCTCCTGCCCGTTCAAGGCGGACTGCTTAACTCGCGCCTGATCCGTTTCCGGATCTTTGAGGTCCCCCATAGCGGCCACGCGCGCCGCTTCGATTTCTTCCTTCGTTCGACGGCGAATGAACACCGGTTTGCCTTGCCAGACAACCGTCAGCGCCTCGCCTTCCCTAAGCTTCGAAACATCCACTTCGGTCGTCGCCATCGCCAACGTATCCGCCGCAGGGCTTAACGAGTCCAGTAAAGGATAGGCAACGGCGCACGCGCCGACCCCCGCCATCGCCGCTGCCGTATATGTCAGGAAATCTCGACGCGAGGTCTCGTCTTCTCCGCTTCGGCAGCAGCAGGATGACGAGGCGCTACACGCCTCGTCTGAATCATTGGGCGCGGATGATGCAGAAGCCGCCATAAGCCATACTCCGGGTCAGTCAAGTCGCGGAACGCGAAAGAATAATAATCAGAAACCGCGTGAGCAATCTACTACGGGCGACACAAGAGTCAAACTGAAGAACCAGTCAAATAACTTCTTGGCATAGGCCTATAATCAACCGCGACTCGCCACTCATCCTTCCCGCGCAAAGTCGCGAGCAAAATATGTCAGGATCAAATCCGCGCCAGCCCTCTTGAACGCGCACAACGTCTCGCGCACAACGCGCTTTTCGTCCACAGCGCCCGCAGCGGCCGCGAACTTGATCATCGCGTATTCGCCGCTGACTTGATAGACCGCCAAAGGCAGCAACGTCCGCTCGCGCAACCGGGCAAGTATATCAAGATAGGGCAAGCCGGGCTTGACCATCAGTATATCGGCGCCCTCATCCTCGTCGAGCAAGGACTCGCGTATCGCCTCGCGCCCATTCATAGGATCCATCTGATAAGCCTTGCGGTCGCCCTTCAACTCGCATCCCGCAGCGGCCCGAAAAGGCCCATAAAAGGCCGAAGCGAATTTCGAGGAATAGGCCATGATCGGTACGTCTTCATAACCGTCCGCATCAAGCGCCTCGCGAATTGCCGTGACCTGCCCATCCATCATCGACGAAGGCGCAATGATGTCAGCGCCAGCCTTCGCCGCCGTGACGGCCTGCCGCCCCAGATTGCCAATCGTCCTGTCGTTGTGAACATGCGGCCCTTCGACCACGCCACAATGTCCGTGATCCGTGTATTCGCAGAAACAGGCATCCGCTATGACGACGAGTTCCGGCGCAGCGTCCTTGGCCCGCTTGACCATCCTTGCAAGCAGCCCGTCCGATTTCCAGGAATCGCTTCCCGAAGCATCCTTGCGATGCGACACGCCGAACATCATGACGGACTTGACCCCATCCACCGCCATCGCCTTGACCTCGCCCGCAAGCTTCGCTTCGGGAATACGCATAACGCCCGGCATGGAAGGAATCGGCGTGAAATCTTGCGCATCCTCTTCAACGAAGATTGGATAGATCAAATCACTAGGGGAAACGCAATTCTCGCGCATAAGGTTGCGCAATTGCTCTGTCTTGCGCAGCCGCCTCATGCGCGTAACGGGAAAACCAGGATGACCCATAATGATGTTCCTCTCGCGCAAACAAGGGTTAATAATCAAATTTCTGATGATCGCGGCGCATCCCAAAGCCTAGTTCAGAACAGATATACACTATGCGAAGACAAGCGCGCACCGCAAAAAAATCGCCGCCGGCATCTCTGCCAGCGGCGATTCTCGATCCACAAATCAAAAATTAGCGATTGAACACGATCTCAGCGCGACGATTCTGAGCCTCGCGGACCTGATCGTTAGTCGGAACCAGCAAACCATCCTCGCCGACCCCATTCGCGGCAATCGCCGAACGATCAACGCCAAGCTTCATCAGCTCGACGCGAACGGCAGCCGCGCGACGCTCGGACAGCTTCTGATTATACTTGTTCGTGCCCATCGTATCGGTATGCCCCGTCACGACGATACGAACATAACCGCCACGCTGGAAATCTTGCGCAGCCGAAGCAAGGATGCGCTTGGCTTCCGCCGTCAAGTCCGAACGATCAAAGTCGAAAAACACCATGTAGCTCTGCGGAACAGGGGCAACCACTGGACGTTCAGCCGTCAGCGGCGCAACCTGCGGAGGAGCAGCCGTCCTCATCGCGGGAGCTGGTTCAGGAGCAGGCATAACCTGCGCCACCGGAGCTTCCGGCTGACCAAACGTGTAACGAATGCCAAAGATCACATTGTGCGAAACATTCTCGGTCGCAGACTTCGTTGCGTCGAGCGTATTCTTGAAGCTCGGCTCAGTCGTGCGGATATAACGATAGTCCGCCGTCAAAGCCCAGTTCTTGTCGAGTTTCGCAGCAACGCCGAGAATGCCCTGATAAGCAAACTCAGTCTCCGTGCCATCAATGAACCCATTGTTGGAAAACACGCCGATATTGTCCGCATTGACAAACGCGACGCCCGCGCCAGCGCCCACATAAGGGGTCAGCCGCGTATTGGTGTTAATGTCATAAAACACGTTAGCGAACAAATCGGTATTGCTAAGATGACCGTCATATGAAGAATTCGCAGGCGAATTCCGCATGCGCACGACATTCGAACGGCTGTGCATAGCCTCGCCTTCCAAACGAAGGCCATTGCGCCAGCCATAGCCGACATTGCCAAGATAGGTCAGACCGGGATCATATTCGATCGTGCTGTCGCCTGAGGTGTGGTGCGCGGTCGAATCATGCGCGAAATTAGCGCCTACGCCACCGCCGACATACCAGCCGGGAACTGGATCCGCATGAGCCGAAGCGAACGGAACTGCCGCCAAAATAGCAGCGCAAGCCAAAGCAGAAAGATATACACGAGTCATAGAGTTCTCCTGATATGTTTAAACCCAAGCCCCCGCGAGATCGGCAATCCGTTGCCGCGTGGCCTTATACTGATGCGTATGACAATATGCGTTATAGAGCTTGCGGCCCACGAATACAACCCCTTACTCTTCATTTCTCACCATTTTTCCTAACATTGTGCTCTTGAAGCCACGTCAAAGGACATCGACATTATCCTTCAGCAAGCAATCGGGTCATGCTAGTATCTCTACTGTGCCAGATGGCCGGATGGTCGCCTGTCACTCACCCGCCGCGCTGTTGCCTAATATTTGTGCAACCACGCTGCGAGTGAGTGACGGGAGGAAAGTCCGGGCTTCAAGAGAAAACGGTGCCGGATAACGTCCGGCGAGGGCGACTTCAGGGAAAGTGCCACAGAAAACAAACTACCTTCCGGAAACGGAAGGAAAAGGTGAAAAGGTGCGGTAAGAGCGCACCGCGCAGGCGGTAACGCAGGCGGCATGGAAAACCCCACCGGAAGCAAGACCAAATAGGAACCGCGTAGCGTGGCGGTGCCCGCTGATTGGGCAGATGCGCGCGCAGCCTTCTCTGCTGGCGGTTCGGGTTGGTCGCGTGAGGCATCCGGCAACGGGTGTCCCAGATGAATGGCCGTCAACCACAAAACGCAAGAATTGTGGTGACAGAACCCGGCTTACAGGCCATCTGGCGCATTTTGACGCAGCAAGACCATGAAAAACTGCAATTATTAACCATTGAGCGCTTCTAATACCCCCTCGCCCCCCATTTTTCCTCTCGAACGTCCTTAATTCCGCCTATATTTTTCTGAAAATGAAGAATCAAGAGGTTTAAGCCTTGAAACCGCCCCCCGGAAAGGCCAGATTATTAACGAGTTCCGACCATAATAACCAATCAGACATTGGCCAAGACCGTCTTCGACATGTCTAGCTATCGGCTTATGGACAGGGCTCGTTCCCGAAGAAAGGATACGCAATGGCGTCACAAAAATCATCCGGCAACACGCTCTACCCGATCCTGCCCCTCCGCGACATCGTGATCTTCCCGCACATGATTGTGCCGCTGTTCGTTGGACGCGAGAAATCGGTGCGCGCGCTGGAAGATGTCATGCAGGACGACAAGCAGGTGCTGCTACTGACGCAAAAAACCTCCGCGCAAGAAGAACCCACGCGCGATGGACTCTACGAAACCGGAACCGTCGGCACCATTCTGCAATTGCTAAAGCTGCCGGATGGCACCGTGAAGGTGTTGGTAGAAGGCGGCCACCGCGCCCACGTGACTCAGTTTACCGATAACAACGAATTCTTTCAGGCCTGGGCTGAACCCATTGAGGAACATACCGGCGATCGCGGCGAACTCGAAGCCCTGATGCGCTCGGTCGTGAACCAGTTCGACCAATACATCAAACTAAACCGAAAGATCCCGCCGGAAGTGCTTGTCTCGGTCAACCAGATCGACGAGCCGGGCAAACTTGCCGACACCGTCGCTTCGCACCTCTCTCTGAAAATCGCGGACAAGCAGGCCCTGCTCGAAACCGCCTCGGTCAACGAGCGGCTTGAGAAAATCTATTCCCAGATGGAAGGAGAAATGGGCGTTCTGCAGGTCGAGAAGAAAATCCGCTTGCGCGTGAAAAAGCAGATGGAGGACACGCAACGCAACTACTATCTCAACGAGCAGATGAAGGCGATCCAGAAGGAGCTTGGAGAAGGGGAAGACGGCTCCAACGAGCTTGAAGAACTGCAGAAGAAAATAGAAACCGTGAGGCTTGGTAAAGAAGCGAAAGAAAAATGCCATGCCGAACTGAAAAAACTCAAAGCCATGAGTCCCATGTCGGCAGAAGCGACCGTCGTGCGCAACTATCTTGACTGGATTCTGGGGATACCGTGGGACGAACGCACGCGCACGCGCCGCGACATCAAGGCTGCGGAAAAGATTCTCGACGAAGACCACTATGGACTGGAGAAAGTCAAGGAACGCATCCTTGAATACCTCGCGGTTCAGCAGCGCCAACCAAAGATGAAAGGCGCGATCCTCTGCCTCGTCGGCCCGCCCGGCGTCGGCAAGACCTCGCTCGGAAAGTCCATCGCGCGCGCCACTGGACGCAATTTTGTGCGCATGTCGCTGGGCGGCGTACGCGACGAAGCCGAAATCCGTGGCCATCGCCGCACCTACATCGGCTCCATGCCCGGCAAGATCATTCAAGGCATGAAGAAAGCGAAATCAAGCAACCCGCTGTTTCTGCTCGACGAAGTCGACAAACTCGGTTCCGATTGGCGCGGCGACCCGTCCTCGGCGTTGCTTGAAGTGCTCGATCCGGAACAGAACAGCGCTTTCAGCGATCATTATCTTGAAGTCGATTACGATCTTTCGGACGTCATGTTCGTTTGCACCGCCAACACACTGCGCATGCCCCAGCCCCTGCTCGACCGCATGGAGCTGATCCGTCTGTCCGGCTACACGGAGGACGAAAAGCTCGCCATTTCGGAACAGCATCTGATTCCGAAAGTCATCAAGGAGCACGGCCTCAAGAAAAGCGAGTTCTCAGTCTCGGATGACGCCCTACGCGATATCGTGCGCTACTACACGCGCGAAGCGGGCGTCCGCAACATGGAACGCGAACTAGCCAGCCTCGCCCGCAAATCAGTCAAGGATATCCTGACGAAAAAGCCTAGCGCGATCCACATCACGCGCCGCAACCTCGGCAAATATCTCGGCGTGAAAAAATTCCGCTACGGCGAGGTGGAGCCTGAGGATCTTGTCGGCGTAACGACAGGCCTGGCATGGACCGAAGTCGGCGGCGAATTGCTGTCGATCGAAGCAGTCGCCCTGCCCGGCAAAGGCAAAATCACGACGACTGGAAAACTCGGCGATGTGATGAAGGAGTCGGTACAGGCGGCGGAAAGTTATGTGAAGTCACGCGCCATCGCCTTCGGCATCAAGCCAACGCTGCTCGACAAACGCGACATCCACGTGCACTTGCCCGAAGGCGCAATCCCCAAAGACGGCCCCAGCGCAGGCGTCGGCATGGTCACCTCCATCGTCTCGGTTCTCACGGGCATCCCCGTGCGCAAGGACGTTGCGATGACAGGAGAAATCACGTTGCGTGGCCGCGTACTGCCAATTGGCGGCCTGAAAGAAAAACTCCTTGCGGCTTTGCGCGGTGGACTCACGACTGTCCTAATCCCGAAAGAAAACGAACGCGACCTGTCGGAAATCCCCGATAACGTCAAGAAGGGACTCCATCTCATCCTCACCAACACGGTCGAAGAGGTCCTGAAATTCGCGCTCACGAAACCGCTTATACCAATCGAGTGGGATGAAAACGCGGAACTCACGGCCTCGGCGATCAAGCTCAAGACCGTCGAGGAGAAACGAAAACCGGAAGATGTTGTCAGACATTAATAGGCGCAGGACAGAGAATCCCCCATGAAAAAAAACAAACCCGTCTTTGCTCTGCTCGCGCTAATCGCGCTGATCGTCCTCGGAGCGGCTGGCTGGAAATTCCTGACAACGCCAGACGACCGCACGACGGGACAAAAAATCGACGCCGCCATCGACGCGCTTCCGCAAGGCCTGGATCGAGCCATCGACCAACTCGAAGACCGCACGCCCGGCCAACGACTGGGCGACGCCATCAAGGATGTTGGCGAGGGTATCAAAAGGAAATCAAGCGGGCAGTAATCGCGAGAGATGCGCATAACCCCAAGCTCCAACTCCTGATAAACTACAACTGCGCCACAAATCTCATAGGGCCTGTTCGGCATATCGCTGCAGCTTAGGGATTCTCAGCGCATGCAACACACATAAGCGCCTACCTTTAGCCCACGCTAACGCGACGAGCGGAAAACGCTGAAAAGTCAAACCTGCAGATAGAAATCATTCGCGCGCGCTCAGAATATCTTCAGGATATTCATACAGCGGGGAATAATTTTATAGTATCTTGTGTATCTAGTCGAAGACAATTTTTCAGCCTTGATCTGATACCTGCCAGATGCAGTTCCCAACCAGTCGTAAAAGGCATCCGGAACCTCGTCGGGATGACAGCCCCAATCATCAAAAAGAAAAAACATCGGATGCTGGCTTTTCTTGACGTAATATTCCACGATTTCCAGAGCTTGCGTGGTCGAAGAGCCTAAATCAGCGTCAAAATGAACCAACACGACATCGTCCGATTCTTGGCGCAGTCGATTGGCAACAGATTTGTCGTTAAACCACCCCTTGATCAAAGAAAAACGCTGATCTTTGCTGATCTTCTCTGATATATTTTTATGAGCCAGATCAAAGCTGGTGTTATCAAACTGCCCCTTTTCCCATACGGTTGAGGTTTCCGGCAGCCCTTCAAACGAATCTATCCCGATAAATTTCCGTGGGGTTTTAGAATTTACAAAGGCGCGGCCAAGAAGGATTAGGCTTAACCCTTGCCATGTCCCAAATTCGATAACATCTCCGGAAATTCCATGATCTTCAATATCACGGATCGCGCTCTTCATATTCAGATATCGGCCAATTTGATGTTCGACTTCTGAACATCCCGGGTGCTTGGCTATAAAATCTCTATCCGCATGATCGATATTGTTAAGAATGTAATCTTGATCCGCCCACAATGCATTGACCTTCTCGTCCTCAGTTTCTGAGCAACTAGGATCTTGATTCGTCATGATTTATCTACCTGATCAATGTTGCGCATGATCGCTCTCTCCTCGCCATGCAAAAAACTTTCATCTTCGAATATTCCGAAGGAAAGTCATCATATACACAAGTTTTTACAGAGCAAGAGAGACGTAAAAAAATACGCAGTGAGTTGAGCGCTCGCCTTCCCTACCCCACCCGATTCCGCACCAGTTCCTCCACCACGCCGGGGTCTGCGAGCGTCGAGATATCTCCAAGATTGTCCATATCATGCGCGGCGATCTTGCGCAGGATACGCCGCATGATCTTGCCGGAGCGTGTCTTCGGCAGTCCCGGAGCCCACTGAATAAAGTCAGGAGTCGCGATGGCGCTGATCTGCTGGCGCAGCCACTCCGCCACCTCGCGCCGCAACTCGTCATTAGGTTGAGCGCTCGCCTTCAACGTCACATAAGCGTAAATCCCCTGCCCCTTGATGTCATGAGGACAACCGACGACTGCCGCCTCCGCGATTTTCGGATGAGCCACCAGAGCGCTCTCAATCTCCGCTGTGCCGAGCCTATGCCCCGCCACATTGATCACATCGTCCACACGCCCAGTGATCCAGTAATAGCCGTCCTCGTCGCGCCTGCACCCGTCGCCCGTGAAATACTTGCCCTTAAACGCGCTGAAATAGGTCTTCACAAAGCGATCATGGTCGCGAAACACCGTGCGCATCTGCCCCGGCCAGCTTCCCTCGATACAAAGATTCCCCTCGCACGCGCCTTCAAGCACCCGCCCCTCATTGTCCACGATTACGGGCTTCACGCCAAAGAAAGGCAAAGTCGCGGAGCCGGGCTTCAATGCCGTCGCGCCCGGCAACGGCGCGATCATATGGCCGCCCGTCTCCGTCTGCCACCAAGTGTCAATGACAGGACAACGCTCCTCGCCGACCACGCGCTGATACCACAGCCACGCTTCGGGATTGATCGGCTCCCCGACCGATCCCAGCAACCTGAGACTCTTACGGCTCGCGCAACGCACATAGTGCTCGCCTTCGCGCATCAGCGAACGGATTGCCGTCGGAGCGGTATAGAAAATATTGACCTTATGCTTGTCCACCACTTGCCAGAATCGCGAAGCGTCGGGATAGCAAGGCACGCCCTCGAACATCAGCGTCGTCGCGCCGTTGCACAGCGGGCCATAAACGACATAGCTATGCCCCGTCACCCAGCCGACATCCGCCGTGCACCAGAACACCTCGCCTTCATGGTAATCGAACACCCATTTGTGCGTAAGCGCGGCATAGAGAAGGTAGCCGCCAGTAGTATGCAACACGCCCTTGGGCTTGCCCGTCGAACCAGACGTATAAAGAATGAACAACGGATCTTCCGCGCCCATTTCCTCCGGCTTGCATTCCGCACAAACCTTGGCGACTTCCTCGTGATACCAAACGTCGCGCCCCTCCACCCAAGCGATCTCGCCGCCCGTCCGCCGCGCGACGATCACCGACGACACATCGGGACACGTTTTCAAAGCCTCGTCGACATTCGCCTTCAGGTGAATGCGCCGCCCGCCGCGCATCCCCTCGTCGGCCGTGATGACAAGCTTGCTCGCGCAATCCAGAATCCTGTCCTTAAGGCTCTCCGGCGAGAACCCGCCAAACACCACCGAATGCACAGCGCCGATCCTCGCGCAAGCCAACATCGCGAACGCGGCTTCGGGAATCATCGGCATATAAATCGTGACGGCGTCGCCCTTACGCACGCCATGCGCCTTAAGCGCATTCGCAAGCCTGCACACCTCGTCATGCAACTCGCCATAGGAGATATGCCGCTGCTCGGACGGGCTGTCCCCCTCCCAGATAATCGCCGTCTCCTCCGCGCGCATCGGCAAATGCCGATCAATGCAGTTGACCGAGACATTCAGCGCCCCATCCGCGAACCAGCGGATATCCACGCCGTCGTCAAAGCTCGCTTCGCGCACGCGCGTGTAAGGCTTCATCCAGTCAAGATGCTTGCCATGCTCGCCCCAAAACCCGTCAGGATCGTTGATCGAACGCTCATACATCGCCTGATACTTCGCGGCATCAATCCACGCATTGGCCGAAGTCTCGGACGCGACAGGGATCATCATCGACATGGACAGACTTTCACAACGGAGGGAAATAATAAAAATGCGCGATGGAACCCTGCGCAGGAACTCGCGCAATAAGGTATGACGTAACGCCACCCTACCCAATCGAATCATATCAAAAGAAGCCCATCATCTCGCACCGCAGCGATAGGGTGTGATGCAAAATGGAGGTGGCTAAGACATCCCTGATAATCTAGAGCCAAGACAATGAAAACTAACTCGCCTTCAATATTTTGCCGTCAATTAATTTACTGATTTTACTATGGGTGCCATCCCCACTACACAAATCTATTGCCAATTTAATAATTGATGCGCACAGGCGAAAAACACTGTCAACATACTCTTGATCCGACTTAAACTTGTGGTGTTTATTGTATTTACAACTCAAATCACTCAAATGTTTACCGGAATGAACAATGGAACTACGAATATCATATAATATCTTTAGATCATCATAGATATTGGGTGACATATTTACACAACCGCAAAGTACCGCACCACGAAGTGAAAATTTGTACACGATCTCCCCTTTACTGCCATCATCGAGAAGCAAGCTTTCAAGCGCAATGACTAAATCAACCAGTATATCTTCAGGAGTATCACGCGTGAAAGCTATATTGAATCGCTTTAGACAAAAAGACAGTTTTTTGTACAACTCAAAATCATTTGAATACAACTTGCCAAATACATCAATAAAACTACCACGATTATTATCGGAAAAAATAAGAGAATTAATAGAAATAAATTTTTTCAGCGACAAACCATAATTATCCATAGGAAGAAAATAATTTTCCGGCCATATGCTCTCATCAAAGCAATACAGTCCACTAGTACTAACTTGTGTATTTGGCCCAATTAAACGAAGACAAGTAAGAGTACAGCATGCATATTCTTCATCCTTGGGCCCACCACTAGGAAGATACAAAGCTGACCGCGCCTGAGCGAGCATAGGCAAAATATATCTTTTCAACTCGCTGCACTGCTCTAAAAGATCGCTATTTCTGTTTTTATCTTCATCCGAGAAAACGCCAATTCTACAACCATCAGAAAGATGCAAATCGTTTCCTTCAAATACAAAGTTAAACAAAGGAATTACGTATGTTTTGCTATGCGTAACCGTTATTCTACCAACTTTCCCTTGCGTCGCAACCATCAAAATGTATCGCCTGTATTCTTTCGCAACAAGCCTTTTAGATAGTCTCGTGTTTTCCTTATTTCGCAACAGTTCACGTAATACTGGCCAAAGATGACGAAACACACTTCTCAAAAAACCTTTATAATCAAGCTTGATCTTATTTCCATTCGCATCATAAACTATCTCGTCTCTAAATTCAGGTATAGCGTATAGTAACTTAGCGCACTTCTCCACCTCAGCATGTGGAAATTCCTGATCTGGAAAAAATGGAATGTACCTGTACAATGACCGATCCAGAAAAATGCTCTGCTGAGCTTGGCCTCCTTCAAAAATAGCCTTGCTTGTATAGCGCGGTTTTTCAGTTGCCCGTCTCCTGCGAACAACAACTAATATCGCTTGCGCAAATTCAACGCACGCATCTACAATCTCATCCAAATTACCAATCTGGCCACTCATTCACTCGACCTAAAGGATGCAAATCTTAGATGCGATTGCTGCTCATGCGCAATGTTGAGCAAATCGAACATTGGTGGGCCCGGTAGGATTCGAACCTACGACAACACCGTTATGAGCGGTGCGTTCTAACCACTGAACTACAGGCCCTTGCGCGACAGCGGAAAACGCGACAACCTAACGCGATTTCCCGATCGTATCAATCAAAGCTTTATAAAATCGCTGGGGTTTACCGACGCTGGCGATAGGGGACACCTCCCCGCCCGCGCCATGGACCCAGATCGTGCCGAAGCCCAAAACCCGCCCCATAATGGTCTGGTCGAAATTAGCCCCCGTAATGCGCGGCGTCAGGATTTCATAGGTGGAACGCGAGATAAACCCGACTTTAACAATCAATCGGCGGGTCGTAATGGCGATTTCCGTAGAGCTTTGCCGAATATAAGCCCCAACCAGCAAAGCCGCCCCCACCAGCACAAGAAGCATCGCCCCGCCCGCGACCGGCCTCCCCAACATCTTGCCGACCTCCGGACCGAAACAGAACGTCATCAAAGGATAGCTCCAGTGCCCAAGGATTCCCCCGATGACTGTAATAAACAGCCCGTTGAAGTAAACGATCCAGTGCAAACAAGCGGCACAGATAACCTGTTCGCCCGGCAACATGATCTTGTCGATATAGGACATGCGCGCCGCCTGTACCCGGGATGTTAATGTTCTGATAGCCAACGTTCTGCCTCCAGCGCCGCCATGCACCCCATGCCCGCCGCCGTCACCGCCTGCCGGAATATCTTGTCTTTAACGTCACCCGCCGCGAACACGCCAGAAACGCTCGTAGCCGTCGAATCGGGCTTCGTCAGAATATAGCCTTCCTTGTCCATGTCCACCTGTCCCTGAAACGCTGCCGTCGCAGGCGAGTGCCCGATAGCGATGAAGACGCCGTCCGTCGAAACGCGCTGTTCGGCTCCGGTCTTGACGTTACGCAACCGCAGCCCCGTCACGCCGGGCGCAGGCTGATCGACACCCTCGACCTCCTCCACCACGCTGTCCCAGATCACGGAAATCTTGGGATGCTTGCTGATCCGCTCGGCCAGAATTTTCTCGCCGCGAAAAGAATCGCGACGATGGATCACCGTCACCTTGCTCGCGTGATGCGTCAGGTACAAAGCCTCCTCCATCGCCGTGTTGCCGCCGCCGACGACGCAGACTTCCTTGCCGCGAAAGAAGAACCCGTCGCAGGTCGCGCACCCCGACACGCCAAAGCCCCTGAACTTCGTCTCGCTCGGAAGGCCAAGCCACCGCGCCTGAGCTCCCGTCGCGATGATAACGCTCTCGGCCTCGAACGTATCGCCAGACTCGCCCTGACACGCAAAAGGCCGCTTGCTAAAATCCACCTTGGCAATCGTGTCGAAAACCACCTGCGTCCCGACGCGCTGCGCCTGAGCCGCCATCTGCTCCATCAACCACGGTCCCTGTACAGGCTCGGCAAAGCCGGGATAATTCTCGACATCCGAGGTCACCGTCAACTGCCCGCCGGGCTGCATGCCCTGCGCCAACAAGGGATTCATATTCGCGCGCGCGGCATAGATTGCCGCCGTATAGCCAGCAGGCCCCGCCCCGATAATCAAGACCTTCGTATGATGCTTCGTCGCCATGGTCGTAATCCTCCAATTCCCAAAAACAAAGCCTACCGCGAAACCTGCATATTGTCAGCAAAGAGATACGACAAGGCTTGACGCGCCCAGCTTAATAGCTAGTCTCCCCAATCGACGCCTGCATACTTTATTAAGGAGAGTTCCTAACATGACTGCCACCCCATCCACCTACGACGTCTGCGCCATCGGAAACGCCTTGGTGGACATTATCGCCGAATCCACCGACGACTTCTTGAAAGAGCACAACATCGCAAAAGGCAGCATGACTCTTTCGGACGCCGAGCGTTCGGCGACGCTGTACGACACCATTGGTCCCGCCGTCGAAGTCTCCGGAGGCTCCGCCGCGAACACAGTCGCGGGGATAGCCTCTTTCGGGGGAACCGCCGCCTTCATGGGCAAAGTCAAAGCCGACCAGTTCGGGGCGATTTTCCGCCACGATCTTCATGCCCACGGCGTGCATTTCGCGACGCCCCCCGTCACGGAGGAGCGCCGTCAAGTCATCCGCGACACCACGCCGGACCGCCGCGCCGGAGCGCCGACAGGCCGCTGTCTCATCCTCGTCACGCCTGACGCCCAGCGCAGCATGGTCACCTATCTCGGCGCCGCCGTCGAATTCGGCCCGGAAGACATTCAAGACGATATCCTGCGCGACTCCCGCGTCACCTACCTCGAAGGCTATCTCTTCGATCCGCCCGAAGCTAAGAAAGCCTTTCACCTCGCCGCCCGCATCGTACGTGAAGCAGGCCGCACGCTGGCGCTGACGCTTTCGGATACCTTCTGCGTCGACCGCCACCGCGCGGAATTTCTGGAATTGATTCACGGCAAAGTCGATCTCCTGTTCGCTAATCAAAGCGAGCTTCTGTCGCTTTGCCAAACCAACGACTTGCAAACTGCGCTGGCGCAAGCGCGTGGCCTTGGCGACAACAAAATCATCGTGACGACGCGCAGCGAAAAAGGAGCCATCATCATGCGCGGACAGGAAACGGTCGAAGTTCCTGCCATCGCAGTAGACAAAGTCGTTGACACCACCGGAGCAGGCGACCTCTTCGCCGCAGGCTTCCTCTTCGGCCTCTCGCGTGGACAGTCGCTCGCGGAATCCGGACACCTCGGCGCAACGGCAGCCGCCGAAGTCATCAGCCACTACGGCCCCCGCCCGCAACAGAAGCTGAAGGATTTGATATAGTCAACTTTGCGTTTCCTGTGACGTAGAACCGACACGCCCCAGTCATGGCCCCCCCCCGCAACGAAGACAAGCGTCATGCCCGCGAAGGCGGGCATCCATCGCATGCCGCCTCCGCACCCGCCGATGCTGCAAACAAAAGCACAATCGAACAGATGGAGCTGGATGCCCGCCTTCGCAGGCATGACAAAGAAAACAATTGCATTTCCCTTCTCCGCCACGACCTCGCCCAGCACCTCCGCCGCCCCGCCGAAGGCGCGGCGCTGATTTTGTTCTTCCTGATCGTGGTGCTAATCCTCCCGTTCGCCATCGGCCCCGATCCCGACTTGCTACGCCGCCTCGCGCCCGGCCTGATCTGGATCGCTGCGCTGCTGATGAATCTTCTGGCACTCGACCGCCTGTTCGTGCAAGACGAACGCGACGGCACGCTGGATCTTCTATTGCTCTCGCCAATCCCCTTGCCGCTGCTCATATCCAGTAAACTGCTCGCGCAAACGCTCGCCATCCTCGCGGCGCTCATCCCCATAACCGCCATTGCGGGCGCGATGCTGAATATGTCGCCGCAAGTGCTGCCGATTCTTCTCCTCTCGCTCGCCATCGGCATTCCAAGCCTCGTCATGCTCGGCGGGCTCTTAAGCGCGATCACAGCGACTCTTCGCCGCAATCCCGCCTTGCTGACGGCGTTGCTGATCCCGATGGCCATCCCGATTTTGATCTTCGCGGCAGGGGCATGCGACGCTGCCGCGATGGGGACCTCGCCCATGCCGCCGCTACTACTACTCGCGGCCTTACTATCCTTCCTGTTGCCTACCGCTCCATTTGCCATAGCCGCTGTCTTGCGGCAAAGATAAGGCTCTCAACAGTTGCAATTGTGAGTTGCCAAATGAAAAGTCTCGCCCTACTCGCCAACCCGACACGCTGCGCGCGCTTAGCGGCAAAGCTGACGCCTTTCGCGGCGCTGGGCGCGACCGTAACCTTCGTCTGGGGACTCGCGCTCGCGCTGTTCGCTTCGCCCGCCGACTACCAGCAAGGCGAAACCGTGCGCATCATGTACGTCCACGTGCCCGCAGCGTGGACAGGAATGATGATCTACGGCGCGATGGCGCTGGCCGCTGGCATAAGCCTCGTCACGCGAGCCGCTATCATGGATATCATATGCGTCGCCGCTGCCCCCGTCGGCGCTACGTTCGTTGCGCTGTGTCTGGCAACTGGATGCCTGTGGGGCAAGCCGACTTGGGGAGCATGGTGGGTGTGGGACGCGCGATTAACCAGCGTGCTGATCCTCTTCCTGCTCTACTGCGGATACATGGCCTTGCGAAACGCCTTTGACGACGAAACGCAGGGAGCAAAAGCAGGCGCATGGCTTCTGCTTGCCGGAGCGATCAATCTCCCCATCATAAAATTCTCGGTCGATTGGTGGAACACGCTACACCAACCCACAAGCGTCTTGCGTTCGGCTGGATCGGCCATCGCGCCCGCGATGCTGCGCCCATTGCTGGTCATGGCGCTCGCCTTCACCCTCTATGCGGCATGGCTCGTCATGCTTCGCGTTCAAACGATCGTCGCGCGAAGAAGAATGGAAAAAACGATGCTGAACGCGCGCGCATAACAATAAGAAATATATACCCATCCAACTTCAAAAGTTGGGAACAATAGACATATACCCCTAACAGTTCGAGAGTTGGCAAAAAGCGCCCGATAGCGCAACGTCACCCCCGCGCAGGCGGGTGTGACGCTTGTTTTGCCGCGACATTTCCCCAACTCTTCAAGTGCGATGAGTATATACGCATAAAACACGAAAAACTGTAATTCCCAAGCTCTTCATTGGCTTCACGAAGACAACCATTGCGGAATGGACCGTCATTGCGAGGAGCGAAGCGACGTGGCAATCCAGAATCGCAAGCGCCGCCCTCTATGGCTCTGGATTGCCGCGTCGTCTCCCGCCTTGCGAGCGGGAAACTCCTCGCAATGACGGTCCATTCCGCAAGGACGTCCTCTGCACCCATCAAGTACGGGCTTGGGAGTTACGAAAAACTTAACCCCAAAAAAGCAGAAAACCCCTGTCCAGACTGCCTGCTATCGCGAGACATTCCAAACAGGGGTTGAATCTAGAGTCGCCTCGCGGCGACTAAGATTACTTCTTCTTCTTCTTGGCGGTGGTAGCTTTTTTCTTCACCGTCGCTTTTTTCTTGGCAGCCATAGTAGCCTCCTGAGTTGACTAGAGTAGAGTGATTGGATGTTGTGGCTAACGCGAAAAATAGTCAACACGTTTTTGGCTTGCATAAACAAAATCACGTCTGAATTCTTCGCTTAGTTGTCGCGCGTTGCATGGACGCAACAGAATTCATCGCGCGGCAACTTGAGCGCGGCAAAAAAAATCTATCGCGTGGAATATCGAAAAACATTCGCGCGTCGCGCGACACGGAGAACAAACGCCATGACTGCAACCGCCAAACTTCCACGCAACGCATGGATCATGATCGCGGGACCATACTCATCAGGCGATGCCGACGAAGAGCAAAGGCAACGCAATCTCGCCCTGCTCAACCATGCCGCGCTCGCAGTGTTCGAACATGGATACATTCCAGTTATCGGCGTGAACTGCGCTCTTCCAATGATCCAAGCCTCGAACGATCCGAAGGCGTTCGAGCGCATCATGATGCCGCTCTCGCTCGCGATGAGCGAACGCTGCGACGCCTGTTTAAGAGTTGGCGGAACATCGCGCGGCGCGGATCGCGAAGTCGAACGCTTCCGCGCGGCAGGAAAACCGATCTTCCATTCTCTGAAAGAAATCTCAGGCTAGAGGAACCGCCGAAGCGTCGCCACGGCGAGTCAGTTGGAGGAATATATCCTCCAGATCGTTTTCCTTCGTCGTGATATCCATGATCGCAAGACCGCTCATCGGCACCGACAGCAGCAAAGAGCCGATCCCCCCCTTGCTCGGACTGTGCACGAGTGAAAGCTGGCGCGAACTGTCAAGCGTCCAGCCCTGTGCCCTCATATGCGCGGGAACCTCCATCAAGTCGCGGTCGACCGTCACAGTGACGCGCTTGTTGTCAAGCCTGCGCAAAAGGTTCTCCTTGGTGTCGTTCGCAACCAACTCGCCCTGATGGATAATGGCAATTCGATCACAAAGCTCTTCGGCTTCCTCTAGATAGTGCGTGGTAAGCAGCACTGTTGTGCCAGCCTCGTTCAGTCGGCGCACATGCTGCCAAAGCGAACGCCTCAATTCGACATCGACCCCTGCTGTCGGCTCGTCGAGCACCAACACCGGAGGATTGTGCACCATGGCTTTCGCGACCATCAAACGCCTTCTCATACCGCCCGAAAGCGTATGCGCCATCGCATTGCCGACATCGCTCAATCCAACCGCTGCGAGCAACTCGCGAGTCCTGCGCTCGCGCGGAGGCACGCCGTAAAGCCCCGCCTGTATCTCCAGAAGCTCGTAAGGCATAAAGAAAGCGTCGAGATTAAGCTCCTGCGGCACGACGCCGATCGACGCGCTTGCCATGCGCGGATCTTCGGAAACCTCATAGCCCCAGATCGTCGCGGTACCCGCCGTCTTGAGCGCCAGCCCGGCAAGGATATTAATAAGCGTTGATTTTCCCGCCCCATTGGGCCCCAGCAACCCAAAAATGCTCCCGCGCGGAATGTCCAGCGAGATATCTTTCAGCGCGATTTTTTCGCCCCTTCCACCCGATGCCCGATACGCCTTGCGTAAATGACGTATCTCGACGGCATTGTCGGGCCCCTCTGCCAAAAGGGAAATATGTCCAAGGCTTCCCTGCATCGGATCCATCCTGAAGCGCTTGAGTGCGTGACGCTCATTGTATAGCCTGTTCCAAAGCGCCATCATAGCCGTACCTGCCCGCTATATATAAGGAGAAAGCGCCATGCCCCAACCATCCGCCACGTTGCCGGAAACCATCGCCGTCATAACCGATAAAATCGCCTGCGCCGGAAACGACGGAACGCTTGGCCACCCGCGCGTTTACCTGACCATGGACAAGTCCGGTCGCATCGATTGCCCCTATTGCGGAAGGAGATACATAAAGGCAATCTCCGCAAAATGATCGATCATCCCGACTCCCACACTCTCTATTTAATCGACGGCTCAGGATTCATCTTCCGCGCCTTCCACGCCCTCCCCGACCTGACGCGCGCGGACGGCACGCATATCGGCGCAGTTATGGGCTTCTGCAACATGCTGCACAAGCTATTGGACGATCATAAAACCCAAAAAATCGCCGTCATCTTCGACGCCGCCCGCAAGACCTTCCGCAACGATATCTATCCAGACTACAAAGCGCACCGCCCGCCGCCTCCCCCCGAACTCATCCCGCAGTTCGAACTGATCAGCGAAGCGACACGCGCCTTCGGTATCCCGTCCATCGAAGCCCCGAACTATGAAGCCGATGATCTCATTGCCGCCTACGCCCGCGAAGCGGTCGAACGCAAGCTCGCCGTCCGCATCGTCTCGTCCGACAAAGACCTCATGCAGCTTATCCGCCCCGGCGTGGAAATGCTCGACCCGCTCAAAGGCATCCCCATCGGCCCCGACGAAGTCTTCAAGAAATTCGGCGTCGCGCCCGATAAGGTCGTGGACGTGCAGTCGCTCGCAGGAGACAGCACAGACAACGTCCCCGGAGTTCCGGGCATCGGCGTAAAAACGGCGGCGGAACTCATCAACGCCTATGGCGACCTCGAATCGCTCCTGTCGCATGCGCAGGAGATCAAACAACCCAAGCGCCGCGAACTTCTGACCCAGCATGCGGAAATGGCAAGGATCTCAAAGAAGCTCGTAAGACTTGACGACCATGCGCCGCTCCCTGTCCCGCTCGAACAGCTTGTCCGCAGTGAAAACCATCGTGAAAGCCTCATCGCCTTCCTCCGGCAACAGGAATTTCGTTCCCTCCTCGCCCGTCTGAACGCGCCAACCAGCGACAGTAAAGAACAACATGGAATGCCAGCCTTCGCGGGTATGGCAACAAAGACTGAGGAAAGTTCCATCCGAAATCCCGTCATGCCCGCGCAGGCGGGCATCCCATTTGGTCATGTGCAAAACCAATCCGATCACGCGCGAATCGAGAAGCTCGCCCAAGCCCCGCATGACTACGAGTGTGTCCAAACCCTCGACCGCCTGAGCTGGTGGATCGCCGCCGCAAAACAGGCTGGCCGCGTCGCCGTCGACACCGAGACCGACTCCCTCCGCGCCTGTACGGCGACGCTCGCCGGAATATCGCTCGCCATCGCGCCGGGAAAAGCGTGCTACATCCCGCTGGGCCACCGCGACCCGAAAGCCGCCGCCACAGGGGATGGATTCGCCTTCGAAGGCTCCGCGCCGCCGCCGCAAATTGAGCTTTCTGCCGCAATGAATGGACTCAAGGAACTGCTTGCAGATCCTTCCGTGCTGAAAATCGGCCATAATCTGAAATACGATATGCAGGTGCTGGCGCAACACGGCCTCGCCATCGCGCCCTATGACGACACCATGCTTTTATCGTATGTGCTGGCCGCCGGAGCGCACGGCCACGGGCTCGATGAACTCTCGGAACTGCATTTCAAACACAAGATGATCGCCTATAACGACGTGACGGGAAGCGGCAAGAACAAGATCGTCTTTGCCTGCGTCGCGCTCGACAAAGCGACCGACTACGCCGCCGAAGATGCCGATTACAGCCTTCGCCTCTGGCATGCGCTCAAACCGCAACTCGCGCCGCAACATGTCACAAGCGTGTATGAGCGCATCGAACGTCCGCTCGTCCCCGTCGTCGCCGCGATGGAAAGCGCCGGGATTCTCATCGACGCCGAAGTGCTGCGCCAGCAAAGCGGAGGCTTCGCCTTACGCCTGCAAAAGCTTGAAGAAGAAATTCACAAGCTCGCAGGCCACCCCTTCAACGTCGGCTCGCCCAAGCAACTCGGCGAAGTCCTGTTCACGGAAAGAGGGTTGCAAGGCAGCGCAAAAGGCAAAACCGGAGCCTGGTCGACAAGCTCGGACGTGCTGGAGCCGCTAGCCGAAATGGGCCATGAAATAGTGGCGAAAGTTCTCGACTGGCGCGGCATCGCCAAACTCAAATCGACCTACACCGACGCGCTGCCGGAGCAAATTGCGCCACAAACCGGACGTGTCCACACCTCTTTCTCGCTCGTCGGAGCCGCCACAGGCCGCCTGTCCTCGACCGATCCCAATCTGCAAAACATCCCCATCCGCACCGAAGATGGCCGCGCAATCCGCCGCGCCTTCGTCGCCAAGGAAGGCTACGAACTGCTTTCGGTCGATTACTCGCAAATCGAACTTCGCCTCGCGGCTGAAATGGCGAACATCAAAGCGCTGATCGAAGCGTTCCACGAAGGCGCGGACATCCACGCGCTGACCGCCAGTCAGGTTTTCGGCATCCCCTTAAAAGATATCACGCCCGACCGACGCCGCGCCGCCAAAGCCATCAACTTCGGCATCATCTACGGCATCAGCGGCTTCGGCCTCGCCAAACAGATCGGCACAACGCCCGGAGAAGCCAACGAGTTCATCAAGCAGTATCTCAACCGCTTCCACGAGCTGCGCGACTGGCTCGAAGCGACCAAAGACTTCGCGCGCAAGCATGGCTATGTCGAAACGCTGTTCGGACGCCGTGTCCACATTAACGGCATCCACGAAAAGATCGCCGCCCGCCGCGCCGCCGCCGAACGTGCCGCCATCAACGCGCCACTTCAAGGAACCGCCGCCGACATCATCAAACGCGCCATGATCCGCATCGGCCCAGCCTTAACCGAAGCGAACCTCAACGCCAAACTTCTCTTACAAGTCCACGACGAACTCGTCTTTGAATGTCCCATCGCGGAACTGGACGCGACCGCGCAACTTGTCAAGCGCGTGATGAAGGAAGCCCCGCTCCCCATCGCGTGCCTAAAAATCCCGCTCGAAGCCGAATCCGGCCACGCCCCCAACTGGGCAGAAGCGCATTAAAGAGAACGCGCAAGCGCAAAGAGCATACCATGCCTATCCCGCCTTCACGCCGAGATAGAACCACTCCGCGCCAAGATCGACCTTAAGGTTAGGTAGAAGCACATAGCCATCGCAAGGCGCGACGATCCGCTCTCCATCTGCGCGGGATGCCAGCCATTGCCCTTGCTTCACCGGGGTCAAATTTTTCCACGGCTCCGCGAAGATACCGTCGTCTGTCCGGAAATATATTTGCGCGATTTTCAGAACCGGAATCGGCTTGACAGCATCTTCCAACACAGGATCCGACGTAAGCCCCGCCAATCGCATTGCCTTCCTGATCGCGCGATAGGCCACCTCGACCGCCTCACCATCCTTATGTTGCCCACACTCAATCAAAACGGCCTTCGCGCCGAACCGCGTCGCATAAGCCGTCGTGCCGACGCCTTCATCCGGATTGGCCGCCGCGCGACCGCTTGCCGCATAGCCAGCTTCCCACCCGAACACCGCCGCTTCCGCGCCCATCACCGCCGCAAGGCTTACGGCTTCCTTGTCAGGCGTCTCAAGACAAGCGAACGGAGGCCCGCCAATAGTATAGGAATGCAAATCCAGCAACGTGTCGCAAGATTCGAGCATTGGACACAGAATATTGCTAAGCCGCGCCTCATAGGTCTGAGGATTCGCGCTCGGCAACAAATAACGGTTCAAATTCCTCTCAAGATATCTCCGCCCGGAAGCGTAAGCCCGCGAATTGGCCGTCGGAACAAACGTCACCTGCCCGCTCGCAATCTCGATCTGCCCGGCATCGATCTCCTGCATCACGCGCAAGATAGCCGCCGTGCCGCAAACCTCGTTCCCATGCACCGCCCCAAGAACCAGCAACTTCATCCCCGGCTTATGGCCGGAATACACAACCGATTTAATCATCGCTCATCCCTCATTCAAATCAATGCGCCAAAATTTGCTGATAAGGATTATCGAGCGAGAAAGCAGGAATTTCGACATCAAAGCGCTCTCCGCGCTCGTCCTGCAAACGCTGTTCTTGCTGTAAGGTCTTCACGCGCGAGATCCATCTTTCTGCAATGTGCAAGGACGGGCAAATCTACACAAACCTAATTTCCCTGCTCCCTGCGGTTCTGCATCGGGCGTGGCCGCGAGAGATTACCCAACAACTGCTTGATGAACGTATCGTCCCGCCCATAAGTCGGTGTAGATCGCGCGACCGTAGAAACATCTCTGGTGTCTGACAAATCGAGGTCCTTAACCTCCTGAACCACGCCCTGATCGTCGAACCGCACCTCAACTACTTTCTGGTCTGTAACCACCGGATCAAAGAAAGACGTTTGCTTCGTGCGACGCCCGATGTAATACCATACCTTCTCGTCGAACGTGCTGATCTGGGTAGGTGAACCAAGCTTTGTCGCGACATCTTCGCGCGTGCTACTCCCAGCCTTGACCTCGGAAAGCGCGTCCTGATCGAGGATATTGCCGCGATTCGCCACGACCGGTTGGCAGGCCGCCAGACCGACAAGCAACGCGACAAAAACAGGGAGATTAAACCGCATGAAACGCCTATGAGCAACGCTGCGCCTGACCGCGCGCGCGAGATGCATTATAAAGAATGACGCCGTAAAGCGGAAAAGAAATATTTTCGATAACCGAACCCCAAAAACCGGGTAATAAAGATTCGAAGGAACAATCATGCAACGCAAATCATCGGAACATGAATTCAGCCGCCCCTTGCCGGTGGATAAAATTACGACAAGCGGCGTGGAACAGGAAGTCGAGGCGAAATCAAACGAACGCCTGAAATTAGCTGAGCGCTTCGGCCTGATTGAAGTCAAGGAGCTGCGCGCAACCCTCCGCGCCGAACTCATAGAAGGAGGCCGCACTGTCGCCGTCACCGGCACGATGCTGGCGGAAGTCGTGCAGCGCTGCGTCGTCTCGCTGGACCCGATTCCAGCTTCGCTTGAACAGGACATCGACACGCATTTCGCCGTTTACCCGCTCCCAGCAAGCGACAGCGCCGTCATATCCGATCCAGACCTCGACGACATCGAAGCCGTGGAAAACGGAACCATCGACTTGGGCGAACTTGCCGCCCAAACCATGGGCATCGCGCTCGACCCCTACCCACGCAAGCCGAACATACCATACGTGCGGGCCATATCCGCCGATCCGAGCGCCGAAAACACCGTCGTCGAAGGTCCCTTCGCGAAACTCGCGGAACTGAAGGAAGCGACCACGAAGAAGAAATATAAAACGGACGGCGAACCCAAATGATGCCGCCAGAGGCGCCCTTAACTTCTGTCGTCATGGTCACCTACCACACCGGGGAGGTACTAGAAAGGGCGATAGCCGCTGTGCTGGGTTCGACCGCGTCGGTAGAACTCGTGCTCGTCAACAATGGCAATCCTCCCGATGTGGAATTAAAGCTTGCGGCGCGCGCGAAAACCGAGCCGCGCATGGTCTGGCTCTCCAGCCATGGCAACGTCGGCTTCGCAACCGCCTGCAATCTCGGCGCGAAGGCGGCCAAAGGAAAATATCTTTTGTTGTTGAACCCCGACGGACTGCTGAAACCGAACACCATTGACCGCCTGCTGACCCATATGCGGGAAAGCGACCTCAAACAGCCCGCCATGATCGGCGCAAGGCTTCTGGACGAACAGGGACGCGACCAGCGCGGAAGCCGCCGCGCGCTACTAACCCCCCTCTCGGCCAGCATCGAAGCCCTGCGCATGCACCGCCTGTTCCCCCGCTTGCGCCTCAACCTGCACGAAGAGCCAATTCCTGCATCTATCGCCCCGATCCCCGCGATCAGCGGCGCCTTCATGTTTCTGTGCGCAAAAGACTACTGGGCCATCGGCGGCTACGACGAAGGCTATTTTTTGCATGTTGAAGACCTCGACCTCTGCTTGCGTTTCCGCCGCGCAGGAGGAGAAATTTACTTCGCGCCAGATATCGCGATGACCCATGTTGGCGGCACCAGCGAAGCCACATCGACATTCCTCGAAATCTGTAAAGCGAAAGGCTTCACCCGCTATTTTCTCAACAATTTCTCAAGCCCGCGCGACATCCCGCTTCTCACTTTCCTCCTGCCCGCCATCTGGCTCCGCGCCGCTCTTAAATGCGTGGGCTGGCGCCTGCGTCATAAATAAAACACCCCAAACGGAACATAAGGCGAACGAATTGCCTCTCGCGTCATTTTCGGGTAATGGAGACTACCCGTTTTCCAAGGAACCCAGCGCTAATGAGTGCTCCCGGTCTGTCTGACATCATAAAAACCTTCAAGAACCCAAGCCTGATCCTGTACATGGCTTGGAGCGACATTCGTGCGCGCTATAAACGCAGCGTGCTAGGCCCGCTATGGATCACGATAGGAACCGCCTTCGGCGTCGTCGGCTTGGGCTTCATTTGGAGCGAACTGTTCAAACAAGACAAAGCGACCTACATACCCTCGCTGACGGCCGGCCTGATTCTCTGGCAGTTCATGGCTTCCTGCATCGCCGAATCAACCTCTGTCTTCACGCGACAGGCGAACATCATCAAAAATCTCGACCTGCCGCTCTCTCTGCATGTCGCCCAGCTAGCTTTGCGCCACACAATCAACATCGCGCACAATGTTCCTCTATTCTTTATTGTGGCCCTGATTCTTGGTTCGCCAATCAACTTGAACACGCTGATGGTAATTCCCGGCTTTTTGTTGGTCGTAGGCAATCTATTCTGGATTTCTCTGATCTTCGGCATGATGGGCGCAAGATTCCGCGACTTCGAATATCTGGTCGCCATGATCTTGCCGCTCCTGATGTTCCTAAGCCCCGTGTTGTACCGCCCGAACGCGCTGCCTTTTTCCGGAAAATATATATGGCTCAATCCGCTAGCCAACATGATCGAAATCATCAGGTCGCCGCTTCTCGGCGAACCGACTCCGTGGTTTCTCTACGCCGTCAATGGCGGCATGCTGCTAATCGGCGGAGCTTTGGCGCTTGCGATGTTCAACGCCAAATGCAAGCGCATTGCATTCTGGGTATAGGATAGGCGGAACCGAACATGAGCGCGCATCTCGCCTTCGACAACGTAACCATCCGTTACCCGATCTACAACAGCCGCAGCATGTCCCTGCGCAACCACCTCGTGCGCATCAGCACAGGCGGCCGCATCGAAGAAGACGCCGGAAACATCCGCCTCGTCACCGCGCTGAAGAATGTCAGCTTCACGCTGCGCGAAGGCGACACTGTTGGCCTGATAGGACACAATGGCGCGGGCAAAAGCACAATGCTGCGCACCATGGCCGGAGTCTACGCCCCCATGGAAGGCCGGGTAGAACGCACAGGAAGGGTAGCGACCGTACTAGAGCTTGGAACCGGAATGGATATGGAGCTATCCGGCTACGAGAACATCATCCGCATGTCAAAGCTTCTGGGCTTGTCGAATGCGGAAATCAAACGTAACGCGAAAGAAATCGAGGAATTCACACAGCTGGGGGAATTTCTCGAACTGCCCGTCCGCACCTATTCAAGCGGTATGGCCACGCGCCTGATGTTCGCCGTCGCGACCTCGACCAAGCCCGATATCCTACTTGTGGATGAAATGTTCGGCACCGGAGACGCCGAGTTTCAGGTCAAGGCCAAACAACGCATGGAAGAATTGATCCGCTCGGTTGGAATCTTCGTCTTCGCCTCGCACGACAACAAACTCGTGCGCGATTATTGCAACCGCTTCTTCCGCCTTGAGCACGGAACCGTCACCGAAATCGAAAGACCGCCAGCATAGCTGAACTGGCACGGTCCCCATGGAATCCCCCCCAAGGCACAACTACGATTTCTGACGATTGCACTCTCCACGTCATGCGGGACTTGATCCGGCATCCATCCGCAAGCGGCAGCGAGCTAAAAATATCTCACGCCCGCGCTACACGTCCTTCGTAATTCGTCTCCATCCACTGGCGATATGCGCCAGATGTGACATGCGCAACCCAGTCTTCATGCTCCAAATACCAGCGCACCGACTTCTCGAACCCTGTTGTGAAAGTCTCCGCAGGTTTCCAGCCAAGCTCCGCCGCAATCTTGTCGGCATTAATCGCATAGCGCCTGTCATGCCCCGGACGATCCATGACAAAGGTAATTTGCTCACGGTACGAACCACCCTCCGCGCGAGGCCTTAAACGGTCCAGAATATCGCAAAGCGTATGCACGACATCGAGATTCTTGACCTCGTTGCGCCCACCAACATTATAGACCTCTCCCACGCGCCCCGCTTCCAGCACACGCATAATCGCCACGCAATGATCTTCAACGAAAAGCCAGTCGCGTACATTCTGCCCGTCGCCATAAACCGGCAATTTCTTGCCTGCAAGCGCATGGTGAATCATGAGCGGAATTAGCTTTTCAGGGAACTGGTACGGCCCATAATTGTTCGAGCAATTCGTCGTCAAAGTAGGCAACCCATAAGTGTGGTGATACGCCCGCGCAAGATGATCTGAGCTCGCCTTTGACGCCGCATAAGGGCTGTTGGGCCGCGCGGGATTCTCTTCGGTAAAAGCGGGGTCGTTCGGCCCCAGCGAACCATAGACCTCGTCGGTCGAAATATGCAGAAAACGAAACTGCGCTTTCTCTTCGCCCTCCAACCCAACCCAATACGCCTTCACTGCCTCAAGCAGCCGGAACGTCCCCGCCACATTCGTTTCGATGAACGCTTCCGGCGCATGGATCGAGCGATCAACATGCGACTCGGCGGCGAAATTGATGATCGCCGCTGGCTTATGCTTCTCAAGCAAGCTCCTCACAAGCGCAACGTCGCCGATATCGCCGCGCGCGAAGGCAAACCGCGCATCGCCCTCAAGGCTCTCCAAATTCTTGAGACACCCAGCGTAGGTCAGCTTATCCAGCCCCACCACCGCGCCACCGCCACGCGTGCGCCCCAAAAAGTGATGAACAAAATTCGCGCCGATAAATCCCGCGCATCCCGTCACCAGCACTCTGTTGCTATGATGAGTCTCAACCATCGCAATACACCCTATGAAATCAACTGCGTAACAATTAACCCCAAATGACCGCCGGAAGATCCTTGAACAATGGCAATTGCATGTCCTTATCCGATAAAACCGCCTCTGACGGGGAAATCGGCCAATCAATCCCCAGCGCCGGATCATTCCAACGCATGCCGCACTCGCTGCCCGGCGCATAGTAGGAAGAAACCTTGTACAGAACCTGAACATCCTTCGTCAGCGTGCAAAACCCATGCGCGAAGCCTTCGGGAACATAAAGCCACGCCAGCTCGTCTTCCGATAGCATCGCCACCGCATGCCGCCCAAAACTCGCCGATTGTGGCCGCACATCAACCGCGACATCGAAAATCTGGCCTCGTAAAACCCTCACCAGCTTGGCTTGCGCCTGTGGCGGTTTCTGGAAATGCATACCCCTAATCGTGCCGCGAAGCCTCGAAAAAGATTGATTTTCCTGCACAAAATCCGGGAATCCCAACTCGCGAAACCGCGCATCGTGCGCGACCTCGGTCATCGTGCCGCGAGGGTCATCGAAAACCCTAGGCCGGACCAACTTGACGCCGGGAATGGATAATTCTTGAACCGCAAGCATTTGTCTGGCACGTCTTTCATGAAAGAGATAGGCCACACTCTATCAGAAATGCGGGCGACACAGCAACGTCCCAACACAGTAAAGCGGCCAGAAACAGGCAATTGGTAAAAATTATGCTTGCACGCAAAGGCATCGTCCTCGCCGGAGGCTCCGGCACGAGGCTCTATCCCCTGACCATGGCGGTCTCCAAGCAGTTGCTGCCGGTCTTCGATAAGCCATTAATTTATTATCCTCTCAGCGTCCTGATGCTGGCGGGTCTGCGCGACATCCTGATTATCTCGACGCCGCAGGACACGCCGCGCTTCGAGCAATTGTTGGGCGATGGAAACCCATGGGGCATGAACTTTCAGTACGCTGTGCAGCCTAGCCCCGACGGCCTCGCGCAAGCCTTCCTGATCGCGCAAGACTTCCTTGGCGACGCGCCAAGCGCCCTTGTGTTGGGCGACAATATCTTCTACGGCAACGACCTGCCGATGCGCACCGAGCATGCTAACGCGCGCAAAAGCGGCGCAACCGTCTTCGCCTACCGTGTGCAGGACCCGGAGCGCTATGGTGTCGTCTCCTTCGACAAGGATGGCCACGCCATCTCTTTGGAAGAAAAGCCAGCTAATCCGCAAAGCAACTACGCCGTGACTGGTCTATATTTTTATGACAACCAAGTCGTCGATATCGCAAAGAACCTCAAGCCCTCAGCGCGTGGCGAACTGGAAATCACCGACGTAAACCGCCACTACATGCGACGAGGCCAGCTCAACGTCGAAATCATGGGGCGCGGCTACGCATGGCTAGACACCGGGACGCATGACAGTCTGATGGACGCGGGCTTATTCGTGAGAACCATTGAAAAGCGGCAAGGCCTGAAAATCGCCTGTCCTGAGGAAGTAGCGTTCCGCCGAGGCTTCATAAGCGCGGAACAGCTCGAACGTCTGGCCCAACCCATGGCCAAAAGCGGCTACGGACAATACATCCTGCGCCTGCTGAACGAAGAAAAAGCCGGCTGATAATTCACCGCGCTGCGGACAATCCCACAGCCTCGCCGCACGCGACAGGAGCGTCCTTTCCTGACTGCATCAACACGGTATAGCGGCGATCAGCCCGAACCGAATCGACCGGGAAAGCCTGCTCCGGCTTCTGTCTCAGAACATTCGTCTTGTACCAATACCGCACAAGCATTCTCAACAAGATCAAGCCATAGCGAATCAGGGGCACCGACGAACCAGCCTCGGAATCCGACCAGTTTAAGGTCGTCTCCACCACCTGCACATTCGGCAGTTTGTGGATAAGAATATTAAGCTGCGGATGGAACTGCCACGTGTTGGAAAGATTGCGAAACGGCACCCGGCTCAACGCGTCGCAACGCGCGACGATAATCGCCGTCCCTGCATCCGACATCTTGCAACCGGAGCAAAGCGTCGTCACGGCATTGAAGAAATAGTTGCCGACGGTGCGTAGAAGGCTGTAGTTCTCGATCTTGCTTTCGGACAAAAAACGGCTCGACATCACAAGATCCGTCTGCGGCTTATCCTTGATGATGCTCAAAAGAAGGCCAATCTGCCACGCGGGATCAACCTGATGATCCCCATGGAAAATCATCGCATGGGTCATGCCTCGGTTGATGAAATACTCAAAACCAGCCTTAATGCTACCGCCATAGCCGTAATTCTCGGCATGTTGAATGAATGTAACATGCGAAGCGAAATCCGGGTGCTCGTTCATAAACCCCATGATCACAGGCACGGTGTTATCGGAGCTATGGTTGTCGACGACAAGGATTTCAGAAATATCCTCAAAAAACTTTTGCGGAATCCCCGCCAAAACCTTAGCGATGGTTTTTTCGACATTGAAAACCGGGATGATAAGGCCGACTTTAAGGCCAGAACTATGCGCGGCAGCCATGGATCACCCCAAAAAGACAGTATGCGGATTGATATTCTTCAATATATCATTTTTTATTTCCTGATTGTAAACGCCTGCCTTCAAAATAACATGCGGTTTGTCCACCGACTTAAGACAAGAGGGGGATTTCACGCCGAGCGACGTGCCGTAAAGCCTCCGTCCCTGCTTGTTTGGATCGTTATCCAGCAGGCATGTGATCTTGCTCTCATCCAGCCCGAACGCGAGCATATATTGCGAAAACACATGCGCGCCAAAGAGATAGACCGGTCCGGAAAGACCCCGGATCGTCTCGTTCAATTCCGAAGCCAGCTTTTGATGATGACCGACATAGCCCAGATAAAGATTCTTATAGGAATCGTAGAGCCCAGACGGCAGCGCCATCGGCTTCATGGTATCATCGCGCACCGCGTCATAAAAGATGCTGTGATCGTCCATGAAGAATTCCTTGGCATGAACCCTGAACCCATGTTTGGCGAGCAAATGCTCGACATAGGTCTCGGTCAGCAAAACCGTGTGCTCAAAATTGATGCAATTGTTGTACTGGCGCTCAAGCATGACCTGCATATTCGGCAAGGAAAACACCAGATGCTGCCCGACCTTCATAAAGTGGGATAATTGGCCCATAAACTGGTCGGGTTCATAAATATGCTCGAAAACATGGGAGTGCGCGAGAACATCGAACGAATCGCTAAACGTAAAGCGCTCGTCGAAGAAACCCTTGATGATGCGCGCTTTCAATCCCTCGACCGGAGAAGGATTCGGCTCAAGGATCGTCCACGGAATGTCAGCCAAAGACTGATATTCTTTGGCCAGCATGCCATGCCCCCCTCCGATCTCCAGCACCGACGAAGGATTGAGGCGATGAATAAACTGCGCGAACGTCCTGTGATGCTTCTCCCATAACGCGCCGATTGCGCCGGAACCATGCGACTCCGGATAGAGCACATCGAGAGGCAACAAGTTCTTCAATTGGATCAAGCCGCTTCCCCGGCTGATCCACCAAGCCATATCCTGCTTGAGATCGTCCGTCTCCGGCTGATCCATGCACCCCATGAACACGGGAAACTTGGGAAACGTGTAAAGCGGCTCCAGATCGTCCTGCCCGGAAATCGCGCAACGGGATCTTTCAATCAACTGCATCTTGCAATCCTCTGAACAGCATCGCCTTGCCCAAGGCATACAACAACAACGAATAGGGATAATGGTGCAAAGCCGCAATATTAAGGTAGACCAGCGCCGTCATAATCCAAACTTTCTTGCGGTCATATCCTTCAGCATCAAGCCATCGCCTATACGCCTCTTCGCACGCGACCAGCATCTGTTTACGATGAAAATCGTAACGGATTTCCCTAGCGCCCCATTCGACCAAGAATTGATTCTGGGCAATCAACTCATGGCAAATGATAAGGCCATGCCAAAGCTTAGCCAGATCGTAATAAACATCGCCCGTCTTAAGATCGCCGCCAAAATCTTGTCGCCAATCAAGAAAAACAAACCGTTTTGTATCAGCATCCCACAAAATATTCTCGAAATGAAAATCGCCATGGAACCGTCCTGACATACCCTGCGCAAGCCACTCCCAATCCAGCGACTTGAACAATTCCTCAAGCGTCGGCATAGCGAACCCATTGATGGATTCCGTGCCGTCCTGCCGCTTGAAATTCTTATAGAAAAGCTGCACGCGCTCCAAAGTCTTGTCCCGATAAAACTTCATGCAGCCGTCATGGAAAGCCTTGGCCCCGGCGGCGTCCAACGCATGCGGTTGCCAAAATCCCTTGCTGAATGCCAACAGTTTGTCAAATACCGGCAGCGTCACCGCCTCGGACAGCACCCTGCCCTTCACCTTGGCATAGCTGTACATATGAGCGGTCGAACCCGTAACTTCCGGCACGAATCCCGTAAGCTCGCCAACGCGCTCGACCCTGTTCCGAATAAACTTTTCGTCGTCCGAAAACTTGATGACCTTGCCGTCCACGAACCAAATCGCCTCGTTCGCCTTCTCAAGAATATTAGGAGCATCCGCCACCCGATAGGCTTCCTGAGTCCGCGCCAAAGCCTGCGGATTGCCCGTGTCGAACCACGTGAAGCCATGCGCGCGAATGTCAAGGCCCACAAGGTCGCGCATTCCGTGCGACTCACCCATAGCAATCGTCTTGTCGCCGCCCGCCTCCATAGCCTCCCAGAAAGCCTTGTAATCGTGAATGCCTGCAAGCCCGATATAGGGCTTGTGCGTCTCCGGACTCCCCTCGCCCTTCTCGCAAATCCTCTCGACCTTCCCATCGCGAACGCAAAGCGTCCTGTACGACGCAATCTGATCCAACTCCGCATAGCCCATCCAGTTTTGGTCAGGCGCGGGGATCGGTTCTTTCACCAGAGTATCACAGGAAATGAAGATGAAGGGTTGCTGGAGAAATTCCTTGCAGGTGAGCAGGCTAAGCCCAAGCCCCGACCCCGGCCCTTCGAACGGCGAAACGCTGGCGAAGAAAAATTTGCGCTGCGGATAGGCCAACTGCAAATATTCGCGTACCAGATGAGCCTTGTGCCCCAGCGGAATGACGAATTCTGCATCTTGTGGAAATTGCTCGATCACATGCGACAAGGTCGGACGGTTGGCAAGAGCGACCAGCGACTTATTGACATACCGCGTCAACCCGCCGAGCCTTGACCCCGTCCCTGCGGTCGGAATGCAAACCCTGTACCCCACTACGAAGCCCTTTGATAATCGTCCTGAAGCCGCACCACATCTGTCATTTCCGGGGTGCTGGCTTCTAGATAGACGCTATCCTCGACCGCTTCCATGCGATGAACGGTCCCCGGCCTGATCGTGATCGTCTCGCCGGGCACATAAACCTTGGAGTCAAGCTTTTCAAGCGAAGGGCCGCTATAGATGCGCAACTGCCCCGACAACACATAGATCGTCTCGCATTTGACGTTATGATACTGAATGCTGCAACGATGGCCTTTCCACATCGTAAGCTTCTTCATCATATAGCGATCATTGATCTCGATCACTTCTTCCTTGCCCCAAGGCTTTTCGATAACGTCCATGACGATCCTCACACCTGATAGTTTTTGTATTCCGGATAAAAGTCGAAGAACCGTTCGTAGAAGCTCTTCACATATTGCTGCATCGACCAGCGGCTGTTGAATCCGTACTTATTGCGCATCCAGCGCTGGCCTTCCTCGATATAGAGCCTCAAATTCTCTTCATAGCCTTCCGTCTTGATCAGATCAGCCTGATTGAGAAGATACGATTCGTTCTCCCCGACGTAAACATCCGAAGTGATGGCCGCCGCCCAGTCGTTGGCATAGGCCTTGGCGATCATTTCGCTTTCCGCGCCGTAGCCCCGAAAGTTTGCGCCATCAAACAAAAACCCCATATGATCGGGCTGATCCGCGTTAAGAACCGCCTCGACAAACTCGCGTCGCAACAACAAGGCGTTGTTGTGAATGAACCAAAAATATTTCGTCGTCTGATGCTTAAGCAGAAATCTTTCGCCCCAACGCTTGCCGCAGGGCGACAGAATCCCGACCCGCCGATGCTTGTCAAGAATATCCAACAACGGCTTGAGCGTCGAGCTATCTTGCAGTTCCGAATCGTTCGTCAGAAGAAAGAATGCGTCATAGTTCTTGAACTTGCCTTCCTTCCACAACTGGCTCAACCCGTAATTCATCCCCCTGTTAAAGCGCAAACCATGAGCGACCGCCTCAGGCCAATCCGCGCGCCATGTGACATGTTTGGACAAGCGATCGGGATCGGAACCGGACTCGACGACATACACATCCGTAAAATCGCCATCGTGTTTAATCAAATGATCATACAGTCGATCCGTCGCCTCCGGCAGATTGCGATTCAAAATAATCGTAGCAACGCGCTTGTTCATGCGACCCTCGCGAGACGGAAATTGACAAGATAGCGCAAGATGGATTTCTTGACGGCCTCTTTAAGCTGAAGATCAAGGTCGATGCCTTTCGCCTTGAGATTCTGTTTGGCCGCCGCCAATTGCTCGACGACCTTCGGCTTGGAGAACACATAGTGTCCTGAAATAATGGCCCTGTCGCGATCAGTCGCCTTGGTGTTCTCGACCATCCATTTCTCCCATTTTCTGGAATCATACGAAGCCTTAAGAAATTCTTCGGCAGACTTCTTCTGGCCATGGGACTCCAGAATCGAAACCAAAGCGCGAGTCTCCGCGACGCCGAATTCCGGCGCAATGTTAGCCGCATGAATGCCCAGACGCGGATGCCACTGTAAAGCCGCATCCGAAAGATAGTCTGCGTTATGCTCCTTCATGAAGATGGAGTATTTGTTACAAATCTCGATCATCCTAGGCAACTGGATTTCCGGCGGCAACTCGTCGGCGACGCGCACCGGAGCGTCGAAAGACCCCACATTGCGGGTCTCTTTCGTGCGCGTACCGCACTGCACGACGACAAAAGTCGGCTGTGGGAAATTGTTCTTGGAACAAAAGCGTTTGACCGTTCTCAATGTGTAGTCCAACTCCTCCTGCGTGTTGGTGCTACCGCTCTGCTCCTCCGTGCCGATCTCAAAAATGATCTCTCGCTGAAGCTTCTGCGCATGGCTCCAACAATATTCATAAAGCTCGAAGATCCTCTCCAGAACATCGTCAACATCCGGCGTTCCATGAATATCCACGCTCGGATCGATATGGATAATCTGAAATCCAGCATCGATATCGGCGCGATATGACGCCTTGGCAGACTCCATGGCGCGACGCAGGCTAAGCCCCGCATCAATCTCCTTAGTATTCTGCCACGGCCCGCCATGATCGCGTTCCAGAAGGATTTTGCCCTTCTTGTCATGGTCGATCACATAGCGAGCGAATTCCGAAGTCGTCCAATTGTTGACATAGCCCCCTCCGAAATCCTCAGAATCGATCTGTCGCCGCGAGGCGACCATCAACAGCGGAATCTCATGCTCGTTCGCCAACTCGATTGCGGCATCGACGCAATTGACGCTCATAGGGCCAAGGCCCAAAAGCGTGCAACGCCGCTTGTTGAGAAATGACTCCAGTCTTTGATGAATCATACGGTCCACTCCCCGGAAAGCTTGGTGTTTTCGCTCGGCAACATGTCTGGATTATAGGGCGCGAAGAACCTCTCCAGAATGTGAAGACAAGCCTCCGCGACGGCGCGATCGCCACCGCTTCTCTGCGTGACAAAATGCGCATGGCGCTTCGCAAGTGCATCCGAATTTGCGGGCGCGATAGCATACCCCACCTGCCGCATGACATAGTGGTCAAAGATTCCGTCGCCCATATAGATAACGTCCTGAGGATCGAACTGCTGGCGAATCCAGTCGATGCGGCGAATCGTGCTGACGATCTCCAAAGAAAAGCCCATATCGTCGACGATGCGTCTCTTGCTGATAGGAAACCCCTTTTTGTCGCCCGTCACGAAGCGGATATCCATATACGGTTTGAGCAGCGAAAGCGCGTCATTATCGTCCGGACCAAAGACCTTCATGGCCTTGCCCTCAGGCGTATAGAGGAATTGGCCAGTGGTCATAACGCCATCGACATCAAGAATGAATTGCTTGGGCTTTAAAACGCTATTCATCAAACATCCTACTTATTTTGCTGGCTTCACAAGCTGATACAAAAGCGAATCGTAACGATCGTAAATCAAACGATACTTGCGCCCGTAATAATCCCCCTTGTCATACAGACGCTGTCTTATGGCTTCTTCAAGTTCGGTGCCAGAAAGCTTCTCCAATGGAGTCTTCTTGTCGATGACCAGCGGAGCAGGCGGCTTACCAATGTAATGCTTGCGGCTCAAAAGGATATAGTCAAAATCCCCCCATGTCGTCTTGTCTTTCAGGTCCCCGAAAATATACCCGATAAAAACGCCATCGGTGTACATCGTCGCCGGAAAAACGGACTCGCAATCCTGTAAAACACGAACTGGAAGCTTCAACGGCGAAACCAAGGACCTTATCTCTTCCAGAGCAGCCATTTGATTAGTCGCTTTTTCGCTTTTGGCAAGCGCAAAGAAATTAAAATAATCAAACACGCTTTTCTGATGAGGCGTCATGCAAATCAAGCCAGAGACGACGATAAGATAAAGTACGGTAAGCTTGATCGATTCTGGCGCACGGAACGCAGCGACCCCCAGAAGCCCAAGCGGCAGGAACAGGCTAACGCTCAACATATAACTCGCGACATACGTAGCATCCTTTTGGACGGTCAAAACAAGATAACCTAGCGTCAGCAAGATGGTGCCGAAAATGAACGAACTCACAAATCTACGCTTCCTGATATCGTCAAGGATCAGCATAAGAAACAGGAACGACAGGACAGCAAGTGTCAAAGGCGAGAGAAAATAACCAAGCGTGTTAATAAGTTTCAAAAATAAGTCGCTGTTGCCGCCAATAGCGGCAAGATCCCTAAACATCAAAAAAGCTTTATAGGCCTCGGAAATTTTGTCGCCGTAAAACGGAAACAACAGCAAGGGTGGAAACATGGAAGCTGCGGCGACCACAAGAAACAGGCCGGAAAAAATAGCGATCTCGGTAATCTTCCTCAAAGGACTGAACCGCCAGATTTGACTGAGTAACGTCAAACCTATGACGGGAAGAATAAAAACCGCCGTAAGCTTGAAGCCCACAGCAACTCCGGCGAACACCGCCGACCACATCATATCTTTCCTGATAAAGTCCGGACGTCGCACAAGGTAGTAAAACGACAAAACGCCCCAAAAGATGCACGGCGCGTTGACGTGAAGCTTCGTTGCGATTACCGCGACCATCGGAGCGGTTGCCATCGCGATCATCAAAGGATATTTCAATCGACGAGATTCGGGATACAACTTTTCAACAATGCGCCCCATGACATAAATGCTGCCAGCGACAAACAGCAAGGAAATCTGCCGCCCCGCGACGATCTGAGCCTGCGCGTCGCCGATAAGATAGAAAGGAAAAAGAAGTATGGAGGTCAAGAGCCAGTATGCGTTGCCGTAAGCATAATCGAATGTTGCAAGCAGCTTGTTAAGCGGATAACGCCCCTCCGTCATCGCCTTATGTATATTATGGACAGCCCCCTGCATCGCCGCGTCGTCAACGCTCCGAAGCGCTAGGATTTCCCAGCTCCCGGACAACACGAAATTCTCGACAAAGTAATAAACAAATATCCCAACAAGAATAAGAATTTGAGTGAAATCTATAGCGCGATAAACTGCGTTTTTATTTTTGATCGAAAGAGTCATCACACCAACCTCTTGGAAAAACCCTGTGCATACTTTTCAAGGGATTCTCGCGACCGCCCTGATTTACGTTTCAGATAAAACCAAACCCCCGGAAGGCTAGACGCCATGGCAACGGCGCCAAGACAGACGGAAGTCAGAAACGCTTCAGACTCAAGAAAACCAAAAGATGCCCAAAGTTGAATCATCATAAATTCGCGCACGCCCCACCCATTGATGGAAAGCGGGATAGCGCTGGCCAAAATTACGACCGGCATGACCAGCATCCACATCCACAGCGCCGAATTCATGCCGATAGCCTTACTAAGAAAATAGGCGGACACGATCATGGCGACATGCCCGGCGATGCCGAGAGCCGCCAAAACCAAAGCGTCCGAGACAGACAATTTTAATCGCTTCAAATCAAGCTTGTCGATCATGGCGCGTAAGGACAAATTCTTGCTGATGCGCCCGAAAAGACGCAAGCCGACATATGCCGCGATCAAACACCCGGTCAATCCCAGAAGACTCCACACCACCCAAAGAAAATGCTCGCGCGGCAGCCGAACAATAAGAAACGGCAACGTCCCCGCGATCATAAGCCCGACCGCGCCCAACGAAACGACCCTGTCCAGCACGAGGCTTGCGATCATGCGCTTGTTGCTGACTTTGGCCCTCCAAACCATCCAGCCGCGCACAAGATCTGCGCCAATGGCGCCTGGTAATATTTGTCCGACAAACAGCCCTGCGAACGTCGCGTTAACGGCCTCGACAAACGAAATGGATACGGAAAGCGCCTTAGCAAGCAGAACCCAACGGTATCCAACGATGGGAACGGCCAGAACGGCGCAAAAGATCGAAGCCAACAAATAAGACGGATCGAAGCCATGCATCGATTCGAGAAGTTGCCGAGCCTCGAACCGCTGCCCCAGCAAATATATAATGCCACCTGACAAGGCAAGCTTAGCAGCTATGACGAGGCGGCTGCGAGTCATGGAAAACCCTTCAGGACAGATTGGAGAGAAACCGGAAAATATAATGAAAAATCAAACTAGCGGAGCGACAATGAAAATAAATATTTTGAAATCCGCAACGAAAAGCATTCGGCCAAAAATCGCTGACCGTATCCGACCGCGCTGACGAAGCTGGTGGGTGCGACAGGGATTGAACCTGTGACCCCTACCGTGTGAAGGTAATGCTCTCCCGCTGAGCTACGCACCCGCCTCGTCGGACGCGAGGTAATAAAGGTGGCATCGCGTCGTTTGTCAAGCGCGAAAAGCCGCATACGGGGCATGATATTGCTCCAATGAAACCGAAGGCGACATTGCAAAGACGCGAGTCAGGTTCTAATAATAAAGCGACCTTACCCCTGACACGGAGTGTTGCCCATGCGCCTTGTGCGCTCCATACGCCCACTATTGTCGTTTCTGGCCATCGCAATGTTAGCCTCTCTGGCCCTAATTCTGCAACCCGCAGCCCCCACTCAGGCTGAAAGCGATGCCCGTCCTGCCCTCGTCTCAGGCACCTATCAACTGGATCCGAACCATACAAGCGTGACTTTCCGCGTCCTGCACATGGGCTTCTCGCGCTTTACCGGCCGCTTCGATAAGATTGAAGGCACGATGAATTTCAACGCGAACGCGCCGGAGCAAAGCGGCCTCGATATTACCGTCTACCCGAACAGCGTGAACGCGAACAACGTCAAACTGGAAGAAGAACTGCGCGGAGACAAATGGTTTAATGTCCTGAAATTCCAGCGCGCTACCTTCCATGGCGTCAAGATCGAACGCGCTGGCCCTGCAGCCGCAAAAATCACCGGAGAATTCACGCTAATGGGTGTCACGAAACCGTTGACGCTCGACGTGGCATTGATCGGATCGGGCGAGCATCCGATGCTCAAAAAGCCGGTTTTGGGTTTCAGCGCGACCGCGACCATTCGTCGTAGCGACTTCGGCCTGACCAACTACCTGCCCATGATCGGCGACGAAGTAACATTGCAGATCGAAACGGAGTTTAACAAAGCCGACTAGAAAACCGAATCTTAAGACAATATCGAAAAGGAGCGCGCGCCATGACGAACCCGTCCTACGACAAAGTAGCCAAAACTTTTCACTGGCTAATCGCGCTCGCCATTCTCGGCATGTTGGCGCTGGGATGGACGATGGGAGACGCGCCAAACGGCCCCGGTAAATCAGCTCTTTATGGCCTGCATAAATCCATCGGCATCGCCATTCTCCTGCTAAGCTTGCTGCGCCTAGGCTGGAGGCTAGCGCATAGCGCGCCGCCAATGCCAAGCGCAATGAAAACTTGGGAAAAAGCTCTGGCGCGCATTGTCCATGGACTGCTCTACGTCCTGATGATCGGCATACCCCTCTCCGGCTGGGCCATGGTGTCCACCTCGTCGCGCAACTTCCCAACCGTTCTATTCGGCTTAGTCCCCCTGCCGCATCTGCCAATAATCTCCACGCTAGCCAACAAACAGGAAATCAACGAGTTTGCGCATGAATCCCACGAACTGCTTGCCTACGGCATGGTTGCGTTGCTTGTTCTCCATGTTGCCGCCGCGCTTAAGCATCACTGGATAGACCGCGATGATGTCCTAACCCGAATAGCTCCGCGCATTTTCACGGGTTTTCTTGATAAGTTGCGCTGCGCTAAAACAGGCGCTTAGTCCCCACAACATGACCTTGCCTGACCCCCGCACCCACGCCTATCGCCCCGATCTAGCCGATTTATCGCTCAGCGGAATCGTAGAGGCTCTGCGCTATATCGAACCAACGCTGCGCCAGTGTGTGCGTGGCATCGTGCCGTTGCTAGCCGCCCCCAACGCGAAAGCCCCCCTCGTCAGTCAGATCCGCTATGGCGAGTTCATCGACGTCTTCGAAACGCGCAACGACGGTTATGTCTGGGTGCAAAACCGGACAGATCGGTATGTCGGCTATATGCCGTCTGAAAACACCATGAGCGAAGAAATCGCGGATCTGTCGAGCCGAATTGGCATACTCAAAACCTTTGTCTATGCAGAACCCAACATCAAAAGCCCCGTGCTCGACACCCTGACCCTCGGCTCTTACGTCAAACCCCTGCAACAAGAAGGCAAGATGGTCGCCCTCCTAGGGGGCGGTTACGTCTATGCCGATCACGTATTGCCCGCCTCCGAATCCCTCACAAGCGATTATGTCTTTACGGCAGGCCGCTTGCTGCACACGCCTTACCTATGGGGGGGAAGAAGCGCCAACGGCATCGACTGTTCTGGCCTTGTGCAATTGGCCTTAGAATTGTCTGGGCGCGACGACTGCCCACGTGACGCCGACCAGCAATGCGAAACGTACGGAAAAACGCTCCCTTGCCACTGGCGCGATGTGGCCTGGAAACGCGGAGACCTCGTCTTCGTCAAAGGCCATGTCGGCATTATGACGGGACCAGATCACATCATCCACGCCAGCGGCCACCACATGCAGGTCGTCGTCGAACCGCTCACCGATTTTGTGCTAGGCAGAGGCAACGAAATCGCTGCTGCAGGAAGGCTTTGAACGCCATGCCGCAACACAAGACGATGCCTACAGCGCGAACAAAGCGACGCGATCCAGAGCCAAATGCAGTCGCCTGAGATTCTGAATCGCTTCGGAGCGAAGCTCCTCGCAAGAACGGACGATTGCGCATCATCGAAATGATTTGGAATGGCTGTATCCCAAACAATTGCCCTGATATTGAAGGAAAAGTTAGCCTCCAACGTGATACAGCACAGCCAGAAATAAGTCCCCATGTATGGGGACAAGCGAAGGAAGAATGCGCAAGAAAAAAACTCGCTCAAACAACAGGAGCTAAACGCCCAACTTCCTAACTCTGGAACTCATCAGGCAACGTCCTGAATCTGCTCTTGCGTAACGGCAAGATTCTGCGCGACTTCTTTAATAGTAGTCTGCTGCGGCGAAGCGCCTTGCTGACCTTCCGTGCGCGCGCGTGAGATAAGATGCATAAGGTCCTGAAGCTCGATAAAGTTATCGGCCTGACGACGCAACTCATCGGCAACCATCGGCGGCGAGGAACGCATCGTGCTGACGACGCTCACGCGCACGCCCTTGCGTTGCACAGCTTCGACCAGCCTGCGAAAATCGCCGTCGCCTGAGAAAACAACGATATGATCCACATGCTCCGAGATTTCCATCACGTCGATGGCCAGCTCGATATCCATGTTGCCCTTGATCTTGCGGCGACCGAAAGCATCCGTAAATTCTTTGGTTGGTTTCGTAACCATCGTGTAGCCGTTATAGTCAAGCCAGTCGACGAGCGGACGAATCGGAGAGTATTCCTCATTCTCGATCAGCGCCGTGTAATAGAACGCGCGAACGAGTCTCCCGCGCCCGGCAAACACCTCCAGCAACCTCTTGTAGTCAATATCGAACCCCAATCCTCTCGCGGCTGCATAAAGATTCGCGCCGTCAATAAACATCGCGGTACGCTCTTCCTTGTAAAAAATCATGTCACCCTCTGGTTAACAAAAACCGTTAATGCCCGACTTCCGCGCGGAAATACCTTGCATCTGCCCCATTGTCGTAAGATTGCCAAATCGTGCAAATAGCGCAAAAAATCCTTTTTCTACCAAGTCATTACGCAAATCAAGCAAAAACTCCCCGACGCCGCGCCTAGACACTTCCCAACAGGATCGCCACGATCACGAATCACCCAAAAAAAACGTACGTGAACCCTCCACGGAATACAACCGAATAATTTTACGAACCGCCGCTCAAACACACTAAAATTACAAATTGCAGGCTTTACAAGCAGTTAGAAAACAAGGTAAGATAGAAAAAAGAATAAAGCCTTTGCGAAGCGTATAAAGATCAGGCAGGAAGCTATCTATTTCAGGCAGCCGAAAGCTATAGAAATTTAGGGCCTTACGACCCGCCGGATCGGAAATGGCCACAAGCAAGGCGCATGGCCTTGCAAAGATCAGCCGATAGGTTTACGCAAGTAGGCTACTGATAGTCATCGAAAGGAATGCATATGGCGCGCGTTACCGTGGAAGATTGCGTTGTTCAAATCCCCAACCGCTTCGAGCTTGTCATGCTGGCGGCCCACCGTGCCCGTGCGCTTGCATCCGGCGCGGAGCTAGCCATCGAACGTGATCGCGATAAAAACCCGGTCGTCGCTCTGCGTGAAATTGCGGAATCGCGACTGGACCTTTCGACTGTGGAAGATTCTTTGGTTAAAACATTCCAAAAGCGGATCGAACCCGAGCAACCGGAAGAAGAAACGCTCGACACAATGACAGGCGAACAGCAGAACTGGGCTGGCGCAATGGACGACGTGAACGAGCCCGGATCGCGAAGCCTCGACGACCTGCCCGACGATGACGAAGAAGTAAGCGACGAAGAAAACCTTGAATCCGAAGCCGATGCCGGCCCCGAAGAAGGCGCGACGGCATCTTACGAAGACACAGACGCAAAACGCTAGACGAAAATTTCTGGAAGCGCCGAAAATACGATTAGGAGTAGCTTGTCCTGTAGCGTTGGTCTATGAATCGATAATCCCATACGCTTGAAGGTCATAAGTATGGCAATCTAAAGAGGTTCCCTGAACGCCCAACATGCCCACGGACGAACCGACTCCCGGCGCCCTGAATGAAACGGGCAACGTGCCGCCCTCTTCGCATAACGACGATAGGGCGCCTCATGATATGACTGAATCATCAGGCCCCGGATTGGCCGCCGACACGTCAACCATCTCCCCTCCGCCAGCCACCTTGAAACCCGCGCATCTAATGAGGCAATACGAGCTGGTCGAGCGCGTGCGCGCCTACGACAAGGACGTCAACGAAGACCTGCTGAACCGCGCCTATGTCTTCTCGATGCAAGCGCACGGCACCCAAACGCGCGCCTCCGGCGACCCGTACTTCTCGCACCCGCTTGAAGTCGCCGGAATCCTCACCGACATGAAAATGGACTGCACGACCATCGCGACGGCGCTTCTGCACGACACGGTGGAAGATACGCTCGCCTCGCTGGAAGATATTCAAAAACAGTTCGGCCCCAACGTCGCAAGGCTTGTGGATGGCGTGACCAAGCTCTCGCGCATTGAATTGCAAAGCGACCAAACCAAGCAAGCCGAAAACTTCCGCAAGCTCGTGCTCGCGATGTCCGAAGACATCCGCGTCCTGCTCGTCAAGCTCGCCGACCGCCTGCACAACATGCGGACGCTGTATCATCTGAAGGATCCCAACAAGCGCCACCGCATCGCGCGCGAAACGCTCGAAATCTATGCCCCGCTCGCGCAGCGCATCGGCATCGAGAAAATGGAAGACGAGCTGGAGGATTTGTCGTTTCAGGAACTGAACCACGACGCGCGCGCCAGCATCGTCACGCGCTTGAATTTTCTGCGCAGCGAAGGCAGCAGCCTCGTCCACAAGGTGCTCGACGAACTGCGCCTCGTGCTAGCCGAATCCGGCCTTAACTCCGCCATCGTTTATGGTCGCGAAAAAGCGCCCTATTCCATCTGGCGCAAGATGCAACGTAAGAACGTCGCGGTCGAACAGCTCTCCGACATCATGGCGTTCCGCATCATCGTGGACAACATCGAACAATGCTATCAAGCGCTCGGCGTCATTCACAGCCGCTATCCCGTTGTGCCGGGCCGCTTCAAGGATTACATCTCGACGCCCAAACCGAACGGCTACCAAAGTCTCCACACTGGCGTGATCGGCCCAGAAAAACATCGAATCGAGATCCAGATCCGCACGAAGGAAATGCATGCCATCGCGGTAATGGGCGTCGCCGCGCACTGGAGCTACAAGCAAGGAGCGCCAACGACGGACGGCGTGCAATACCGCTGGCTGCGCGAGCTGCTCGATATCGTGGAGCACGCGCAAAGACCGGAAGAATTCCTCGAAAACACCAAACTGGAACTGTTTCAAGATCAGGTCTTCTGCTTCACGCCCAAAGGCGACTTGATTGCGCTGCCGCGCGGCTCGACGCCCGTCGATTTCGCATATGGCGTGCATAGCAAAGTCGGAGACAGCTGCGTCGGCGCAAAAGTCAACGGGCGCATGGTTCCGCTACGCACGTCTCTGCGCAACGGCGATCAAGTCGATATCATCACCCAAAAAGGCGGCATGCCGTCGCCCGCATGGGAACGCTTCGTCGTCAGTGGCAAAGCGCGCTCCTGCATCCGCCGCTTCATCCGCAACCAGCAACGCACGGAATTTATTTTGCTGGGCCGCTCGATGCTCGATAAACTATGCAAGCAAGAAGGCCTTGAATTCTCCGACAAATCTTTTGAAGCCATCGCGAAGAATTTCCAAAGCGCGTCGCTTGAAGATCTGCTCGCCAACATCGGCGCGTCGCTGCAATCGGCGCGTGACGTGTTCGCGGCGGCCTACCCGCCGGATCAGCTAAAATCCAAAGATAAGAAAGGCTTCATAGGCAGCTTCAAAGCGCCAATCTTCAAACCCAAAGCGGCGACGTCGCCGCAAACCTCCGCGCCGCTGACGCTCAAAGGCCTGATCCCCGGCATGGCGGTCCATTACGCGCGATGCTGCCACCCGCTGCCAGGAGACGCCATCGTCGGAATCGTCACCACCGGCAAAGGCGTGACCATCCACACCAGCGACTGCGAAACGCTCGAAAGCTTCGCGCGTTCGCCCACGCGCTGGGTCGACGTGGGCTGGGACGACGGCCACGGCAAGGATGGCCATGTGCAAATAGGACGCCTCAACGTCGTGCTCGTGAACCAACCCAACAGCTTCGGCACACTGACGACTCTCATCGGCAAAAACGGCGGCAACATCACAAATCTGAAGATTCTCAACCGTTCGACCGAGTTCTTCGATCTCTTTGTCGATGTGGAAGTCAACAGCGTCGAACACCTCACCAACATCATCGCCGCGCTGCGCGCCAACCGCGCCATCAACTCGGTTGAACGCGCGAAGGGAAAATAAAGCATCTGGTCCCTCGCCTCCATACTTTGCCTACTATATCTCCACCACCACCGGCGTATGATCCGAAGCCTTATCCTGCCCGCGCGGGGCGCGATCAATCTGACAGCCGCGCACACGATCCACGGCTTCTGGCGACATCAGAAAATGGTCGATGCGCAACCCGTGATCCTGAGGCCACGCGCCCGCCTGATAGTCCCAAAACGTATAGGCATGCGGTTTATCAGGATGCAGGGCGCGATAAATATCCGTCAAGCCCAGCGCCTCCAGCCGTCGAAACGCCGCGCGAGCCATCGGATGAAACAACGCATCCTGTTCCCACGCCGCCGGATCGTACACGTCCAGCGCTTCCGGAATCACGTTGTAATCGCCGCCAAGAACAAGCGCCTCCTCACGCCGCAAAAGCTCCGCCGCGTGAACGCGCAACCGCTCCATCCATGCAAGCTTATAAGTGAATTTCTCCGTCTCGACCGGATTGCCGTTCGGCACATAAAGGCTAGCGATTCGCACGCCGCCAATCAGCGCCTCAAGATACCGCGCCTGTGCGTCACCCGCATCGCCCAGCAATCCTTCACGAACGTCTTCAATCGGCAAACGGCTTAGAATCGCAACCCCGTTATAACTCTTCTGCCCCAGCGCATGGCAGTGATAACCAAGCGCTTCGAATTCAAGGCGCGGAAACGCCTCCGTTTCGCACTTGATCTCCTGCAAAAGAACGATGTCAGGTTTCGCCGCGCCAAGCCACTCCAGCGCATTCGCCATCCTTGCCCGCACCGAATTCACGTTCCACGTCGCAATGCGCATAGACAGCCTCAAAAAAACCCGCTTGACGAACCCCACGGAACTAAACTAGAACATTCTTGTTTTGTTCTACACGCCACAGGAATCAACCCTATCATGCTGACCCAAAAACAAAAGGACCTTCTCGTCCTAATCCATGACCGCCTCGCGGCCAACGGCGTCCCCCCCTCCTTCGAGGAAATGAAAACAGCGTTGGGCCTGCATTCCAAATCAGGCATCCACCGCCTTATCACCGGACTTGAAGATCGCGGCTTCATTCGCCGCTTGCCGCATCGTGCGCGCGCTTTAGAGATCTTGCGCATGCCAGAAACGGGGGAGCGGGCCAGTCTCGCACGCCATAGTAGCAACGATTCCGTCCGCCCCCCCGACGAATTCGCCACCAGCCTGACCATCCCGCTCTATGGCCGCATAGCGGCGGGCACACCCATCGAGGCGCTGCGCGACCCCTCGGCGCAGCTTGAAATACCACCGTCGATGCTGGGGAAATCGCCGCCAAGAACCGCTTCAACCACGCCTCAACACTACGCGCTCGAAATCGCTGGCGACTCGATGATCGAAGCGGGAATCCTCGACGGCGACCGCATCGTCATCCGCGCCTGCGACACCGCCGAAAACGGCGCCATCGTCGTCGCGCTGATCCACGACCACGAAGCCACGCTGAAATTCTTCGAAAGACGCGGCAACCAGATCGCGCTGATTCCCGCCAATAAAAACTATGAAACCAGACTCCTGCCCGCCGATGCGGTCAAGGTGCAAGGAACCCTGATAGGCCTCGTACGCAACTACTAGACCCATCGCGCGTGAAGAGTTGGCAAAATGATGCCCCACAACGCAGCGTCACACCCGCCTTCGCGGGTGTGACGCCTTGCTGTCGGTGGGTTTTTGCCAACTCTAAGAGGTTGGGGGTATAGATAATTCTACAGCCACGCCCTCTCGGCCTCGCGGCGCTGCTCGAACGCCGCGATATCGTCGACATGCTGCTCGGTCAGCCCAATCTCGTCCAGCCCCTCAAGCAAACAATGGCGCAAAAATGGGTCAATCGTGAAGGCATATCGCTCATTGCTCGCCGCGACCGAAACAATTTGTTGTTCAAGGTCGATGGTAAAAACCGCTTTCGCCTGCGCGCGCGCCATCAGGCTGTCCACCTGCTCCTGCGGCAAAACCAACGGCAACAGCCCATTCTTAAAACAATTATTATAAAAAATATCGGCAAAGCTCGGCGCGATCACACAGCGAATGCCGTAATCCTCCAACGCCCACGGCGCATGCTCGCGGCTCGAACCGCACCCGAAATTCGCGCCCGCAATCAAAATCCGCGCGTCTTTCCAGTCCGGCTTGTTCAACGCGAAATCAGGATTCTCGTCGCCAGATGGTAGATATCGCAAATCGTAAAACAAATTGCGCCCCAGCCCGGAACGCCGAATCGTCTTGAGAAATTGCTTGGGAATGATCGCGTCCGTATCGACATTCACCATCGGCAAGGACGCCGCGACGCTTGTGAGTTGGGTGAAGGGACGCATGGACGCTCCAGATAGTCTGTCGTGAATGGCGCGCCCGAAGAGATTCGAACTCCTAGCCTTCTGATTCGTAGTCAGATGCTCTATCCAGTTGAGCTACGGGCGCCTACCCTTAACGGGCCTTCATGCACGATCACAAACGCAAAAAGCAGATCTAAGTCAAGGGCAACGCCCCGCGAAGCTCCGCCCCCATGGTCTAGCGAAGGCGGCAAATTAGCCAAATAGCGCAGAAATTGCAAAGCTTTTATTACGAAACGCTCACATGCCGCTAACCAGCTTCTTAACCGAATCCCGCACGATGCCCCCCATATCGGCATGAGCCAGCGCAAAAGCCACGTTTGCCTCGATAAACCCGGCTTTATCGCCACAATCATAGCGTTTGCCCTCATACCGAAGCCCATGGAAGGGCTGCTTGCCGATGAGTTTAGCCATACTGTCGGTCAGCTGAATCTCGCCGCCAGCGCCGGTAAACTTGGCATCCAATTCCTTAAAAATCTCCGGCTGTAAGATATAACGCCCAATAATCGAAAGAGTCGAAGGCGCGACCTCCGGCGCAGGCTTCTCAACCAGCCCCTTGATCGACACCAGCTTGCCCTTGTCCTGCTCAATATCGAGAATGCCGTAACGATTGGTCTGCTCGCGCGGCACATCGACCACCGCGACCAAATTCCCGCCCGTCTCGTCATAGGCCTCGATCATCTGTCGCAAACACGGCTTCTGCGCCAACACCACGTCGTCGGCCAGCAACACGGCAAAAGGCTCGTCGTTCACAAGGTGCCGCGCGCACCATACCGCGTGCCCAAGCCCCAACGGCTCGCGCTGACGTGTAAACAACAGCTGCCCGGAATCGATTTCCGTCGTCTCCAGAAGCTTGAGAGCATCCGTCTTGCCACGCTTTTCCAGCGTGCGCTTCAAGTCATTATTACTGTCGAAATGGTCTTCCAAAGCGCCCTTGCCGCGACTCGTGACGAAAATGAACTGCTCGATGCCAGCCGCCCGCGCCTCGTCCACAGCATGCTGGATCAAAGGACGATCCACCAGCGTCAACATCTCCTTCGGCATAGCCTTCGTCGCCGGAAGGAATCGAGTACCCAACCCCGCGACAGGAAAAACCGCTTTGCGGACGCGACGATGTGTAGCCATAAGAATGCCCTCCTTGATCGGAATAAACTCAAAACATGGGTATATGCGCAAAAGACTGTGCCATTTCAAGGGCAAATCTTGCTTAAGATCGCGAACCCGGCGGCAGCGACAACGCATCCCGAACCGCGCCACAAATTTCCTCAAGCGAAAACGGTTTGGCGATGATGCGATGTACCAGCGCGTCAAGATTATGCGCGCGCATCCGCTCCTGCGCATAACCGGAAATCATGACAATCCGTAGATCCGGATACTGCCGCAAGGCCTTAAGCGCCAACTCGATTCCGTCGACATGCGGCATCACGATGTCGGTAACCAGCACGTCGAAAACCTCGCGCGCCATAGCCTCCAACGCCTGCTGGCCGTCCGCAACCGACACCACGACGCACCCGTCCCCCATGAGGGAGCGAACGATAAATTCTCGCACAGCCGGATTATCCTCCGCCACGATAACGCGCGGAGCATGTTCCAGACCAGCATCAAATTCAATCTGCGACATTCTTGCGTCCGACAAAATTTAAATTGACATGCGCAACGCCCTCGCGCGGCGCATTGATTGCCGAACGGAAAGACGCCGTCGCAAGCGGCGCCAATGTAGCCGCCGGAGCGTCGATACGCCAGCTTTGTATCGTGCTGCCGTCCGAACCAACAGCCACCGCCAAAATATGGGGAACTATCTGCTCTTTTTCGGTTGCGTTGACCAGATTTCCCTCAACCGTCAGCCGCAAAATCCCCCCGTCGTAAACCAGTTCCGACTTCACCTCGCGGAAATCAATGCCGTCCCCCGGCTGATGGCTGTCAAGCCCAACCTTGTCGTACACCTCCGTCATATGAGGCCACCGCAAGGCGATTTCGTGGCGCCCCACGATCCCCCAAAGCGTGCCCACGACGAACAGCAAGGCAAGCGCGGCAACGACCGTAAGCCGCGCCCAAAGCGGCAATGTCCTGCGCAGCATCGAAGCGTTCATCGGCATAGCGCCTGCGACAGACGCCAAAACGGCGGAAACATCCAGAGGCAACGGCTGGCTAACGAGCGGCGACGCGCCAAGCGGCGTATCGCCCACAGCCCCTCGCTGCGCGCTCATCGCTTTAATGCCGCCTGCCCCTTCCTCTTGCCCCGCCTGCTCAAGTTCCGCCATCCAAACATGTCGGCACCGCCCGCAACGCACATGGCGCGCGCCGCCCACAAATAGGCCAGCAGCGACCAGAAATCTGGTCTGACACAAAGGACAAGCCACAATCATGTTGATGCGAACTCAATACGCCCCTCGCGGAATGCGAAAGGAAAAAAGAAGAAATAGGGTCACGCCGCGCCGCGCGACGCAAAGTATAATCAAGCCGCGCAAGATGGCAAGCGAACACGACCCGATTGCCAATTATCCAATAGCCACTTAATTCGTCTTCATTCCGCCTCCAACATCGCTATCGCCATCTCCTGCCTCGCCTTGTCTAAAGTATGGAGCGCGCTCCCCAATCACAGTCCGGTACCCTGTCTGCCCCGGCCTGCTTAGGGTGGCCTACCCGCTGTCTCCCCCTTCGGCTCCTCTCCCGCATGCTAGCTAGTCAGCGGGTCCGTCGGCTTCGTCAGCACTTCCTTTTCCTACATATTCGAAAAGAAAGTGGGATCACTCTATCGCATGGGAATCATCACGTCAAGAGGATAATTAGGGATATTTCAAATAAATCGGAATTATCATAGATACGGGGAGGGGGCTGCATGGGGCCACGCACCCCAAACCCAAAAAGGATAGCGCTTGCGTCAGCCCCTCCTTACGGAATAGCTTATAGTTGTTGTGATACAACATACGACTTGCGTTTGAAGATTTAGGAATCTCGATGGTGCGGGCGCAGCTTGATTCCCTCCCCCTTGCAGGGAGGGAATTGCATCAAGCTTGAGAAACACAATCCCCCTGCTTTCCATGCGCATAAATATAACCATAGACCATACTACCCTACACGCTAACACATTGTTTGATAACAAAACTAATCTTGGCCGAAAGTGTCATTCCGGCGCAAGCCGGAATCCAGCTTGCGAGCGGCAGCGAGAGGAAAAGAACGAATTCACGGCCTGCGATCAAGGGCGTGTTTTTGACTCTTTCGCGCCGCAGACGCGGCGTTGCTGGATTCCGGCTTGCGCCGGAATGACGCGGACGGTCACAACGAATCTTGTTCTGAAGCAATGAGTTAATGTGTAGGGTAGTGTGACTATAGACTCGAACGCAAACAGCCTCGTGAAAGATTCCTCGCCCCATGCTTCTCCGCTTCGAACATGTCAGCTTACGTTACGGCAACCATAGGCCGGTCCTGTCGGATGTCGATTTCGCGCTTCCTGCCGGAGGATTCTACTTCCTGACCGGCCCCAGCGGCGCAGGGAAATCAACGCTGCTCAAGCTTGTGTATGGCGCGGAGAAACCCAGTCAAGGCCATATCTATTTGCTCAATCACGACTTGGCCCAAGCCTCGCGCAAAGACAAAACCGCCTTGCGCCGCCAGATCGGCGTCGTCTATCAGGATTTTAGATTAATCCCGCATTTGACCGCGATCGAGAACGCTGGCTTGCCGCTACGCCTGTCAGGCGCAAGCGACGACTATATCTACCGCCATACGCGCGAATTGCTGGAATGGGTAGGGTTAAAAGACCGTGTGGAAGCCTTCCCGGCAGAGCTTTCCGGCGGAGAACAACAACGGGTCGCCATCGCGCGCGCCGTTGTCAACCGCCCCAAACTTCTGCTCGCTGACGAACCAACTGGCAACGTAGACGACGAAACCGCCTACAAGCTGTTCCACCTGTTTGACGAATTGCACAAAATGGGCACGACCGTCATGCTCGCCACGCACCAACAGCATCTTGTCGACCGCTTCAACAAACCCGCCCTGCGCCTGCGCGACGGAATTCTGTCAGCCCCGCTGGCGCAAGTCGCTTAGAACAACAAGTTCTTACGCGACCGAAGCGCGGTCATACGCTTCCTGAATCAACACGCGCATACGCACGCGAAGCGCCATGCGCTCCTGCACCGCCTTGGGCAACTCGGAAAGCTTCAAGATATTTTTGCGCAAAAGAACCGTGATGACATCTTCGACCGCGCGCGCCATCTCGTTATCCGTACGCCGCAGCTCGCTCAGCGCGTTGTCAATCTGCGCCGGATCCTGCCCGTGTGTGACAAGAAACGAACGTACTTCCGGATGATCATGCGGAAGCGGTTCAGCGCCGGGAACAGGCTTGACGCCAATGCGATATATCTGACCGCCTTCGCTACGAAAAACATATGGCATTGCAAACCAACCCCCTCAGGTCATTCCGAATAAGCAACAGGCATCGCTATCTCCACGCTACCGACTCGCATGCCGTAGCGCCACAAACCGATACTGGAGAAAACCCGCGATTGACGCAATGTTTTTTAGACTGGATTCGCGGCCCTGTCTGCATTACAAAACCGCGTTCTTAACCATAACTCCCCGCCCCCCACTCCCAGAAACAATCAGGAGCCTAAACCCCATGAGCGAAAATTCCAGCGGAATCTCCGCAGACCGCCTGCGTTCGATCATTAAGCGCATTGAAAAACTTGAAGAAGACAAAGCCGCCGTCAGCGAAGACATCAAGGAAGTCTACGCCGAAGCCAAGGGAACCGGCTTTGACATCAAAGTCATCCGCCAGATCGTGCGCATGCGTAAGATCGAAGTCGAAAAGCGCCGCGAACACGAAGAGCTTCTGGAACTGTATATGTCCGCCATCGGCATGAAGGAGTAAAAGCGGGATTCCCTTGTTTTTGCTGCCTCGGACAGGTACACAAGAACCCATGGAATTCCTGCTCTCCAAAGTCTTGTGGACCTTCGCCGCGCCCGGCAACCTCCTTGTGCTCACCCTGCTAGCCGGAGCCTTCCTTGCGACCGCCCGCCGGACCTTCTGGGCTAAATCTGGCCGCATGCTGGTAGCATTCAGCGCCGGAGCCTTCTTTCTCATCGCCGTCCTGCCCGTGGGCGAATGGAGCGCGCAGCCGCTGGAAAACCGCTTCCCCACGGCTACGCCGGAACATGTCGACGGCATCATCCTGATCGGCGGCAGCGAAAGAGCGCGTATCAGCGAACAGCGCGGCCAACCCATAGCCATGGACACAACCAGTCGCTACATCCTCTTCACCAAACTGGCCCGACAATACCCCAACGCAAAACTCGTCTTCAGCGGCGGTTCTGGTTCTCTCGCACCGTGGTCCGGCATGAAAGATTATGAAGTCGCCACGAACGCGCTCAAGGATATCGGTTTTCCCGTGGAAAAACTCATCATCGAAAAACAATCGCGCAACACCCGCGAAAATGCCGTGATGGCCGCGCAAATCGTCAAACCGCAACCACAGGAAATTTGGCTCCTCGTCACCTCGGCGATGCACATGCCACGCGCAATGGGGTGCTTCAGGCAAGCCGGATGGAACGTCCTCCCAGCCCCCGCCGGGTATCTGACCGGCACAAGCCGCATCTTGGCCCCCGATCTAAATCTTCAGGAACACCTTAGCATCCTCACCCGCGCCATCCGCGAATACATAGGCCTCGTCGCCTACCGCGCGATGGGTTTCACCAACGCTTTATGGCCCGGATGAAAGCAAGGAGGATCATGAGGCAACGTACCCATCCATGGCGCAAAAAAACTAATAACGCCGAAACCGTCTTGAAGGTGTCGAACTATTTTGCCGACAAGAACAACCTGATTCCCTCCCCCAAGGGGGACGGAATCACGCAGTCCCTGCCGACAAGTCATGTAGCCCCTGTATCCGGGAAAACCAAAAAAAAGGGCCGTCATTTCGCAAAATTTTCTTTTCGGATTGCGAAGCAAGACGAAAGAAAATTTATGCGGAATCCAATGTCGTGCGGAACAAACATCCTGAACAACATCAGATTCCGCATCTTCGCGTCCCGCTTCGCAGGACGCTTCGTGCGGAATGACAGCCCTTTCCCTTTTTTCGGATTTTTTCGGATACAAAGTATATTGATAATTTTGATCAGTCTTTTGGCATGGCCATCGACCTCCCACGCCGCTGAACAAGATTCTTGGTACAGCGGCGAAAAACCTCCCGCCTTCGCGCCCTACCCCGTCATGCCGCCGCAAACGACGAATAACTTCAATGCTACCGCGACATTATCCACGCCCGAAACGCCAGCTCCTGCGCCTACGCCCCCCTCCGCGCCCCAATCTCCACCCGCGCAAATTCTTCCTCCCCCGACCTCTGCCGCGCCGCCCCCAGCGCCTGCAACGCTCGCCCCGCGCGACGCCTTTCAACCAACGAGCGGCGACGAAAGCTTCGACCAATGGCTGCGCGAACTGGAACAAGACGCGATTGCGCAAGGCGTCTCCCCCATCACGGCCAGAAACGCGCTGCAAAACCGCACGCTTGACGAACGTGTCGTCGAACTTGACCGCAAACAGCCGGAAAAAACCATCACCTTCGAAGCCTATCAGGCTCGCATCGTCTCAGCCGACCGCGTCGCCAAAGCCCGCCTTCTCTACAACGAACATGCCGCCATGTTGCGGCAAGCCGCCGAACGCTATGGCGTGCCCGCCCCCGTTATTCTCGCCTTATGGGGAATCGAAAGCGCCTTTGGCCGTAACATCGGCAGTTACGACGTGCTCGACTCGCTCATAAGCCTCGCCTACGAGGGCCGCCGCGCCAGCTTTTTCCGCAAGGAGCTGATCGAAGCGCTGCATATCCTCGACGAAGAGCGCCGCCCCGCCTCCTCCCTGATCGGCTCATGGGCCGGAGCCTTAGGCCAATGCCAGTTCATGCCCTCAACCTTTCGCCGCTACGCCGTAGACGGCAACGGCGATGGCGCGCGCGATATCTGGAACGACACGACGGATGTCTTTGCCTCGATCGCCAACTACCTCGCCGCCGAAGGTTGGCGTCGTGACCTCGCTTGGGGAAGAGAGGTTGACACCGATAGCATTCCGAGCAATGTGAAGGCGGGTCTCGATTCGTCCAAGTCGCTTCCTGAATGGAACGAACTAGGCGTGCGCAACCTCGACGACTCCGAGCTTCCCGCCCGGAACATCGCCGCTTCCCTCATCCAGCCCGATGGCCCCGACGGTCGCAGCTTTCTCGTCTACGACAATTACCGGGCCATAATGCGCTGGAATCGCTCGACATACTTCGCCACGGCCGTCGGCCTGCTGGCCGATCGGATTGGACAATGATGCCCCTATCGCCTTCAAGGCTTGCCCCTTCAGCAAAACTCGCGCAAAAGAAAAGAAATGGGACACCCGCCTTCGCGGGTGTGACGTCGGGATTCATCGCCATATTGCGCCGGAATCCCGTCATGCCCGCGCAGGCGGGCATCTCATTTAATTTTTTCGACCTGTTGCATAAATCTGGTTCTGCCTACGCACTGCTCGCGCTAACCCTCGCGCTATCCGCCTGTGCCTCGCACGCGCCTTCAACGCGCCCCCCACAGTCCGCAACCGTCAAACCTCACTACAAAGTCGGCGAACCTTACGAGATCAAGGGCGAACGATACTACCCCAAAGAGGATTTCAGCTACAACGAAACCGGCATCGCCTCTTGGTACGGCAGCGACTTCCACAATGGCATGACCGCGAACGGCGAAATCTTTAACAAAGACGAGCTGACCGCCGCGCACAAAACCCTGCCGCTTCCGTCGCTCGCCCGCGTCACCAACCTCGACAACGGGAAATCCATTGTCGTGCGCGTCAACGACCGTGGCCCCTTCTCCGGCGCGCGCATCATCGACATGTCCCAGCGCTCCGCCCAGTTATTGGGCTTTGAAAAAGCCGGAACCGCGAAAGTGCGCGTTCAAGTCCTCGCCGACGAAAGCAAAGCCATCGCCGACGCCATGCGCCGCTATGGAACCGACAGGCAAATCGTCACCGCCTCCGCCTCGTCTCCGGAAGAAGCCCAGCAAGGCCTTGTCGCGACCTCGCCCTACGCCGCCAATGAACGATCCGGGATCATGCCCGCAGGTGTCGAAAGCATAACGCTGGAGCCCATACGCACGACGCCCGCCGTACATCAACAGCTTCTGGAAACCCGTCCCGTGGCGGAAGTCGTGCAAATGCCCGTCAACCCCGCGAACAATAGCCTGTTCGTCCAGGCCGGAGCCTTCACCGTGCTCGACAACGCCAAGCGCCTCCAACAGAAGTTAGCGCAGAAGGGACACCCCGCCACGCTCTCCGATATCATCGTCAACGGAACCGTCTTCCACCGCGTGCGCGTAGGCCCCATCGCCTCGGTCGCGCAGGCCGACTCGCTCCTAAACCAAGTCCGCAGCACAGGCGTAGAAAACGCGCGAACTGTCGTGGACTAGGCAACCTTCGTCGCCTATGATAACCGCATACGCAAGAAGTCAACGCCAGTCATAAAGGTTGATCCATGCAGGTCACTTTTTGCCTTCCCGATGAACAAGTCGCTGCGTTACGCGAACAAGCCGCAGCGCACGGATTCACGCTCGAAGAGTGGTGCCAACGTCTAGCAATGCAAGACGCGCAAATAAATCCTCATATGTCAGTCATAACAGCTATAAACCGCATTCTGGAAATCCAGACGCGCGTAAAGCCGGACCCTGACGGCCTAAACGTGCGTGACTACATAAATAGAGATCGTCCTTAATCTGCATGACTGAAATATACCCATCGCACTTGAAGATTTGGAAAAACATTGCGGCAAGCGCGGCGCAAAGCCCCTCTCCCTCCACGGGAGGGAGAGGGGTTTGGGGTGAGGGTGGAGTCTGGATTCCAAGCGATAGACTCGCCCCCTCACCCCAACCCTCTCCCCCTCACGGGGGCGAGGGAGTCGCGCCTGTCTTGTAGCAATGACTTACCAACTCTTGATCTACGATGAGTATAGTAATCGATGCATCTCTGGCGGCAACAAAAACAAACCGACAATACTGACCCTTTTCGATTGACCTCAACGAACGCACCGCTATGAAACACTCGATTTTCCCCGCCCGCACGCTTCTGTTAATCGCACTGCTCGCCTTCGGCGGCGGCGCAACGGCTTATGCGGAATCCACCACCGCCCCTTCCGTCGCGCCCGTCGAAACAGCCGCCAAACAAGCCTTCCTTCTCGACGCAACGACCGGAACGCCCTTGTTCGCCAAAGACGCCGACAGCAAGATGCCGACTTCGTCGATGAGCAAGCTTTTGACCATGTATCTGGTGTTCGAAGCGCTGCGCGACGGCAAGCTGCGTCTCGACGACACCCTGACGGCAAGCGAACATGCGTGGAAACAAGAAGGCTCGCGCATGTTCCTGAATGTCGGCCAAAAAGCCAAAGTCGAGGACCTTGTGCGCGGCGTGATCGTGCAATCTGGCAACGATGCCGCAGTGACTCTGGCCGAAGCGCTCGGCGGTTCCGAAGGAAATTTTGCGGAAATGATGAACGCCAAGGCGCGCCAGCTTGGCATGACCAACAGCCACTTCGTCAATGCCACAGGCATGCCGGACCCGGAGCATTACTCGACCGCCCGCGACCTCGCGCGGCTCGCGCTCGCGCTAATCCGCGATTTTCCGCAAAACTACCACTACTACTCCGAACTTGAATTCACCTTCAACAACATCAAGCAAGGCAACCGCAACCCGCTCCTCTACCGCAACATGAACGTGGACGGCCTTAAAACCGGCCATACCGAAGCAGGAGGATTCGGCCTGACAGCCTCCGCCCTGCGCAACGGCCGCCGCCTGATCCTCGTCCTCAACGGAATGACGGACATGCAGGCCCGCGCGGACGAATCGGCCCAAGTACTCGACTGGGGCTACCGCGAATTCGGCCTCTACCGTATCGCGGAGGCCGGACAGCATCTCGCCAACGCAAACGTCTGGCTTGGCCAATCGAACAATATCGAGCTTGTCGCCCAGCAAGCCCTCTCTCTCACGCTCCCGCGCGCGGCAAGAACAGGCTTGACCGCGACGGTCGACTTCATCCATCCCATCCATGCGCCAATCGTGAAAGGCCAGCAACTGGGCAAACTGATCGTCACAGCTCCCGGCACAGATCCCGTTGAGGTACCGCTTCTGGCGGCAAAAGATGTCCCGCGCGTGGGCTTGCTCGACCGCATCGCCGCCAAAGCCAAATTGCTCCTACATAAAACATAAACGGCAAGTCGCCCCGATGATCGATTCCCCCCCCTCGCCGCCGCGCGGCGTCTTTATTTCTCTGGAAGGCGGAGAAGGCGCTGGCAAATCAACCCAAACGCGCCTGCTCGCCGAATGCCTGCGCGGCCTCGGCCACGATGTCGTGCAAACGCGCGAAGTCGGAGGCTCCCCTTCAGCGGAAGAAATCCGCGAGCTTTGGCTAAGCAAAGGCGAAGGCCACTGGGATCCGCTGACCGAACTTCTCTTGATCTCCGCCGCGCGGCGTGAGCATCTCGTGCGCGCCGTCTGGCCAGCGCTCAAGCGCGGCGCATGGGTCGTCACGGACAGATTTACGGATTCCTCCCGCGCCTATCAAGGCATGGGCCTCGGCATGGGGATCGAGACAGTCAACGACCTGACGCGCCACGTCGCCGGAAACTTCGAACCCGATCTAACCCTGTTGCTTGATCTTCCGGTCGAAACCGGCCTCGCCCGCATGGCCGAAAGGCGCGGCCCCGACGACCGCTATCAGCAAAAGAACGTCGTTTTTCATCAAACCTTGCGCGATGCCTACTTGAAGCTCGCCGCCGAAAACCCGCAACGCATCGTCGTCATCGACGCAAGCCAGAACGCCGATATCGTCGCTCAGGCTATCCGCAGCGCCGTCGCCACCTTCTCCGCGCGACTCAAATAACGATCAAGCGCCGCCATCGTCTTCGCCATGTCCGCAGACTCGTCGCGCGACCACACGCGCAATGCCAGAAGATAAAGGCCCTCCAGCGCCGCTGTAATCAACGCCTGCCGCGCGGCATCGTGACGATCAAGCCCAACGCGCCGCAACGTCTCGCCCATCGAACCCCGCAACAAACAAACCGTCGTTCTCAACAACTGAGGATCGCGTCGCGACTCCTCAATCATCGACACAAACGCCTCCCTGTGCGCTTGCAGAGCATCGAACCGCGCCATCAAGGCATCGAACAAACGATCATGCGCCGATGCCGACGGGTTCGTCGTATCGTCCCCGGCGCTCTTGCCATCGACATATCGCGCGACCGCGCACAGCAAATCGCCCTTGTCGGAGAAAGTACGCTGGACGAAATCCACGGAAACCTTCGCCTCCCGCGCAACCTCCTCAAGCGTAACCGCCGACCAGCCATGCCGCGCGATCACGCGCAACGCAACTTCAACAAGCCGAGATTCGGACAAAGAAGATTTAGATAGTCTAGGCATGGTAAGCTCCGACCTTTGTAATTCCCCCGCTCTTCTTGGTGTCCGTAAAGACAAACGTCGCAAAAGAGCCGTCTTCGCGAGGAGTCGCAGGCGACGTGGCGATCCAGAGTCTTAAGGGGGCAAGCGCTTGGAGCTCTGGATTGCTTCGTCGCCCAAAGAGGGCTCCTCGCAATGACGCCCCTTTCCACAACGTTTGTCTTCGTGAACTCATGGAAGAGCGCCCACACTAGAGTTTAGTGACGATTACGCCCACGTTCCAGAGTCATCCTTTGGCAAGCTCCTTCGCCCGCGCCGCTGCCGCCGCCATGGCGCGTTGCATGAGTTCCTGCAACCCGGCCCCCGCCGCCAGCAAATGAACAAGCGCAGCCTCGGTCGTGCCGCCCTTACTCGTCACCGCGCGACGCATCGCCGCAACGTTCTCCGACGACTGCGCCAGCAAAGCGCCGCTGCCGATCACTGTTTGCCGCGCCAGCCTCTGCGCCATATCTTCCGACAACCCCAGCGCCACGCCAACCTGCGCCATCGCCTCCACAAGCGCGAAAACATAAGCCGGACCACTGCCCGACAACGCCGTCACCGCGTCCATCAAGCCCTCGTCCTCAACCCACTCGACCCTCCCCGCGCCGCGCAAAACGCGCGAACACGTCTCGCGCTGCATATGCGTCGCATGGCCATTCGCCACCGCGACTGTCATGCCCTGCCCAATGCTGGCTGGAAGATTAGGCATCGCGCGAACGACCGCGCAAGACGGGCCGCCCAGCATCGCTTCCAGCCGCGCCAACGTCATCCCCGCCGCGATGGAAAGGAACGCCGCCGATTGCCCATAAGCGCGGCCATAAGCAGGAACAACCTCCTCCATGCTTTGCGGCTTAACCGCCAACACAACGATATCTGGCGCGAACGCAGAAGGAATGTGATCAAATGAATCGCAAAAAACGACCGAAGAAGGGATTGCTCTATCGGTCTCTATAGGATCAACGACGACGGCGCTCGACGATGGTAAGGAATCAAGCAACCCCTTCAACAACGCGCCACCCATCTTGCCACAACCGACAAGAAGCACACGCAACGCGCCAGAACTGGTCACTGCGCTAATCCGACTCGACGACCGCAAAACCGGAGCAAGCGGAGCCTCCGTTCGGCATCGGCATGCGACCTGAACAATTCGTTGGCTCCCAGCCACGCTGACGCATGCATTCGACCAAGACCAACCCCGGCTGGTTCTTGCATTCGCCGCTGCTATTCGGGGTAAAGGTCACGCCCGTCTCGGCCAGCCTTTGCTTGTCGCGCTGGAACTGCACATTCTCGGAATGGAATGCGTTGGTCGGGTAAACGCCGCAACGACATTGACTGATGTCATAGGTCAGCTTGCGTTGCGACTGATCAAGCGCCATCTCGATATTCGGCTCGCTGATCGGCCGCCAAAACTGCGCAACCGTCTTGCGACCGCCACAAGCGGCAAGCCCAAGAACGAGCACAAGAGCAAGACAAGAAAGCAATAATCCCAAACGCATCGGAAGGCCCCCAAACAAAGCAAGCGGCGCTAGTTTTAACGATTTTGGCGGTAAAGGCAACTACTCCCTAAAGAAGTCCCAAAACCTTGAAACTGGCCACCCCTTCACGGCCAATCACAAGGTGATCATGGATGGTAATCCCTAAAGGCATGCAAATCTTAACCAACGCGTTCGTCATCTCAATATCTTCCCGGCTAGGTTGCGGATCCCCGCTGGGGTGGTTATGGACGAGCACCAGAGCCCCCGCCCCGACCTCCAACGCCCTCTGCACGATCTCGCGCGGATAAACGGGCGTATGGTCGATCGTGCCCCTTTGATGTTTATCCTCCGCCAAAAGGTGATTTTTGCGGTCGATGAACAGAATACGGAACTGCTCCTTAGGCTCATGCGCCAACGCGGCGCGGCAGTAATCCACCACCCGCTGCCAACTGTTCAGCACCGTCCCCCTCAGGGCCGCCCCTTTATGCGCCCGCAACGCCACCGCCCCCGTGGCAAGCAGGTTCGCCGCCGCCGCCTCGGACAACCCTGCCGCCAAAAGCTTGTCCGGACCAGCGTTCAAAAGACTCCACAAATCCCCAAAAGTCTCCAACAGCGTCTTGGCCAAAGGCTTCACATCGCGGCGAGGAATCGCGGCGAACAGCAAAAGTTCCAGAAGCTCATAATCCTGAAGAGAATCCGCCCCGCGCTCGAATAACCGCCCACGCAAGCGTTCGCGATGGCCATAATAATGCGGCGCCTTGCGACAGGAATCTTGTTCCTCCGCGTCCACTGCGCCCGTCACTGATCTTTGAGCGAACAAATCCTTAGACATAAAGGCAAAGCTATCTCAACCCGCACGCGAAAGCCAGAGAACCAAGCTCTAAGCGGGCGCACATTCTTGCGGACTGTCCATGAGCATCCGGCAAAACCACGGCTGTCTCACCGACCATTTCATCAAAAGCTTGCCCACGCGACTAACTTCCGACGCGCGCACGATAATAGTCCTGTGCATGTCTTCCATCTTCCCGCCCGCCGCAGCGTAGGTTACGACCTGCAATGCGGCCTCGGCAAAACGGCCATCCGAAGCATGATATCCCGCCATAGTATCTGATAATTAATGGCAGCGTCTCGGCTAGGCGAAGAGTAGTCTGCAATTTCCCGCCCCGCCTGAACAGCCTCCCGCACAAGCGCAAAATCGGGTATTAGCATACAATATTTCACAGACAATCTCCACAAATGCAAAGAATGAAAACCAACGATATTTTGGTCATACCAAATTATTTAGGCAACATGCAAAAAGGACTATGGTTGCATAAAACACTCAAGGCAACCTTGGCCGTAACACAAGTAAAGCGATAACGACAACCAAATTACCCCAGCTCGCCCAACTTCCTGACCGCCAACGTCAACATCGCCATATCGACGACGCCCGCATTGCGCCATTCATGCAGCATCGTGTCATAGCGCACAAGATCGTCCGCATGCGCCTCTGCCCATGCCTCCAGCCTTTGCGCCGGAGAAGCGGAAACTTTCTTGCCCTTGCCTCCCGCCACGCCAAGCGCCTGCGACACCAGCCGCCTGCGAATATCGGCGAGATCATCGAGCAAAACCGCCATCGCCTCGCGGTGCCAGGAAGTCTGCGCGACCGCCGAAGCGGCATGCGCCCTGCCAGACAACCAGTCGAAGCCCAACCGCTCGCCAAGCGCAAAATGCGCTTCCGCCGCGCCTTCCAACGAAACCTTGGCCGCCTCGGCCAGACGGCAAAGATCGAGCGCCGTCTCCAGCGCGGGCAACATCGCGATGCGCCGCGCTAAAACAGGCGGTACCATTTGAGCGATTAACTCGGATTCTACGTCCTTGTAATGGCAGGCCGGACCGCCTCCGCACTTCGACAGCCACTTCGCCAACGCTTCGACATCGCGGCTATAGGCCTGCATCGCAGGCGCAAGCTTGGTGGGAATATCCGGTAAGTTCAAAAAGCGCTGCGTGACATTGCGCAAGGTCTGCTGCACCATGCGATGCATGCGCATCTGCGCGGCCACAGAAACCTTGTTATCGAGCGCGTCAATCTCTTGCCACACATCGCGTAAACGGAAAGACTCGCGCGACAACAAATAAGCGCGAGCCACCGCCACGGCATCCTGACCCGTACGATCCATCATCGCGAAGACGAAGTGACAACCGCCACGATTGACGACGCTGTTGGTCACCGCCGTCGCCACGATCTCACGCGCGAGCTGATGGTGCTCGATATCGTCGGCGTGCTTCTTACGCAGCGCCGCCGGAAAATACAACTCAAGCTCGCGCTCCAAATAAGCGTCGTCCGGCAAAGAGGAAGCGAGAATTTCCTCGTACAGCCAAATCTTCGCATAAGCCAGCAACACGGCCAGTTCCGGGCGCGTCAACCCCTTGCCTGTGCGCTGGCGTTCTGCCAAAGCATGGCCATCGGGCAGGTATTCAACCACGCAGTTCAACAACCCTGTCGTTTCCAGCGCGTGGATCGTGCGCACATGCGAAGGCAACAGCTCAGCCGCCTGCGATTCCGCGATCGAAATCGCCTGCGTCTGCCGGATGTTGTCGCGCAGAACAAGCTCGCCGACCTCGTCCGTCATGCTGCCGAGCAGCTTGTTGCGGTCCTTGATCGACAGCCCCTTGCGATCCACCACGCGACGCAGAAGAATCTTGATGTTGACCTCGTGGTCGGACGTATCGACGCCCGCAGAATTGTCGATAGCGTCCGTGTTAAGCCTGCCGCCGCGCAACGCATATTCGATGCGCCCGCGCTGCGTCATGCCAAGGTTAGCCCCTTCGCCGACGACCTTCGCGCGAATATCTTTCGCGTCGATCCGCAAGGCCTCCGCCGCGCGGTCCCCCACATCCTCGTGCGTCTCGGTCGAAGCCTTCACATAGGTCCCGATGCCGCCGAAATAAACCAGCTCCACCTCAGCCTTGAGCATCGCCTGAATCAACTCCGCCGGGGGCAGACTGTCTGCGGATATCCCGAACGCTTTTTTCATCTCAGGCAAAATCTTGATCGACTTCTCCGAACGCGCGAAAACGCCGCCGCCCTTCGAAATCTTCGCCCTGTCGTAATCAGCCCACGAGCTGCGCGGCTTATCGAACAAGCGCTTGCGCTCCGCGTAACTGACAGCCGCATCCGGCATCGGATCGCAGAAAATATGGCGGTGATCGAACGCGCCCAGAAGCAAGGTATGCTCCGACAACAACATGCCGTTGCCAAACACATCGCCCGACATGTCGCCGACGCCGACGCAGGTGAACTCCGTCGTCTGAATGTCCTTGCCCATCTCTCGGAAATGGCGCTTGACGGCTTCCCACGCGCCTCGCGCGGTGATGCCCATGCCTTTGTGATCGTACCCCGCCGAACCGCCCGACGCGAACGCATCGTCGAGCCAGAACCCGCGCTCCTGCGAAATCGCATTGGCAATATCGGAGAACGAAGCCGTTCCCTTGTCCGCCGCCACCACAAGATAGGGATCGTCCCCATCATGCCGCACCACACGCTCCGGCGGCACGATCTTGCTGCCGACGCGATTGTCTGTGATATCAAGCATCCCGCGCATCATCGTCTGGTAGCACGCGACGCCCTCGGCCTGATGCTTCTCCGGCTCCGAAGAAGGATGCTTGACGATGAACCCGCCCTTCGAACCGACCGGAACGATCACTGTGTTCTTGACCATCTGGGCCTTCATCAGCCCCAGAATCTCATTGCGGAAATCATCTCGCCTGTCCGACCAGCGAATGCCGCCGCGCGCGACCTTACCGCCACGCAAATGCACCGCCTCAACGCGCGGACTGTAAATGAAAATCTCGTAAAGCGGGCGCGGCAACGGCATGAAATCGACCGCGCGACTGTCGAACTTAATCGCGAGACTCGGTTTGCAGGCGCCATCTGCGTCCGATTGGAAATAATTTGTGCGCAACGAGGCGTGCGCAAGATTGAGATAGCGGCGGATAATCCTGTCTTCCTCCAGCGCATCCACCTTGGCCAACGCTTCCTCGATCGGCTTTTCGATCTCGCGCATCACCGCTTGGCGGTTGCCCTGAAGATCGGGATTGTGCCGCGCGAAAAACAGCGCGTAAAGACGCTGCGCCAGTTCAGGATGCGTGAGAAATGTCGCCGCCATCATATCGTGGCTGTATGGGATCCTCAGCTGGCGAAGATATCGCGCAAAACAACGCAGCACGATGATCTCCCTCCACGACATCCCAGCGCGGATCGACAACCCGTTGAAAGCGTCGTTCTCGACCTCGCCCGTCCAGATTCTGGCGAACGCCTCTTCAAAAACCGTCTTGATCCGGTGCGGTTCGACAATCGGTGACAAAGCCGGACGCGCGGCAAAATCATGGACGTAAACCGCCTTCAGCGCGTCGCGCGGAAGCACCTCGTAAGGCCCCCCCATATATTCGACCTTCAGCCCCGCATTCTCGATCAACGGCAAAGCCTGCGACAACACGATCGGACGATTGGCCTGAAACAGCTTAAGATGATAAAGCCCATCGGCCCCCGGCAACTCAAACTCGACCGCCAGACGTTCGCCAAGCGTCGCCTTGCTGCGCTCAATGACCTGAATATCATTCACCGCGCGCGCCGGATCGACCGCCTCGCGATAGGAAGGCAAAAACGCGCGACGATATCGTCCAAGCAGCGCCAACCCTGCCGCCTCGCCATATCGCGCGGCCAAGCAATCGCGCAAACGATCATGCCACGCGCGGCAAAGATCGCGCAAATCCGATTCCAGTTTCTTAAAATCTGGATCTTTATAGGTTTCCGAACGCAACCGAATCGTGATGAACGCGCGCGCAAGCGGATTGTCATCAATACGAACCTGCCAATTCTCTGTCGTGCCGCCAAACGTCGCTTCCAGCAAATGGTGGAATTTGTAGCGCAACGAGGAATCATAGCGGTCGCGCGGCACATAGATCAGGCACGTCGCGAACCGCTTGAACGGATCGCGACGAACAAACAACGCGACGCGCGCGCGCTCCTGCAACTGTAGAATGCCAAGCGCGTTGTTGAGAAGCTCGTCCTCAGCGATTTGAAAGAGCTCGTCATGGGGATAGTTGCTAAGAATGTGCACCAACGCGCGCCCATTATGGCTGGTCGGCAAGAAACCTGCTTTAGCGATAACATTCTCAATCTTGCGGCGCAGGAACGGCACCTCGCGCGGACTCTGCGCATAGGATTGCGACGTGAACAACCCAACGAACAGCCGCTCGGACATCAGCCGCCCTTCGCTGTTGAAGGCGCGAATAAACAGGGCGTCCATCGGAACCATGCGATGCACGCGAGAAATCGCGCACGTTTTAGCGACGCTTAAAATACGGTACTGGCGCACATACAGCTGCAACTCCGGACTCTTGCTCGCGACGATGTCACGCATGCCGCCGAACATGCGCACGTCGGGATCGCGCAGAATGCCAAGCCCTGAATTCTTGCGCACCTTGATCGAACGCAGCTTGTTATCGTCCGAGCACTCGAAATCGACTTCGCGATAACCAAGGTAAACAAAATTATTATCGTCGATCCAGCGTAAAAACGCCTTCACTTCTTCCGTGTTCTCGGCGATATCGCCGCACTGAAGTTTCGAGGCTTGCGCGTTGGCAATGGTCTCTTCCATGCGCTGTCGCATCGCAGGCCAATCTTCGACGCAAGCCCGCGCATCGGCCAACACGCTGCGTACATCGGCTTCGATCTCGCGCAAGGTCATATCATCAAGGCAGTGATCAAATTGAATATGAATGAAAGACTCTGTGATTGCCCTCCCGATCGCCGTCACATCCGGGGGGGACGACACGTCCACGCGCGCAAGCGACGGAGAGGCAAGCGCCGCGATATTGACAATGCTCACGCCGCCAAGCAATTCTTGAAAAGCGCCTTGCTGCGAACGCCGCAAACGCACGAGCGGGTGGATAACAAGGTGCACCGTCAAGCCGCGCCGTTGCAACGCGCCAGTCACCGACTCGACGAGAAACGGCATATCGTCGTTGATGATTTCCAAAACAGTGTGATCGACCGTCCAGCCATCCCGCGCAGGCGACGGATTGTAAAGCCGCAGCTTCAGTTCACCCCTCGCGCGCTCCCGCGCAAGATGCCAGATCGATGCCACAATGCGCGCGCGGTCATGCGCCTGAAAAGCCGACAAATCTGCCTGAGGAATATCGGCGTAAAATATCTTCTCAAAAATTTCCGGAGCGGCCGGATAAGGCGAACTGGAAGAAACAGCGGACGAGGGGGATGAACCGTTGTTCAAACCGCCTTGGGTTTTTCGTGTGGGCTTGCCGGAGGGAGAACTATTGCCCGAACGCGCCGTCTGTGACTTGCCTACCCGCTTCGACATACGCCATCCCTTTCAAAATTGCCGTTTGTTATAAGCTCGCCAACCCCCTCAAGCGCGCAAGAAAACAAAGTAATGCCCGCTTTCCGGCAGGTCAATCGAGCAATCGAGAACTTATAGTTTCCTGTCTCGCTCTTGCGAAGGCGCGTGCAACTGCAAAATAATTCTGGCTCAAACGGACAAACTCAGAACGACTTGTCGGCTCAAAGGCACCCCTTGATGCGAAGCGATAACCACAAGCCCCGCTGCTTTGCGATGGCTCTCGATAAGGTTAACAAGCGCGTCCTGTCCAACTTGATCAAGCGCCGTCATCGGCTCGTCCAGCAGCCAAACGCGGGATTCCTGAGTTCCCCCGGACAAACACAGCCGCGTCAAAGCCAGCTTCCGCCGCTGCCCTGCCGACAAAAAGCGCACAAGCCGACCGGTTCCCACGTCCGGCAGCAAACAAAAAGGATCGTCTCGCAGTGTCGCGCGATAAAGGTCACCCCAGTAGGCCAGAGTCTCGCCCACCGTCCATTCCGGTTTGCAAGCGTCCAAGTGCCCGACATAGCGTACGCGCTCACGCCACCCTTCGCCAAAAGGATTCAGAATCTCTCCTTGCCAACGCAACGAGCCGCCCACATGCGGCAACAATCCAGCCAACACACGCAGCAAGGTTGATTTTCCGCTGCCGTTAGCCCCCATGACGACAAGCGCCCCCCCAGCTTCCAACACAAACGACACCCCGCGAAACACGCAGCGTCCACTACGACGGCAAGAGAGGTTATCGGCCTCAAACACCGCAGAATGGGATACGCTTCCGACCATCAAGCAGGGGGGATGAGATAAGGAGGGTTATGCAAGCCACGCGGCGACAAGGTAAAAATCTCTGCGCCTGTTTCCGTGACGCCAATGGTGTGCTCGAACTGTGCCGAAAGCGATTTGTCTTTCGTAACCGCCGTCCACCCGTCATTAAGGACTTTGATCTCGTATTTGCCTGCATTGATCATCGGCTCGATGGTAAAAATCATCCCCGGTTTGATCTCAGCTCCCTGACCCGGCTTGCCGTAATGCAGGACCGAAGGCTGCGTATGGAACACGCGCCCCACGCCATGGCCGCAAAAATCGCGCACCACCGAAAACCCGGCGGCTTCGGCATGAGTCTGGATGGCGTGGCCGATATCCCCAAAGGTCGCGCCGGGCTTAACCGCCTCAATGCCAATCATCAGGCATTCATAGGTTACGTCGACCAGTCTGCGAGCCTTCACCCCAACCTTGTCGCCGACCAAAAACATGCGACTGGAATCCCCGTGCCATCCATCAAGCAACACCGTCACATCAATGTTGACGATATCGCCTTCCTCGATCCACTTGTCGCCAGGAATGCCATGACAGACCACATGGTTAGGAGAAATGCACGTCGCACGAGGAAATCCGCGATAGCCAAGCGGCGCCGAAGTCGCGCCATGGTCGCGCGTCCATTGATCGCAAAAATCGTCGATATCCCCCGTCCTCGCGCCCGGAATAACGAGCGGAATCACGACGTCGAGCAACTCGGCGGCCAACCGCCCAGCGCGACGCATCGCCACGAAATCTTCCGCGCCGTGAATCTCGATGCCATCAGAATTTTCGTAGTGGTCGTCATCATCCATCAAGCGTCCCGCCTCTGGTTAGATCGACCCGCCGGGCCGGAAATTCATGCTGTGTCCTAGTTTCTCGGCCTGCTGCATGGATGTCGCAAGATTTTGCTGCACGGCAGACGCCAGCATCGCCTGACCATACTCCGTCGGCGCGCGGTTCGATGTGGTTTTCTCGGCCAACAGGAGATTGTACAGAATGCCGGGCAACCCGCCATCCCCCACATTGCCGCTGCGAATGCCTTCGTCCTGCCGCGCCTTAGGCCCCCAGAACAACTCGGTCACGCGCGTATCGCCGCCCTTCTTTTTCTTCTTTTTGATCGGCAAGCCAGTATCTTCGTCAATTTCTTCCTGCGCATTGGGATCGTCCCAATTGCAGTCCTGCCAGTTGACGCCAAGGAAACTTTGAATCGCGCTCGACATAAAGGGAAGATTCGTCAGGAGCTCGCGGAACATTTGCGCCGCGTTGAAAATCGCTTCTTCCTCAAGCGCCTTAAGTTCTTTTTTCTGCTCGTCTGTTTTGGCGCCCTTACGCGCCAGCGTGATTGGAGGCATCACATTGTCTTTAAGCTTTTTTACCCAGCCATTGGCCTGCTCCGCTCGCTCGACTTCGTCGTTCTCCCGGTAAAGATCCGCCATCGTCCGGAGCCGTTTGACAAGACACTCCGACCAGTACCACCAATCGTTGAACGGCGCGCGTTGGCTAAAAGATTGAGACATGTTCTAAATCGCTTGGCAAATGAATACATATGGTTAACGTTAAAGACTGGGAATTATAGCCCCTCCCGCAGCAGGATACAAACGCCAAGTCACGAAGAAAGCGCAACGCAGCCCCTCCTTACGGCAACAGGTCTCTACGCAAGTCGAATCAATACGCTAACACGCTGTTTTAGCATAAAGACCAACATGGCCGTTAACGTCATGCCGACGAAAGTCGGCATCCAATCGCGCCGCGCCTGATAGCTGCGCAAGGTGATCTGGTTGGGGTTGCCTTCAATCTCCATGGATCGCAAGGCTTCCTGCCAAGGCATTCAAACTAGCTTGCTCAATCTCTACGCGCATCTCCTGTCCTATCAGTCGCGCGGAGGCCTCGACCCGCACAGCCTGCATATAGGACGTGCGCCCAAAAATTTGCCCCTCCTGCCGTCCCTCGTTTTCGAACAATACGGGCACAGTCCGCCCCACCATGGCGGCGTTGAAACCAATCTGCTGTTCGCGCAACAGCGCTTGCAACTCCTGCAACCGCGCGTCGCTCACCTCATCCGCAATCTGGTTCGGCATCGCCGCCGCCGGAGTCCCCGGCCTGCGACTGTATTTGAACGAGAAGGACTGCGCGTAGCCGACCTCGCGCACCAGCGCCATCGTCGCAGCAAAATCCTGATCCGTCTCGCCCGGAAAGCCGACGATAATATCCGTCGAAAGCGCTAAGTCTGGCCGCGCCTTGCGCAACCGCTCCACCAGCCGCAAATAATCATCCGCCGTATGCTTACGATTCATCGCCGCCAGAATGGAATCCGAACCGCTCTGCGCCGGAAGATGCAAAAAAGGCATAACCTGCGACACGTCCCGGTGTGCAGCGATCAGCTCGTCATCGACATCGCGCGGGTGCGAAGTCATGTAGCGAAGACGCTTGACCCCGGGAATCTCGGCCATCCGTCGCAGCAAACGCCCAAGCCCCCAGACCTGGCCATCCTGCCCTTCACCATGAAAAGCGTTGACGTTCTGCCCCAAAAGCGTGATTTCCCGCGCCCCGCGCCGCGTAAGGCTCTCCGCCTCCGCAAGAATCGCCGCGACCGAGCGCGAATATTCCGCGCCGCGCGTGTAGGGCACGACGCAAAACGCGCAAAACTTATCACAACCTTCCTGTATCGACAAAAACGCGCTAACACCTGCCTTGCTCTCGCCCTGCGGCAACTGATCGAACTTCGGTTCGACAGAAAAATCGGTGTCCAGCACCACCCCTGCCTCGCGGCTCGCCCGCGCGATCATCTCCGGCAATCGGTGATAGGATTGCGGCCCGAACACCAAATCGACATAGGGCGCGCGGCGATGGATCTCCTCGCCTTCTGCCTGCGCGACGCAACCCGCCACCGCGATCATCATGCGCCCGCCCGCAACGGCCTTCTCCTCCTGCAACGGCTTCAACCGCCCCAACTCGGAAAACAGCTTTTCGGTCGCCTTCTCACGAATATGGCAGGTGTTGAAGATCACCAAATCGGCGTCTTCGGCGCTTTCCCCCGGCTCATAGCCAAGCGGCGCCACGACATCGGCCATCCGACCCGAGTCGTACACGTTCATCTGGCAACCCCAGGTCTTGATGAAGAGTTTTTTAGGCATGAAGTATAGTTTCCACAATCCCCAACAAAAGCAACTGATTATTTTCAGAAATCAAACAAAACACCTCTACCACATGAGGTGTCGATAAACTATGCGCATGCCAACATCATCAAATGTTGTTAATCGCCATATACATAACAAAAATCACCCCCCTGCGCGCCTGCAGCCCCCAACCATTGACCACCAACATGGATAATGTATAAATTACCGAAATATGCGCAGCAAAATATACTCTTCTATTTATATAGATAGGAAACTACATGCAAGACACGCTTGAACTATTCAAAGATGGAGTTCTGGATACCAGAAAATTTCTCAATGCCAGTGGATTTCCGATGTCCGCTTTCTCAAGAGAAGATTTGAAATGGCTAGAAAACGCGCACGCTACATACGTAACCTCGCAGAAACGAGATATCGCCGCACACATCCGATATAATTTACGTGACACAGAACATAATGCACGAGCCAGCGCAGAACGTATGGCCTCAGTATGCGAATCCAAATACAATCTACTCGGAATACTGTATGTGCTAGCGCAAAAGACCGGCATTATCGACCCAGAGAAATCAAAAAGATCCCACCACGGTCAAGTAGTTAAAGCAGGAACCAGAATATATCACGAAAAAAGAATAATATAGTATTTCTAAACCAAGATGCATCCATTTTCGCTAAAGAGCATAAACTAATATACAGCAATAATGATAATCTTCTCATCGTTCATGCCACAAGCAACACACGCCTCCTCTTCACAGTCGCAGAAGAAACCATAACCAAGCCCCGCGTCATGGACAGAATATACTTATTCATACAATATAAAAATGAATGCCGAAGATTCGGCAATACTGATGCAGAAGAAAGATACAACACGCGATACAATACATGCGCAATGATTCGCGCTGTGCAGGCAACCATCTCTATTCTTATGAAAAAGAACATGCTCTCGGGGCGAAGCGCAAAAAATCCTGCGACAGGCATAGACTTGTCGCTTTAAATTTTCCGCACAGCCACGACTGCGTTCAGCCCGCCAAAAGCGAACGAATTGTTCAGCGCCGCGCGGATTGGCATCGCCCGAGCCTCGTTCGGCACGCAATCGAGGTCGCATTCGGGATCCAAACCCAGATAATTGATGGTCGGAGGAGCCTTATCCTCGCAGACCGCCAACACCGTCGCGAGCATCTCCAACGCCCCCGCCGCGCCAAGCGCATGGCCAAACATCGACTTGCTGGACGAAATCGGAATCTTCTTGGCTCTATCTTCCCCCAACGCGAGCTTCAACGCCGCCGTCTCCGTCAGATCGTTAATGCGCGTGCCCGTGCCATGCGCGTTGATATAATCGACATCCTCAGGTTTCAGCCCCGCATCTTTCAGCGCGGCCACCACCGCCCGCGACGCGCCTTTCACGTCCGGAGTGGTGATATCCTTAGCATCCGAGCTCATACCAAACCCAGCGAACTCGGCGTAAATCTTCGCCCCGCGAGCCTGTGCCGCCTCCAACGTCTCCAGAACGAACATAGCCGCCCCCTCGCCCAGCACCATCCCGGCGCGATCTTTCGAGAAAGGACGACATACGTCCGGAGCCATCACGCGCAACGCCTCCCACCCCTTCAAAGTCCCAAACGTCAGACAGCTTTCAGAACCGCCCGTAATCGCGCGGTCGATAAAGCCAGTGCGCAGCATGTGCAGCGTCACGCCCATAGCATGGATAGCCGACGCGCAAGCGCTCGCGACCGTGAAGCCCGGCCCCGTGATACCCGTCGCCATGCTGATCTGGCTCGATCCGGCATTGGCCATCAGACGCGGAATAGTGAACGGATGCACGCGCGGCGAACCATTGGCGTCCAGAAGCCGCATATAGGAATCTTCAAGCGTATTCTGCCCGCCCACGCCTGTGCCCGTAATCACCGCCATACGCTCGGCGTCTTCCGGCGTCAAAACCAACCCGGAATCCTTCATCGCTTGTAAAGCCGCCGCGACCGCGAACTGTGAAAAACGATCAAGCAGCGAGGCCTTCTTGGGCTCAATCCAGTCTTCGATTTTGAAATTCTTGACCGGAGCCGCCGGAAATTTTACTTCGGCGTTGCGATAAGTAAACGTCGCGCTCTCAATCCCGCAACGGCCCGCGAACAGGTTTTGCCCAAATTCGGCGACCGATTGCCCAATCGGCGATATGACGCCCAACCCGGTAATGACGATGCGACGTGTCAAGCGCGCCTATCCATTCGCTGCCGACTTGCCGGAAGCCGCCATCTGCTTTTCCACCAGATTGATCACGTCGCCCAATGTCTCAAACGCATTCGCATTGACATTAGCGTTAAACGGCAATTCGATGCCGAATTTGTCCTCAAGCGCAAACATCACCTCGACCATATCAAGCGAACTGACATTAAGATCGCTAAGCTTCGCCTCGCGCGTCAGCTTGCTGCGATCAATCATCGCCTTCTGCGCCACAACGTCCAAAATCTCGTCAATGCGCGATTGCAACATCGCATCCTCCCTGAAATCTGCCCTTAATCTCGCCGAACCCCGCCTGCGCGGACCTAGTCGTCAACCGATTAAGTCAGCAACCTACTCGCCCACCTCCCTGACTGACAACCCTTAAATAGCCTAAACAACTAAAAATTGACCGGATTAAACAAGAAGTGTAAGAGCCTGTGCGAAGGCCCACCTTAAACTGCGATGTACAATTGAGGCTCAAACGCCGTGTCCGAACCAGCACGCAACATCCCCCCTACCCCTGCCCCAAGAAGTGCAGATGTCAGGCACCGGGCGTTCGCAGGATCCTCCGGTGACACCGAGCATTTCCTCACACTCACTGCCCCATCACATCTAAGCTTCAAGGAACAGGTAGAGTGTCTGGAATCGCTCTATAGCGAGTCCCTGCGCGCCCAAGGCCTCGACCACGACAGCGCGGTGTTCCGCCGTGTTTACCTAAGCGATTCCCTCACACAGGCCGAAACGATCCGCCGCTCGTTTCTGGGACAGGATAGCGCGGAAAACCCGGTCGCCGTCTCGATCGTGCAGCAACCGCCCTTGCCCTACGCCAAAATCGCGATGAGCGCCTACCACATCGAAGGACGCGGCAAGCTTAATAAACAAAGGCTAGGTCCATCCCATACCCTGATAGCGCGAAAAGACCTGAAACATCTCTGGAGCGCGCGCCTCTGCGCCCATAACACCGACCAATCCCTCTCCTCGTCTAAACAAACGCGCCGCGCGTTCAACGACCTGATCGCAGCGCTCGCGGCGCAAGGCGGCACGCTGAAAGACAACTGCGTGCGCACATGGATCTACGTCAAGGGTGTCGATATCTTCTATCAAGGCATGGTCGATGAACGCCGCGACATGTTCGCGCATAACGGATTGACGGGGGATACGCACTTCATCGCCAGCACAGGAATCGAGGGCGGCGGAGCGCACCGCTACGACCTCGTCGTCATGGACGCCTACTCGATTCTAGGCATGAAGCCGGAGCAAATCTCCTACCTCAACGATTTCAGCCGCCTTTGCGCGACCAAAGACTACAACGTGCATTTCGAACGCGGCGCGCGCGTCTCGTTCGCTGACCGCCGCCACTACTACATCTCCGGTACCGCCAGCATCGACGCGGCTGGCGATGTCGTCCACATCGGCGACGTAGAGAAACAACTTGACCGCACATTAGAAAACATTGAAGCGCTTTTGAACTCCGGCGGCGCGTCGCTCGACGACATGATGACCATGACCGTCTATCTGCGCGACCCGGCCGACTACGCGCGAATCGCGGAACGCTTGAACGAACGCTGCCCCGAACTACCCTTCGTTGTCGTGCAAGGTCCCGTCTGCCGCCCGGAATGGCTCATCGAAATCGAGGGGATAGCCGCGACCCCCAACAAGGAGCCGTCCTTACCGGAGTTTTAGTTGTCGTACAAAACCGTATTTGCTAGTAGTCTGTGTGACTTAAAAAGTAGGATTATGACGCAGGAATTTTTTGACGTGGCAAGGAAAGAGGCGCAGCGCGTAGCGCGTGCTACGAGCAAGCCTCTTGACGCGGCCACGGCGAAAAAGACCAAGTCAGAATGCTACTTTTTAAGTCACACAGACTACTAGCATCGCGTGTGCAAACAAAGGAGAAAACCGCCATGACGCCGCCAGCCGAAGCCACCGCGAGAAAGTTCGTCGAGCCGGTCACCGCGAAACCTCCCAAACCCGGTTCACAATTCAAGCTCCTGAATGAAGAGGCAATCAAGGCCGCCGAGCTACGCCGCGACCCTTACGATTTCTGCTACATCGAAAACGCCTTCCCCATGGAGGAAAAAGCGGCGGTCCTTGCCGAAGCGCCTGTTATCCCGGATCGTGGCAGCTATGCGCTCGCCAATCTGCGCTATGGCCGCAAATTCGCGGACTGCATGGAAGATCTTTTGAGCGACCGTTTCCGCCGCCTCGTCGAACAGAAATTCGACATCGACCTGACGGGCCGCCCGGCCTCCATCGTCATGATGGGCAACACCACGGGACACTACAACGAAGGTTACGCGCATCCAGATTCGAAGCACAAGATCATCACCGTTCTCATCGGCTTCAGCGAAGAATGGCCCTACGAAAAAGGCCGCCTGCGCGTCCTGCGCGGCAACGACCGCGACGACTACGCCTTCGAGTTCAAACCGGAATACGGTAACATCCTGATGTTCCGCGTCTGCGGCCATTCATGGCACGGCTTTCTGCCGCAAAAAGGCAAGCGCATGAGCGTGCAGCTGTGCTACGTCGACACGGAATGGTATGCCCACCGCGAAAACATCCGCCACGCCCTCAGCGCCTTCGCCAAATCGATCCCCGGCATGAAGCAATTGATCGACTGGGCGCCAAGATCGTTTGGAAACAAGGGATAGGAGAGTAGTAACTGCCAAGCCGTCCCTGATGATGATTAGGACAAGCATCGCAACAAAGGCCGTCATTGCGAGGAGTTTTCCGCCGAAGGCGGAAAGCGACGTGGCAATCCAGAGCGGCAAAGGCAGTTTTTGTGACTCTGGATTGCTTCGCCCCAAGAATGGGGCTCGCAATGACGGCCCTTGTTGTGAATATTGCCCATATTCTCCTTCTCGGTACATTTTGTCCATACAACAACGCAACAATAAATGAGGCCATCATGTCCTACACGCAAACAGCCTTGCGAATCGAAGAAAACCAAAGCGCAGAAATTTCAGGGAAACCCTATCACGAATTTCTCCAGCTCTCCTCACCAGAATCCATCGCAACCCACTTCATCGGCGCACTGAAAGCCAGCGAAATCAAGGAACAGCCCTACCGTCGCTGGGTGCTTAAAAACACGCTACCGGAAGACATGTGCGTCGGCGTGCTCGTCCTCCCCATCGTGCCGCCAGCCATTGAAGAATGCGCAGGCGTCCGCGATTACGAGCAAAACAACCGAAAGCGCTCCTTCTTCACGCCCGAAATGCGCGAGGATTTCCCGGCGGTCCAAACCTTCTGCGATGCGTTCCAGCGCCCGGAAGTCGCGCGACAAATTACGGAAACCCTGAACCTCCCGCCAAACGACATCGAAGGCAGCTACCTGCGCGTCGAATACATTCAAGACACCGACGGCGCATGGCTGGAACCGCACCCGGACATCACGGCCAAACTTTTCTCGATGGTGATCTACTTGTGCACTGGCCCGGAAGCGAAAGACTGGGGCACGGATATCTATGATGCCGACAAGAAATGGGTAGGCCGCTCGACCGCCGCGTTCAACTCCGCCGTCATCTTCGTCCGTTCTGACGTGACCTTCCACGGCTTCGAAAAACGCCCCATCAAAGGCGTCCGCCGCCTGATGGAAGTCAACTATGTCCGCTCCCTCTGGCGCGACCGCGACCAGCTCTCCTTCCCAGACAAGCCGATCACGCTGAAAGGATAATGCAAAAAGGGCGGCTGATCCATCAGCCGCCCTTGTTTCCATATAGAACTATAGAAACGTGGCACCCAAAAATATGAGAGCTTAAGTAATTAAGCCGGAGCACAGTCCATACTACAATTATAGCGGCCCCCACGAACCCACTTGGGATGCCCCCCCTCGCGCAAAGAATAATCGCCAAATCCAAAGCCACTACAAAGGCTTGCAGCAGCCACTTGGGCAGATGTCACCGTCATTCGACCTACAGCAGAATGCGCGGCTCGTTGCTCATCATTATTTTCGGCTCCCCGCGCGTACTTTTCACGGGAATTTTGTGATAGGTAAACATCAGCCATAGTAGTCATAAAATCACTCCTTAAAAGAAAAAGTGTTTATCAGTCATCGTGTCGTCAAGTGAGGCGCTCTTGAAATATTAAAGCCAAAACCACCTGACTTAACCACAATCAACAATAAATCACATAAAAAAATCAAACAAAAAAACAAACAAAAATATTGCGCCGCAACATCAGGAAAAATAAATCAGAAAAAGCACAAATACTGCTGCTAAAAATTATTAGCACCAAGGCAGTACTCGTTCACGAATCACGCCAATGCCCACGACAATTCCGATTGGTGCAATGCAAAATCATGCTGCAAACCGACAAAAAATCCTCTAAAACCGTAGCCATGAGCGTCCTTGTTCGGTTTGCACCCTCGCCCACCGGCCTTCTGCATATAGGCAATATCCGGTCGGCCCTCTTCAATTGGCTCTTCGCGCGGCGACAGGGCGGCAAGTTCATGCTGCGCCTAGACGACACCGACCGCGAGCGCTCGACCGAAGCCTTCGCGCGCGGCATCGAGCGCGATATGACTTGGCTCGGCCTAACATGGGATGTATTCGCGCGGCAATCCGACCGCCTCGACCGCTACCGCGAAACGCTCGAAAAGCTCAAAGAATCGGGCCGCGTCTATCCCTGCTATGAAACGCAGGCCGAACTCGACCTGAAACGCAAAACGCAACTCGGACGCGGCCTCCCCCCCGTCTATGACCGCTCTGCGCTGAAACTCACGAACGCCGAACGCGCCGCCCTCGAACAACAAGGCCGCAACCCGCACTGGCGCTTCAAGCTCGATTCCGCGCCCGTCACATGGGACGACGTCATCCAAGGCCACAAAACCTTCCCCGCCACCTCGCTCTCTGACCCCGTGCTCGTGCGCGAAGACGGTGTGCCGCTCTACACCTTCTGTTCGGTCGTAGACGATGCCGATTTTGGCGTCACGCACGTCATTCGCGGCGAAGATCATGTCGCCAACACCGCTGTGCAAACTCAAATATGGCAAGCCGTTACCGACAAGCCCCCTCCCGCCTTCGCGCACTTCCCGCTGATCGTCAGCGCCAGCGGCGTCGAAATGAGCAAACGCCTCGGCACACTGAGCATCGCCAGCATGCGCGACGACATGGAAATCGAGCCGATGGCGATCAACACGCTGCTCGCCTATCTCGGCACGTCCGACTCCGTCACCCCGCACCTGACGCCCGGCGAACTGGCCGCCGCGTTCGACCTGCATAAAATCTCACGCGCCACGCCGAAATTCAGCACGGAAGATCTTCAGGCGCTCAACGCCAAAATTCTCCATCTGACAGAATACAAAACCATGCGCGACCGATTGAAGGCGTTCGGCATCCCAGATAACAACGAAGACTTCTGGAACGCGATCAAGCCGAATCTCGTCAAGCTCAGCGACGCGAAGATATGGTGGCAAGTCGTGCAAGGCCCCGTCGCCCCCGTCATCGCTGACGAAGAACGCAAATTCATCGCGACCGCTCAAAGCCTCCTGCCGCCCGCGCCATGGAACGAGGAAACATGGGGACAATGGATCGGCGCAATCAAATACGCGACCGGACGTAAAGGCAAGGATCTGTTCCTTCCCCTGCGCCTCGCGCTGACCGGAACTGACCACGGCCCGGAAATGAAAGCGCTCCTGCCCATGATCGGCCCCGACCGCGCCAGAACCCGACTTGAAGGCAAGGCAAGTTGATGAGCAAGCGCAACTTACAGAATGCGCGAAACATGCGGAGAATTCCTACTGACGCAGAGCGAAGGCTATGGAGCATCCTCCGTCACAGACAACTGCAAAACTACAAATTTCGCCGCCAACATCCCATCGGCCCCTATATCGTCGATTTCGCCAACATAGAAAATAATTTAGTCATTGAAGCCGATGGCGGACAACATGCAAGTAACGAACGCGACGAACGCCGCACAAAAGATTTGAAACAATGGGGCTGGCAAATCCTTCGTTTCTGGAACAACGACATTTTGGCAAATGCCGAAGGCGTAACAGAAGCCATACTCAAAGCATTAGATACAAACGCCCGCGATAGCGCAGCGCGATTCCCTCGCCCCCGCGAGGGGGAGAGGGTTAGGGTGAGGGGGAGAGTCAGTCATGCAAACCCAAACTCCCCCCTCACCCCAAACCCCTCTCCCTCCTATGGAGGGCGAGGGGCTTTACAGCAGGAGTTCTGACACGCATGCCCCACCCCATCCACCTGACCAACACCCTGTCCCGCAGCAAGGAAGAGTTTAAGCCGCTCGATCCCGCGCATATTCGCATGTATGTCTGCGGCCCGACTGTTTACGATTTCGCGCATCTCGGCAACGCGCGGCCCGTCGTGGTGTTCGACACGCTCTACCGTCTATTAAAGCGGCATTATCCGCGCGTGACCTATGTGCGCAACATCACCGATATCGACGATAAGATCATCGCCAAAGCAAAACAGTCCGGCGAAACCATCGACGCGATCACGGCGAAAACGACCGACGCCTATCACGAGGATATGGAAGCGCTAAACGCCCTGCCTCCCGATATTGAACCGCGCTGCACCCAAACGATCCCGCAAATGCTGGCGATGATCCAAACGCTGATCGAGCAACAGCACGCCTACGCCGCCGACGGCCACGTCCTGTTCCACGTGCCATCGATGCCAGATTACGGAAGGCTCTCACGCCGCACGCGCGACGAGCTCGTCGCAGGCGCGCGCGTCGAAGTCGCCCCCTACAAAAAAGATCCCTCCGACTTCGTGCTGTGGAAGCCGAGCGCCGACGACCAACCCGGCTGGGACAGTCCATGGGGACGCGGACGCCCCGGCTGGCACATCGAATGCTCGGCCATGGCGAAAGAACATCTCGGCGAGACGTTCGACATTCACGGCGGCGGCCTCGACCTCATCTTCCCGCACCACGAAAATGAAATTGCCCAAAGCGCCTGCGCAAACCACAAACCGCTCGCGACTTACTGGCTGCACAACGGATTCCTGACCATCGACAACGACAAGATGTCGAAGTCTCTGGGTAACTTCTTCACGGTACGCCAGCTTCTCGGCATCGCGCCGGGAGAAGCCCTGCGTCTCGCGCTACTCTCCGGCCATTACCGCCAGCCGCTCGACTTTTCCGAGGACGCACTGCAACAAGCCAAAGCCACGCTCGACCGGTGGTACGGAGCGCTTCGCGCCGCCACTGACCTGCCGACGCATGAAACCTCCATTCCCGAAAACATAGACGCGGCGTTGCGCGACGACCTCAACACGCCGCTTGCCATCGCGCTAATCCACGAGCTGGTCAACGCCTTCTATCAAGCATCATCGCCAGAAGACAAAACGCGTCTGAAAGCCAAAATCATCGCCGCCGGAGAAGCCCTAGGGTTGCTCCAGCAATCAGCCGAATCATGGTTCAAAGGCGCAGGCGTAGCCCTCTCTGGCCCCTCGGAATCCGAAATCGAATCCGCCATCGCCGCCCGCCTCGCCGCCCGCAAAGTCCGCGACTTCAAAGAAGCCGACCGCATCCGCGATGCCCTCGCCGCCCAAGGCATCACGCTCGAAGACGGCCCCAACGGGACAACGTGGAAGAGGGGGTAGCAAAAGAAAGAGGGCTCAGGAAAGACAATCCTTGCGGATGGGGCGTCATCTCGCGAGGAGTTTCCCGCTTGCAAAGCGGGAGACGACTTAGGCGATCCAGAGTCGATAGAATAGTCTCTGTGGCTCTGGATCGCGCTTGTTGCTCTTTCTGGTTTCCAATCCTACGGAGTATATGACAAAGCGAGCCGCATTATTATGCGCTGACTAGTTGAATCTGCGATGATTTTTATGCAATAAGAACAACAAGATTGGGTATTAACAATGCGACATTCTGAAACACGCATAAACCCTGTAGAGACTCCAACATCCCCATGCCTGTTATCTCCAATCGAACCGGAGGATTATTCCGCGCTTATACCTTCCATACCGCGCCACGATCAAATTGCAAAATTAATCCCTGCTCAAGGCATCTACATGGGAGTCTGGAAGATTGTAAGAAATCCCAATTACTCTGGAGCGACTCGTATTTCTGATAACCTGCTTTATTGCTTATTTGCTTCCCCAAAAGATTTATCTGACAAGGAAGGGAATCAGCTTCTGACCAATTTCGAGGATGCGGCGCATGAAGTTGGAAACATGACTTCACTCGGACATCGCGGAACATACATTCGTGACCCTGAAATTCTCGGTCAAAAACTGATACAAGATGCCCTAGGTGGTCGATGGGTCTTGCCTCCCCTCGAACTGCTGTGCAGCCCACGAGGACAAAGCACTTATGCCACCTCCATGATTGCGCTCAAAAACACAGGTGATTTTGCCAATACGTTTGTTATGGATAAGGGAGGAAAACATCCCAACGCGCACCTATACGGCAGCATAAGTCACGTCACAGCGATGAGGATTGGCGACATCATGATGTGCGACATCTGGATATGCGACATGTCGCTATCGGCTTCGACGGAATGCACAGGCGCGCCAAGAAACACCATAAAATCAACAAATTACCAAATTAGTCACCGCCCATGTCGGATGGTCAACGCGAAGAGATATTACGAAAACACCCGCAATCCGTAAATTACCGCCTCCCCCATATCATCCGATTAAGCTGATTATCCGCCTCGTCCTTGGCGACAAAGCCGACATTCTCAATCACGTCGCGGAGCTTCCGGTATTTGGCATCGTCTTCAAAGGCGGGCAGATAGACAGACGCCTGCCGCCCTACACATTAACATATTGTCCCAGAACAAGATTCGTTGCGGCCGCAAGCGTCATGCCCGCGCAGGCATGACGCTTGTAGGTTGGTCTTTCTTGAATGGAATGAATTGCTTCAAGTGTAATAGGGTAATGTGCAGTCAACCTACTTCCTTCGTTCGCACATCATCGGGCCATGATCGACAAGGATAAGCTCGTCGACAGGAAAGCCGAGCGAGCGGGCCTTCTCGACAAGGCGTTTGCGCGTCTGAAGCGGAAGGCTTGGCTTTCTCGCCAGAATCCAAAGATAGTCCTTTGACGGGCCGGAAACGAGCGCCCAGCCATAAGACTCCCGATCCAGATCAATGACGTGATACCCGCCTGCGAACGGCCAGAAGAACGTGACGGACAGGCTCGCCGTACTGGGATCCTCTTGAAACACTGCCCGCCCCTCGGCAGCGTTCCATTCGCACGCCTTGCGATCAAACCCCCGGTTAAGCACGCCGATGGAACCGTCCTCGCGCAGGCTATAGGTCGCGTCGACATTGGTAAGTCCCCGCTCGAAGCTATGGTCAAGGCGCATGATCTCGTGCCATTTCCCTTGGTATCTTGCGATATCGAAGGGACGTATCGGCACGACTCCCTCAGGAATGCCCGTACAAGAAACAACGATGAGAAGCGCCGCCAGCGCGACAAGTCTCGAATAGTGCAAACGCAACCTCATGCCAAACCATACCTTTGAAGCACACCTGCGAACCCGAGCCGCACCATAGTCACACGATCAATCATACTAACTTGCCTTCAGCCTGTGGCGCGGCAGGATCAAAATGGCAACTTGAGTTTTTCGTTACGAATATCTCCGGCGACACGTCCAGAAAGCATACGTGCGGCCTCAGTTTCTCTCGTGTCGTCCAGAAGGCAACCACCGTCTTTCTGGCAAACAAAGCTCTGGGTCATCATAACCCCCATGTCGGGATTGTCGACAAGTAATACTGCGGCATTCTGGTAATAGAGAACACCCCTCACGGTCATGCCTTGCGTGAAGTATTCCGCCATTTTCTTCTTGAATGCCTCGGTTCCGCCCATGCTTTTCGCCACACCGTCCCATTGCTTCTTAGCGGCATCCGGCTTCATGGTCAGCGCCGAAGCGCCCGGAATATCCCCCTGCGCCAACAATTCGTAGTAGCGCAAAGAAGCCTTCAAGGCAGGAACGGTAACATTTCCTGCGTCTCTCTTGATCTGAAACGGGGGGCTAAACATTTCATAGCCAAAGGTAATTTTCTTGCCATCAACGATGTGATCCTGTGTTCTCATATCAGCCTCCGCCTCTTGGGGTAGCCACAAGGCAAAGGCAAAGGCAAAGATAATGCCCAATACCAACCAACCCTTTGTATGCGTACGCCTAAATTTCATACCGCCCCCTCTACATGGATTGTGTTAAAGAAAACGTGAACATGCCAACTTCTCATGAAATCTTTCTTAATTATCCCGAACAACCTGACCAAACGAATTCTACGTCCGAACACCCCCCCGCCAAAAACACCCTATACGCAGGATTAACCGTTTCATCTGTCGCAATAAATCCGACATTCTGTATCACCTGTCTGAGATCATTCCGTTCAGCCACAGGAACCTGCAACCCCATCAGGACACGCCCCCACGCCGCGCCGTGATTCCGATAATGAAAGAGGCTGATATTCCAACTCGGATTCAGCGCCGTTAAAAAACGCAACAACGCTCCCGGACGTTCCGGAAACTCGAAGCTATAAAGCGCCTCGTCGAGCAAGCGGGGCGGGTGGCCACCGACCATGTGGCGAATATGTTCCTTGGCGAGGTCATTGTCGGTCATATCGGTCGCCGGAAATCCGTTGCGCTCCAAAGTCTCTAGAAATACGCCCCCCTCCTGCGCGACATTCCCCATCTGCACCCCGACAAAAATATGCGCCTCGCGCGGGTTAAAATAGCGATAGTTGAACTCGGTAATCGCCCGCCGCCCGACCAGTTCGCAGAACTTAAGCAAACTTCCCGGCGTTTCCGGCAACTGTACAGATAAAAGCATCTCGCGCTTCTCGCCCGTCGCCGTCCGCTCCGCGACATAGCGCAAACGCTCGAAATTCATGTTCGCGCCGGAAATCACGGCGATTAAAGCGCCATGATCCTGCCCTTCGCCCTGCTCCATGCGATATTTGCGAATACCCGCCACGCCCAAAGCTCCCGAAGGCTCCGCAATCGCCCGCGTGTCGGTGAACACGTCCTTAATCGCCGCGCACATCTCGTCGGTCGTCACACGGATCACGCGATCCACGCATTCCCGCGCGACGCGGAAATTCTCCTCGCCCACCTGCGCGACCGCCACGCCATCGGCGAAAATGCCAACCTGCGGAAGCTTCACCCGCTCGCCCGTCTTCAAGGCCTGATAAAGACAATCGGCATCCTCCGGCTCCACGCCGATGATCTTCACGCTGGGCCGCAGGAATTTCACATACGCCGCCACTCCGGAAATCAGACCTCCACCGCCGACCGGGCAAAAAATAGCGTCGATCGGCCCGGAATACTGGCGTAGAATTTCCATGCCGATAGTCCCCTGCCCGGCGATCACGTCAGGGTCGTCGTAAGGATGAACGAAGGAAAGCCCATGCAGTTTGGTTAATTCCAGCGCATGCGCCAAAGCGTCGGGATAGGCATCGCCGAACAGAACCACCTCAGCCCCATGGCTCTGCACCGCCGAAACCTTGATCTCCGGCGTCGTCGCAGGCATCACGATCACCGCCCGAATTCCAAGCTTTTTAGCTGACAAAGCCACCCCTTGCGCATGGTTGCCCGCCGAAGCCGTAATGACACCCCGCAAGCGCTCTTCAGCGCTGAGGGCCATGATTTTCGTGTAAGCGCCCCGCAGCTTGAACGAAAAAACCGGTTGCAGATCCTCGCGCTTCATCAGCACATGCCGCCCCATCTGGGCCGACAACACCCGCGCCGGATCAAGCGGCGTGAAACTGGCGACATCGTAAACTGGCGCATTCAATATTCTTTTAATATAGCCTTGAAGCATCGACGTTTCCCTAGTATGGCAACCACTGTGTCCCAACAGCCTGAGAAGCGCAAGAATAGGCATAAACAACGCATGACGCAACCAACGCCTGTCATCCTTCTGGTCGAACCGCAATTGGTCGAAAACATCGGCATGACTGCCCGCGCCATGGCCAATTGCGGCCTCTCGGAGCTACGGATCGTCGACCCCCGCGACCCATGGCCCCTGCACGATCCTTTGCAGGAACGCATGCATGCCGCGTCCTCAGGAGCCGACGCGATCCTAAACCACGCCAAAATCTATGCCACCTTGAAAGAAGCGCTCGCAGACCTCCATTACGTCTACGCGACTACCGCCCGCACACATGACATGGTAACCCGTATCCTGACCGCCCGCTCCGCCGCGCCCGACATGGCCGAACGCATCGCCGCCGGACAAAAAATCGGCGTGATGTTCGGCCGCGAACGCACAGGCCTCGTCAACGACCAAATAGTGTTGGCGAATGCCAAGATCACGATTCCGCTCAATCCGGAATTCACCTCGCTAAATCTCGCGCAAGCTGTTCTGCTCATTAGTTATGAATGGTGTCAGGCCAAAGACCAAACACCCGGCAAGCAACTCCACACTGGCAACAGCCGCCCCGCAACGCGCGAGGAATACCTGAACTTCTTTGGCAGACTGGAATCCGAACTCGAATCGCATGGCTTTTTCGTTGCTGCCGATATGCGCCCCACCATGACCCGCAGCCTGCAAAACATGCTGATGCGCGCCGAAATGACCGAACAGGAAATCCGCACCTGGCACGGCGTCATCTCGGCGCTGATCGGGAAGAGCAGGAAAAGCGCGGATATGCAATGACAAATAGCAAAAAAGACTCCCTAATCACCTTCGTCCGCGACTGCCGCCTGACGCTGTCCATCGGCGTGCTTGAGCATGAGCGCCAGAAGCCTCAGCCTGTCATCGCGCATATCGAGGTCGAGTCGGAACTTCAAGAAACATTCCGCGATCCCGCCGACAGCGGCCTTTCGCGCGTCATCGACTACAGCGCCATCCACTATTTTCTCACGCACGACATTCCCGCCATGGGCCATATCTGCCTGCTGGAAACCTTGGCCGATCTCATCATCGACTATTGTTTCCGCGACCCGCGCGCGCAACAGGTAACTGTTCGCCTTGAAAAACCCAACGCGCTGCCGGATGCCATCGGAGGAATCGAACTATGCCGCAGAAGAAAAACATGATGACTGAGCAGGCCTTCCCCGAACGCTGGGCGCTAGTCACCGGAGCCGCCAGACGCATTGGCCACGCCATCGCGCTCGATCTCGCCGCGAACGGTTGGAATATCGTCGTCCATTACCACGCTTCGCAAAGTGAAGCGCAGGCGCTCGCCGAACAGATTCAGGACATGGGCCGCAAGGCGGCGCTCGCCGAGATCAACCTCGCTAACCTTGCGCTGACGGAAAAATTAATTCCCTCGCTGATCGAAGAAATCGGCCCACTCACGGCCCTCGTCAACAACGCCAGCCTCTTTGAGCCTGACGCGCAGGACCCCGGCGGCGCGCGCCACCGAATCATAAACTACGAAGCGCCAAAGATTTTAAGCGAATCCTTCGCCGCGAACAACGCCGCGCTAACATCTTCCGCCATCGTCAATCTGCTCGACAGCCGCCCGGACAAGCCCAGCTTCTCCAACTACAACGCCAGCAAAATCGCGCTGCGAAATCTGACATTCGCCATGGCCCTGCGCGAAGCCCCACGCCTGCGCGTCAACGCAGTCGCCCCCGGCACGACTCTCCCCAGCGCGCGCGACACGGAAGAAACCTTCGCGCAACGTATAGCCGCCTTGCCGCTACGCGCCGCCACGCGTCCCGAAGACGTCGCCTGCGCCGTCCGCTTCCTGATCGAAACGCCTTCGATCACCGGAGAAATCATCCACGTTGATTCAGGCTCGCGTCTTCTCAACCTCGCCACTTGACGCTGGCCGCGTCTTGCTTCATGTTTTGATGCAGACAACGCGCGTGACATGTCCAGAGTCATCCTCTCTCCTTTAAGTAAATTCAACGTGCTGATCGTCGAAGACGACCAGCTCATGCAAAAGCTCGTCCACGATGTGCTAGACCGTCTCGGATTCAAACATATTTTCAGAGCGAGTAACGGTCATCAGGCAATTCAACAAATAGAAGCGGCCCCCATCGACTTCATCATCTGCGATTGGCGCATGCCCGACATGGACGGCATCAGCCTCGTCAAACAACTCCGCGACATGAACGCCCCAAACTGCATGATCCCAGTCATCATGCTGACAGGCAACGCCGAGCCCCACCATATCGAAATCGCGCGCGACGTCGGCGTCACCGAATATTTGGTCAAACCGTTTACTGTCAAGGAATTGCATCGGCGCATCAACGAAATCATCGAACATCCTCGTGAATTTGTGCTTACAGAAAACTACAAAGGCCCATCGCGGCGACGGCGCGTGGACCCGGTCAAAGCGTCGAAGCAAGAACGGCGTAACGGCAACCAGCCGATGCCAGTAAAATGGACTCCCGATGGCTCCCGATAACCAGTCCCCGCCCGAAGCGGTCATCTTCGAACCTGACCAGTCTCTAAAGGATAAACTGGGACCAAATATCAGCTTCGGGCAAATCGTCCCGCCAGAAACCATCCATCAAGCCGAAAAGATCATCATCGATTCCCGTCAGGTGATGCTCAACGAAATCAATATTGAAATCGCCAGAATCGACCGCGCCGTCTCCGCGTTGCGCCCCGGTCAATACGAAACGACCGCCCTAAAACGTATCGGCGACTGCGCCTTAGCCATCGTGCCAAAAGCCGGAATGTGCGATTATCTGCTCGCCGCGCGTCTCGCCAAAATTCTGCATGAAATCTGTGAACACGAAGACATCGGCAAAGCCCACATAAATCCGCATACGCTCGCCATCTTCGCCTGCCTCGTCGAAGGCATCAAAACCACCGTTGAGCATAACATCACTGGCGATGGCGGCGCAATCGGAGCCACCATCCTCGACGAATTGTCGAAACTGACATCGGGCCACGATTTCTCCTAAATTCACGCTACGCCGCGCACGCCTCGAAACCTTCGCGCAGAGCCTTGCCGTCAAGATTGCGCCCAATAAAGACAAGGCGGCTCAACCGCGCGTCGCCTTCTTTCCATGGCGCGAGCGGGCTACCTTCCATCATCATATGCACGCCCTGAATGGCGAGCCTGTCCCCGCTGCCCGCCACGTCAAGAATCCCCTTGTAACGCAATAAATCCATCCCTTTCTCAGCCCGCAACGCTCCCATCCAGTCCTCAAACTTCATAAGGTCAATCTGACGTAAAGATGTCAGGGAAAAACTCTGGATAGAAGCGTCATGCCCATGATCTTGATGATCGTGATGCTCATGTTCATGCTCATGATGATCGTTATGCTCAGGACTGTGATGATGCTCGTGGCCACACGCATCCTCAAGAAAATCAGGTTCGCGCTCCAGAATACGCCGCAACTCGAACGCGCCCTGACCCAAGAACTGATCCAGCGGCACGTTGCCGCGTTCGGACAAAACGATCTTTGCAAAAGCGTTAATCGAACGAATTGAGCGCTCAATCTTCTTAAGCTCTTCCTCCGTAACAAGATCGATTTTGTTAAGCACGACAATATCGGCAAAGCCAATCTGTTCGACAGCCTCGCTAGAATCCTTCAGACGTTGCGGCAAATGCTTGGCATCCACGACGGTCACAAGGCTGTCCAGTTTCGTCTTCGCCGCCACATCAGCATCCGCAAAGAAGGTCTGAATCACAGGCGCGGGATCGGCAAGCCCCGTTGTTTCAACCAAGATACCATCGAACCTATCCGCGCGTTTCATCAATCCGGCCAGAATGCGAATCAAATCTCCACGCACGGTGCAGCAGATGCATCCGTTGTTCATCTCGAACACTTCCTCATCCGCGCCGACAATCAATTCGTTGTCAATGCCGATTTCGCCGAATTCGTTAACGATCACTGCGAACTTTTTTCCATGAGGCTCGGAAAGGATACGATTCAGTAAAGTCGTCTTACCCGCGCCGAGATACCCCGTCAGGACTGTCACCGGAATTTGTGTCATGGTTAACGCCTTGCTCTGAATGTTAAGAACATACCTCGCAATCCATGCCTATTATTGGCGTGGTTGACAAGCAGGAAGTGACATGGGGATGAACAGCAAGTGTCGCAAGGCTTGCGATTTGCTGGGGTGTGCCTTAACCTTCCCTCAGTCAACAGAATCGCAGAGGTTGCCCTATGAAAACAGCCACCGTTCGCCTTCCCCTACTGACGCTGGCTTTTTTGGTCGCGCTGCCCGCGCTGTCGCTTGCACAAGAAGCCCCAGCCCCACGCAAGGCCCCCCGCACACCCGTCAACCGCCAAACGACCTACGAACGCCGTTCCGACGCGCCAGCCTCGCGCAATGTGCAAGGCGCAGCCGTGGCAATCGACGGAGAAAGGCTTCGCGTTGACAGCACAGATTTACGACTTTTCGGCATTGTCCCACCCCAGCTTTCAGCCAGCTTCGGCCCTCAGGCGCGTATGGCTCTAGACCAACTCGTCGCAAACAAAGAAGTCGGTTGCATGATTCGTGATCGCAGTCGCGAAGGGCATCTTCTTGCGAGCTGCCGCACGGCAGAAACGGATGACCTCGCGCTGGAGCTCCTCAAGAAAGGGCTGGCAGTGGCCGCGCGCGGATCGCTGGCAGGCACCGAATTGATCCAATCCTATTTGCTAGCCGAACAAGAAGCCCAAACCCAGCGTATGGGCCTGTGGTCCATTGCGCTTGCCTCCAGCGCGCAAACAACCGCGTCAGCAGCTACAGCATCGGTCTCAAAGCCAGAAACAGCCCCCCCGCCAGTAGCAGCAGCGCCAACAACAACTGAAACAACAAAAGCAGAATCGGCGAAACCGGAACAACATGCCGTCATTGTTCCATCGCCTGCCGCATTCACGGAATCTAAAACCGCAGCAGTCAGCAACGCAGCGTCCGTGCCCGTCAATCCTTCCGGTTTCTTCACACGCTATCAAATACTTATCGGCAACCTTCTGATGCTGGTCACGGCGCTCAGCATCCTGACCGTCTTCGCCCAGCGTCAGCGTCACGACAGGCGTGACGAGTTGAAAGCCATAGCCGCCGCTCTGCGCGGAGAACTCATGGCCGCGCGCGCGGTCTGCCTCGCGCGAATCAAAGCCATCGCGACGGAACAAGACGACTACGAAGCGACCTGGCCGCGCATTCGCGCGACGCTGTATCAAGCTTATGTCAGCCACATTGGCAAACTCGGCGCGGAGCTTGCGCGTAAAATCGCCTCGATCTACGGCCAGTCCAGCGACTACGCGCTCTATTACCAATCCAGCGAGGAAGCCAAGCTCCCCAAACGCCAAGCCTTGGCCGCCCTGATTGCGCATATCGAAGAAGTATTGCCAAGTCTGACGGCCATCGAACAAATCGGCGACCTAACGCTGGCCCACCGCGCCGTACGCGCGAGGCTAGGCAACGCTTCAAATGTCGCGAACGCGACCGCGCGACGCGCAGCGGCGCTGGCAGCCCCAACACAACCAACCCAATCCGCATCAGCCCCGGAGTCGCGCTTACCGCCCCCCCCCCAACATGACAATCAAAGCGACCAGCAGGAGTACACAGACGCGCCGCAGCAGGACACCGTTCAAGAGTCCGCCGCCCCGTCCTACGAAGCCCCAACGCAAGCAAACGTCGCGCGTTCGGCTTCCGTCATCACCTCCATCTGGGAAAGTCTTCGCCGCTTCGCGCAAGGCGGCCGCAACGCGCAACCGCAGCCCCAGCAGCCCGCAACCGCCTATACAGAACAGCAACCGACCTACGAACAGCCCGAAGACGACAGCGCCTATGCCTATGACGAAAACGCGCAATACGTTGAAGAGGAGCAGCAGCAACCGCCCGCCCCACGCGCCGCCAACGGCGGTAACACGCGCGGAACCTAAGGAAACAGAAAACTCACGATTTGGCTGATTTACGCAACCGATCAAGCACAAGTCGATAACCTTGATGAGGTTCTTGCTGAAGGAAGCGCGCGACCCGCGCCACTGTAGTAACGCTGATCCCTGTCATAGCATTGATATCTCGATAAGAATGCGTACCCTCGTCAAGCAGCTTCGCAACATGCCACCGATCTGCAATATCCATAATCTCGCCCGGCGTACAAACGTCGGCTAGAAATCTCATGACCTCATCGGCATCGCGCAAGGCAGCAATCGCCTCGGCCAGATCCTTACGCCAAATTGTTTTCTCCGCAACGGAGGGAATTTCTTTAAAACTTTTTGTTTTGCTCGGTCTCATGTAGCGAGGCCTCGAAAGGAGGAACGCATAAAAAGTACTTTAGGCAATTCGTAACTCCCAAACGCTTCTCAGGCCCAAAGACGGGCAAACGTTGTAGAAAGAACTGTCATTCGGGTCAGCGCCACATCGGATTCCGCATCTCCGCTTTCCGACCTGAGGAATCGGACGCTGTGTGCGGAATGACGGCCATTTCCGCAAGATTCATCTGCATATCCCCACAAGACGGCTCGGAAGTTACGACAATTCAATAATTTTCCATTTACTGAATAAATATCCGACATGACGAGAAGCCGAAGAAAACATGGCTACCCAACCCCCAAATGTCTCCTGTTGCACTGAAACGCTCCGTTGTGCATCAATGACGATACACATCCCGTACGTTACAGAAAACACCAGAAACGAAGATAACGATCAGCTAGCCATACTCCAGTCTAACCAACCAGCTTTTTCGAACCGACCTCAGAGATGGCATGATCAACCAATTGCGCGCTCAACGCACCAGAAATATTACGAGCCAAAGCTTCCCGCGCGATTGTAAGAGCCAGATCGACCGCAACCGCCCTGATTTCCGCTTCGGCTTCATGCTCGGCAAGCTTAATGCGCTCGACAGCTAAACGCTCCTGACGCGCCAGAATTTCACTCAACTCATCGGTAGCTTTCTGTTTCATATGCTCGGCATCTTCCTTGGCCTGCCTGACAATCTCCTCGCTCCGCGCCATAGCGGCCTGCTGCTTGTCGCGCGTCGCGATTAACGCGACCTCGGCCTCAGTGCGCAAACGCTTGGCTTCGTCCAATTCCTGCCTGATCTTGAGAATCTCGCCATCGATCCAGCCCAAAGCAGGCTTCCTGACCTTGACATACATAACGACGAAGAACAGCACGAAAGCGATGCTGTAAAAGAACATCGGATCTTTAAGCAACGCGCTCATCATGCCCATTCCCTATGCCCGCCCTTCAGAACCGCCCGCGACAGGCAACGTCAAATGCGACGGGTCAACCAATATCCCACCGACGACTTTCTTCATAATTTCCGCCGCGATGATTCCCGCTGCCTTGTCATGCACTTCATGCAAAGCCGCCGACCGCGCCATGGAGATTTTTGCCTCGGCTTGGCGGAAGCGACGCCCCAGCTCGCGTTGCAGCGCCGCTTGGCGTTCGGCCGACTCTTCCGATGCGCTCGACTTGATCGCCGCAACAGCTGCCACAGCCTTGGCGTACGCCTCTCCCATAACCTTGTCGGACAAAGCCTGCGCAGCCTGAGCTGCCTCGCTGGCCGCCTTCGCTTCCGCAAGATCGCGCTTAATCGCCCTGCGCCGCGCTTCTTGCGTTGCCTTGACTCCCGGCAACGCGACGTTGGCCATCAACAGGTAGAGAACGGAAAAGCTTATCAAAAGCCAAAAAATCTGCTCCGGAAAATACGCCGGATCAAGCTGAGGCAACCCGGCTTTGTGCGCCGCGCCATCATGGACCGCTTCCCCGCCAGCATGCCCTTCGGCAGCCTGCGCCGCTACCACGCCTTCACCCTTCGGCGCAACAACGGCTTCGACCGACTTCGCGGCAGACACCGCAGCTTTCTCCGTTTGCTGATGCGACGGCGTCGCAACAACCAAAGTCGGAGAAGCCAGAACGCCCAGAACGAGCGCCGATGCCAGAATGCGCCTCAACGCTTTCATGCTACGTAGCGAACATCAGAAGGATGGCGACGACGAAGCACATCAAGAGCACGAGTTCCGTCAACGCCATGCCGATGAACCCAACCTGACGCAGCTTGCCTTCCGCCGAAGGATTGCGCGCGATGGCCGTCAGCCAGCACGAGAAAATCGCGCCAAGGCCAAGACCGGCGCCAAGCGACCCGATCATCGTGATGCCGACACCGATAGACTTCATTGACTCGCTTTCCATAGAAAAACTCCTGACTTGCTGGTTAAAGAAAAACCTATCTGCTTAACTTTTTTGAACCCACTTCCCGGAATCTCCGGCCATCATCCCCGCGCCTAATGTGTCTCTAAAGCATCGCGCAGGTAGATCGACGCCAAAATAGCATAAATGTAAGCCTGCAAGAACGCGACGAAAAACTCGAAGGCGGTAATAGCAACGTTAACGACAAGAGGCAAGAAGCCAATGCCGACTCCCATCGCCCACCCCGTTGCCGCCAGACTTGCGCCCATCCCAGCGAATACCGCCAAAAGAATATGACCCGCCAACATATTGGCAAAAAGTCGAATCGAAAGGCTTAAAGGACGGACCGCGAAAGAAAAGAACTCAAGCACAATCAGGAAGGGAAGCATGAAACCCGGTGCGCCCCGTGGTACAAAAATGCCAAGAAAATGCAGACCATGCTTTGCAAATCCCGTCACAATGATAACCGTGAACAGAATCAAGGCAATCATCAAGTTAACCAGCACATGGCTAGTGACCGACAGCGACCATGGCAACATACCGAGCAGATTGCTGAACAAAAGAAATACGAAAATAGTAAAAATAAGCGGAAAAAAAGGCTTAGCCTTTTCTCCAGCCGAACTTTCGAGCATATTGGTCACAAGATTGTAAAGCGTCTCCGCAAGCATCTGCCAACGCCCCGGCACCAGCGCCCTGCGCTTCATCGCCAACACCATCAGTGCCGTGCTGCACAGAACAGCCAAAAACATAAATAATGCGGAATTCGTAAAGGCAATCGGGTGATCGCCAATCGTCATGAAAGGCTTGCTCAAAGCATGGATTTCAAATTCTTCAAGCATCTCAGACATTCGCGCTCAATCCTTCTGACGACCTTTTGTATCCTCGGAACCCTCGCGTTCGCCATCTTCGGCCCGGAATATCCCCGAACCCCCGGCAATCGCGCGCCATATATTCAACGCTCCAACCGCAAACCCTACCGGCACCATTGCCACCAGAGCCCAAGGATGGAGAGAAGGAAAAGCCTCCCCTATCAACCACCCGATCCCCATGCAACCCAGCAAGGCTGCCACGAAATCAGTCCCCAGACGACTGGCCCGCAAAGGGCGCACAGACTCTTCAGTAGGCTTCTCCGGTTCGTTCCGGCTCTCCGCCGCCCGGATACGCGCCTCAAGATCGTCAAGCCCATGATGCTCGCTATCTGCGCCCATCCCGGTCCTCGCGCAAAACCATAAGGCCTGCCAAGCCTGTTCGGAAACACAACCCCAACGCGGGCAACCTAGAAGCATGACCGGAACGAGTCAAGGCCAAGCCTCAAGACGACCTACCCCCTGCTGATCGGCAACGGCCTCAGTGGAGGCAACACTGGCTTGCCAGCCCGCCACAAACGATCAAGAATCTGGTAGTAAAGAACCTCGGCCATAGGATCCCCCATCAAGGGCGGCTCTCCCCCCCTGCAGAGCCTGCCGACCGGATGGATCCGCGTCAAAGCCCGGTCGAAAGGAGCGCGAAAGCGCTCCAACTGTGCGGAAATCTCGCCTCGCGCGAAAACCAGAACATTCTGCGCGTACCACCATGGCACTTTGGGTTCGGTCCAGTACAACTCGCGCAAAGGATCAAAACAGGCATATCCGAGCATCGCGAAATGCAGCGCCCAATACTCTGCCCAGTTCTCATGGACATGGCCTGTCCCGCCCTGTCTCGGCATCGCGGCGGAAAACAAGACAAGGTCCGAAAGCGAAGCAAGCTGCGCGACAAAATTCTGAGCCCTGTCCGCAGGCAAATGCTCGGCCACCTCCAAACTCATCGCCATGCCGAAGCGTCGATTCAACGGCGATGAGAAATCTCCCCTTAGATCGCTCGCGATAAATTGCGATGGATTGATCAATAGCCTGTTGGACGGAACGTAATCGCCATCAAGACCGACAATTTCACGAACCCCCATCGCCTGAGCCTGCTTAAGCCAAGTCCCGATGCCACACCCCACATCGACAAGGCTGCGCGGCGGGGCGCCCAAGAGCCAGAACAACGTCGGCAACACCGTCGCCGCCGCCGTCAAGCTGCCCGGAGCCTGTTCCGCATAGAAGTTTTCGTCGTAAAGAGTTTCGCTCATCGCGCGCCTCCTCGCATCAGCCCAGCCAGCCCCTGCATGACCTGCAACGACGTAGCAAGGCCCTTCTGCGTCATGCCGACTTGACGGCTTACGCCAAGCAGTTCCGGAACCACCGCAAGACAATAGCCCAGCCCAATCTTGCCCTCCTCCAGATCGCGCCGCAGATACTCGTTCCGCACACGCGAGTTATAGATGGCATGATCGTAACGCCCCGCCGTAATGCTGTTCCCGTAGGCGCCCTCGGTCGCATGGCGAATATGGTAGTTGGAGAGATTCTTGAGCAACACGCCGATATCGAAGTAAAGCAGAAAACGAAGATTGAAATCCCAATCGCCCAGCACCGGCAAATCCTCGCGGTAATAGCCAATCTTGTCCAGAACGCGACGTTCATAAAGAAATGCGATAGGAGGAAAACAATTGTCGCCCGTCATGCGCCCAAGCGTCACGGCTTCAAGCCATGGGTTAAACTCGCTGCGCTCCAGCGTCTTGATGCTGCCGTCGGCCTCGATCGACTCAACGATACGCAGGGACCGCGACACAACGCCCGCGACTTCTGGATAAGGCTTGTTGGCAAGGTAACCGATCGTCTCGGACAAAAAATCCGGCTGCCAACTGTCGTCGTCATCGTGAATGACCAAAAGCCCGCCGTTTGAAGCCCTGATGCCGCAGTTCGATGCAGCCTCCATGCCAAGCGACTTAGGATTGTTGATAACGCTCACCTTGCTGCGCGCAGGCGATCCGTCCAACATCGAGACGCATTTCTCGACTGTTGCGGGATTCCCGCCATCGTTGACGACGATAAGCTCCCAGTCCGGATAGGTCTGCGACACAACGCTGGCAAGCGCGCGCGGCAAAAGCTGGGGCCTGTCTTTTGTCCGCATGATAATAGAAACATGAGCCATAACGACGATCCTTTCTGGCTATTGAAAAAGCTGACTCCAAGGCATCTAGAAAGCGCAAAAACAATTTTTTTCATCAAGCGTGACTGAATTCGCTCCCACGTGCGGGAATGGAATCAAGCTGTTCTTGCTGTAAAATTTTTTTCCGCCTCAGGTGATGTAATAAAACAGGACATGATCTAAAGCGACGTCAGTTTGACGGTAGACGAATGCGAAACATCTCCTTGCAAAGAGGCAGGCAGATTCCCATCTTTGGTAGTGCGATGGTGAGCCGCAGCGCGCTCGAAACCAAGTTCACGATCGCTGACCAATCCCGCATGCAACCCAATGCAAACGCAGCATACCTGTCCTGCGGATTCAGGCACCGCAATGCGAACCGTCAATCCCCTGCGTCCCACATATAAATTGCCGCTAACGGGTTTACCCCCTTCAACGTCCAACCCCGACTGGGAAGCGGCAACAATGTGTCGGCCCTGCGCCAAATGGCGGTATTGATAGATGCTCTGACGCACGGAATAATCCGATGACCATAGCAATTCCGCTCCATCGATCCGAACAAGAGCGTCAGTTGGCGCGATGCGCACAACGATGCTGCGGAAACGGCGCGGCAAAGGCGTCGAAAAAATGCAACGCGCGACCAACAGGCACTTTTCGTTAGCCGGTATAGGAACATTGCGACCGCCTTCCAGAGTAATACACCCCGCCTCGTCCAGACGACTTCCTAAATCCGAATGCGCCTGAGCCGCGACGAAAGGATTCTGTTCTCCCTTCGCAAGCTCCGCCAACGCGAAGAAATCGGCGACGACCATGCCATGGGATAGAATGGGAACATTTCGATATTGCCCGGTTGCGCGCACCATATCGACAAACCGCGCATGAAGATCCGCATCGGCTTTGCGCAGTTTCGCGTAAAGCCACAAATCTGGATCCTGCAAATTATTCACGAGCTGAACGTAGCGCATAAGAGCCTGATTCTCGACATCGCCGATTAACGGCAAAGCGATCGACGAACCAAGGCTGGTCTCATACATCCAACTGGAAAAAATTTGAATCTCCTGAGCCGTCGGTTCGCCCAGCGCGCGCGCTGTAATTGAGCGCAACCTGTCCTTCATCTTTTCGTCATCCACGTCGAAAGAAATCCCGATCTCCTGACACAAGCGAGGCCAAACCTCCGTGCACGCCGACATGCCTTCCTGCACTGCGTTCTGTTGCGCCTGCTGTTGCCGGGAAATCATCACCGGCTGACGAACAGGACCGCCTTCCGCATAATCTTTCACCGACCCCATATCCGGCATCAAGCATTGCTCAAGTATAGGATGGCTGCGCAAATCGATAGCGACGAATTCCAAAGGCTGGCCATGATCGGCAAGATATCCCAAAGACGGGCCGCACCCTTTCGCCTGCGCTGAAGCCATGGCGCTATTCGTAACGAAATAAAGCCCGAACACCTTGCGTTCCAAACCGAGCCTCTTAAAGATGCTTACGATTAGCCTCTGCATAGTGCCGCCATAGCCAAGATCAGCCAATACGAACGGCTCATCCGACGGCGCGCGCCAATTGTCGCCAAAAGCGAGTTGCGCGAATCTTTCGCACCGCCGCAAAGCCAACTCGTTGACCTGAGACCGCAACCGCTCGCTTCCGGCAATGTACTTGTAGAGCCACTCAAGCTCCTGCAAGTTCGTGGAAATCACGAGAAGCTTGCCCATCTCCCCGAACATGCCCATCGACATATCGCGAAGGCCAAGGTAATCAAGAAAATCAGCAACAGTAGCCCCCACAGACAACCCGCCCGCAAAAGCTTTAAGGCTGTCAGGATCGCTCCCGTCCACCGCGCATCTCATAATGGCGATACGCGATGCGGGCAAGCTCACAGGCTGCACAGGCGCGCCGCCTTGCGCAAGCATAGGCGAAGCCTTTTCCAACCTGTTCAGCAGCCTGTAAAAAATCTCACCCTCGCGCTGAAGGCAATGAATCTTGCGGGCTCCAAGTTCCGAGGTGCGCAACCGCATCCAATGCGCGAAGGCGGCCATCGCAGGCCCGAACACCAGCGCGCCATACGTCCAGTAGGGACGTAAATCCACGCTTGGACACCGTATCTCAGACTCAAACGCAAGCTGCCTGCGTAGCGCGGGAATAGCATAATCCGCGTGCTCCGCGAGCGAAGCTCCGCGCAGCCGGATCTCGCGTCTGGGTTCGATCCCCTCAAGTTCCCGCACGACCACCGGAATTCGCTCGATCAAAATCCCGCTCATACCGCTCATGCTCGGTCCGATCACATCCGCATCTGGATTATCGCCGACATGCAAAATCTTCGCGGGATCGACGCGCAACTCCGCCGCCATGTGCCCCAAAAGCCCCCGAGTCTTACCTCGGCGCGTCTCGCTTGAAACGAAGAATCGCTCCGGCATCAAATGAGCTGGCCACCCCGCCGCCTGCATCATCCTGCGCAGCGCCTCAGAGCTATAAAACGTGTCGGACACGACGACAAAGGGGATCGACCGACTGCGCGTCCATTCTATTAAGCGCACAAAGGAAGAGTCGCGCCGCAACAATTCATATTCGACGGCCTCTTCCACTGCGGCCAACTGCTTTGCGCTGACATCCGTGACAAAATGGCACGGAAACTTGCGATAGATTTCCTCGATCGTAACCTCGATAATATCGCAGCCTATGGTCAGTTCTGACCGCGCACTGCTGTCCGCCAACCTACGCGCCGCGTCGAACGCCTGAATGGTCGCATGCGGAGCAAGCAATCCCTGTTCACGCAACTTGTGGAACACGTAAGGAAAAACATCGTGAGGGTGCGAAGTAATACGCCATAGCAACGTATCGAAAAAATCGCAGGACAGCAATTCATACTGACCGCCCGCCAGCCTCTCAATCACAGGCCACAAGCGATGATCCATCGGCTGCCAAACGATATCGCCGAGAATATTGGAATTTCCGGCGGACGCAGATCGAGCTGCGGAAACAAAGGTCATGTGAGGACTATCCGGCAAATCAGGCACGAAGGAGATAAAGAAGACATATTGAGGATAGAAAACGGAACAGACAATCAAGACATTAGTGCCCCCGACCGAACTTGTCGAGAGGGCCGTCAAAAACTTGACCCATAACCCAAAGCGCAGGCATACAGGATTTGAACGCCATCCGCCTAACACACAGAAAGCGCCAAATGCCCCCCTCTCACTCCATCCCAGTTCGCGTCTATTACGAAGACACCGACGCAGGTGGCATCGTCTACCATGCGAGCTATCTGCGATTCGCAGAACGCGGGCGCACGGAATTCCTGCGCGCGCTCGGCTGGGATCATCGCCGCACGGCGCAGGAGCTGGGAGCGCTCCTGATCGTGCGTCGCGTCGAAATCGACTATCTCGCCCCTGCGTTGCTCGACGACAGCCTTGAAATGCGGACCGAAGTCGCGGACATGGGCAACGCCTCGCTAACCATGACGCAAACCCTAACGCGCGGCGAACAAACCCTCGCCGTCCTGAAAGTCGTTATTGTCGCCATATCGCCAGAAAAGCGCCCGATTCGCATGCCGCCTCAATTGCGCCAGATTTTTACGGAATCAGTTAGCGCGTGATGGCAATGCATAGCGACAGGATAACTGCGTCACTTGCTCTGAGCACCTAAGACCTGATACTTGTATCCGTTCATCCGATATCCGACCCTTTGCCGATTTGGAGTAGCCATGCCTGTGGACCCCTCGACCATCAGTTCGGTGCAATTGGCAGGTTCTGTCGCGTCGCACGATATGTCGCTGACGAGCCTGTTTATGCACGCCGACCTGATCGGTAAAACCATCATCACGAGCCTACTGATGATTTCGGTGCTCGTCTGGGCGATCATCTTCGACAAAATGGCAAAGATCGGCCGCCTGAAACATCGCGCGACCTATTTCGAGGAACGCTTCTGGTCGGCAGGATCGCTCGACATGCTCTATGACAAGATCAAGCGTCCGGCGGACCCCATGCAGGCCGTCTTCATCGCAGGCATGAAGGAGTGGCGCTCGGCGCACGACAAAGGTCTCCTGACGAATTCAGGAAGCCGCGCGAGCGTGCAGGCCCGCGTTGATCGCGTACTGCAAGTCACCATTGGCCGCGAAATGACCACCGTCGAAACCTGGATGACGTTTCTGGCTTCCGTCGGCTCGGTCGCGCCATTTATCGGGCTGTTCGGAACCGTCTGGGGCATTATGCACAGCTTTATCGGCATCGCGCAGGCGCAAAACACCAGCCTCGCAGTCGTCGCGCCCGGTATCGCCGAAGCGCTGCTCGCGACAGCCGTCGGCCTCGTCGCGGCGATTCCTGCTACGACCGCCTACAATAAATTCTCGACCGAAATCGGGCGCTACGGCGCGCGCCTTGACAACTTCGCCAACGATTTCATGGCCACCTTGTCGCGCAGCCTTGAAGAAGCGCGTCCCGAACGTCTAAGCGAAAAGTCGGAGGGAGGAGAACCCGCATGGCGACGCAAATGATGGCCTCCGGCGGACGAGGGCGCGGCGGGCGCTCATGGCATCCAGTTTCTGAAATCAATGTAACGCCGTTTGTCGACGTCATGATGGTGCTGCTCGTCGTCTTCATGGTCACGGCCCCCCTGCTAACTGTCGGCGTACCCGTGGATCTCCCGAAGACGCAAGCCAAAAGCATAAAACAGGACAAGGAACCGCTCGTCATTAGCATCGACCAATCCGGCAAGGTCTATCTACAGGAAAAGTCTATGGAGCTCCCCGACCTCGTGCCTAAACTAAGAGCCATCACAGGCGCGAACGCCGAAGCGAGGATATTCGTGCGCGGAGATAAGTCCGTATCCTATGGCCGCATCATGGAAGTGATGGGAACCGTCAGCGCCGCTGGCTTCAACAAAGTAGCCCTCGTCGCAGAACTGCCCAAACCGGGCAAATAGCTTAATATGATCCGCACAACCGTCAACGATGAAAGACTGAAGACTTTCCTGGCGGTTTCCGCCGGGCTTCACCTGCTGTTCATGTTGTCATTTTATATCGGCCTGCCAGTTTTCTTCCCCCCCATCACGCCGCCGCACCAGCCCGTGCCGTTCGAAATTGTGGAAATTGCCGAAATCACCAATACGCGCATCAAGGAACCGGAACAGCAGGAACAACCACCGACACCCCCGCCGCCTCCCCCTCAGCCGAAAGCCGAACCAACGCCGCCGCCTCAGCCGCCACAACCCAAACCGCCGGAGCCGGAGCCCATGCCGGACGCGGAGTCGCTCAAACCCATGAAAAAGCCGATCGTGAAACCGGAAGAACCCAAACCACAACAGGAAGCGTTTTCTAAGTTGCTCAGAAATCTGGAGACTTCCAAAGTTCCTCCAGTCCCGAAAGCGCCTCAGACGCAAGAAAAACCAGACCCGAAATCGACCAGCGCAATCGTAACGCCGCCGAACAGTCAAGCTCCGGCCCTATCTGACCGACTGACCATCAGTCAAGAAGACGCTCTACGTCGCCAAATATCGCAGTGCTGGAATATGCCGATCGGCGCGCGCGATGCGCAAAACCTAATTGTCGAAGTCGTAATCGACGTGAATCCGGACCGCACTGTGCAACATATCGAAGTAGTTGACAAAATGCGCTTGGCCACGGATTCATTCTTCCGAGCGGCGGCGGAATCGGCAGTGCGCGCCATCAACAATCCGAAATGCTCGCCTCTAGAACTTCCACTGGAACAGTACGAACAATGGAAAGTCATTCATTTCACTTTCGACCCAAGGGACATGCTATGAAAAACCACAATCCTCCTCGCGCCGCTCTAGCGGTAATCGTCACGATTGCCAGACAACGCCTGCGCGTGACCGCCCTTGGATTGATGCTCTCATTAACGGCCTTGATCGCTCCTTTTTCCCCCGCGCAGGCTGAAATCAAGGTCGATATCACGCGCGGCGTCAGCGAACCGATCCCCGTCGCGATTCCGGCATTTTATGGACGCACAGCCGACGAAGCGCAGTTTGGCCGCGACATCGCACAAGTCATTACCAACGATCTCGTGCGCTCCGGCCTGTTTTCGACCATCGACCCGCGCGCGTTCGTGCAAGACGCGGATGCCCTGTTGACGGCGCCGCGCTTCGCTGATTGGCGAGTCCTAAACGCGCAAGCGCTCATCATCGGCAAGGTCGAAGCGCAAGGTGATGGACGCCTGAAAATCGAGTTCCGGCTGTGGGACGTCTTCGGCGAACAGCAAATGGCTGGCCGCGCCTATTTCTCGATTCCCTCCAACTGGCGGCGCGTCGCGCATATCGTCGCCGACGCGATCTATCAGCGCATCACGGGCGAAGACGGTTACTTCGACACGCGCATCGTCTATATTGCGGAAACCGGCATCGCCACCAATCGCATGAAGCGTCTCGCGATCATGGATCAGGACGGCGAAAACAATCGCATCTTGTCGGACGGCCGCGCCATGGTTCTGACGCCGCGCTTCTCGCCGACCATGCAACAAATCACCTACATGGCCTACTACAACAACAAGCCTCGCGTGTACCTGTTCAATATCGACACCGGGAGACAGGAAGTCCTCGGCGATTTCGAAAACATGACCTTCGCGCCTCGTTTCGCGCCCGATGGCAACCGCGTCGTCTTTAGCCTCACCGAAAACGGCAGCTCCAACGTCTTCACCATGGACCTGCGCGGGCGGCGCGTCACGCGCCTGACCAGCGGCGCGTCGATCAGCACCGCCCCCTGTTTCTCGCCAGATGGCCAGCACATCACCTTCGAATCCGACCGTGGCGGCTCGCAACAAATCTACGTCATGCGCGCGAACGGCAGCGATGTGCAAAGAATCACTTTCGGATCTGGTCGCTACGGCACACCCGTTTGGTCGCCGCGCGGCGACTTGATCGCCTTCACCAAACAGCTGCAAGGGCGCTTCTACATTGGCGTGATACGCCCCGACGGCTCTGGCGAACGCATACTGACCGAGGCCTACCACGCCGAAGGCCCAACCTGGGCGCCCAACGGTCGCGTCCTAATGTTCTTCAAGGATCTTCCGGGATCGCGCGGTCGCTCTTCTCATCTCTACAGCATCGACCTGACGGGCTATAACGAACGTGAGGTGCAGACCCCTACGGACGCCTCCGATCCCGCATGGTCGCCGCTGTTGCCGTAAAAAACGGAATAACGCGGCCAGAGCAAAAGAGACTTATCATGTCTCAGCGTGGCGCCATATTATCGGGCTTGCGTGAGAACAAACGCGATTTGCGCACAAACAAATACCAAAACACGATCAACAGAAGCAGGAAATCTTTTTGCTTGCGCGCCGCGCTAGCTGCGCGTGCCTCGTTCCGGTTAGCCACCGCAATCGCGCGCAACGCCGGATTTCCGCGCGGAAGCCTGTGACCTCGCGCATAAGAAAGCCGCCCGCGCTGCCTTCTGTCGTGATGCCTCTTCTCAATAGCCTCGACGCGCGATAACAAACGACCTTCTTCCTCACGCTCATTTGCCACTTCGTAAAGATATCGCACGAATTTCTCACGAAGCCCCGGCGCAGCCTCCCCCACCCAAGGCTCTATCGCCTCGATTCGACGAACAAGCTTGGCTGCCCTATCCCGTCGCTTGGCAATTTCCTCCGCCAGCCATGCCAGCTTCCGCTCGGTTTTGCCTAGTATTCTCATACCCCTCCCTGACACCAACCGAAGATCGTTTCATACGCCCACTGAGTAAAAAGTTAATTAATATCCCATTGTTTTTTATGGCAATTCCATTACTACTGCCGGATTTCAGAACAACTCCTTGAAATAATATTTCAAAAACACCAAAGAAATTATTGATGAAAACATTGTATTTGATTGAATAGAGTCTAAAAAATTCGATATTAAAATCATATCTACACAAACGAGATCATTCAGGCGAGCTACGGGTATGAACTGGGAAGATTTGGTCGTCATTTCAACTGCGGGCAACATCCCGGGCCAACACAGCTGGCGCGCAAGCAGAAACATTTTTCCTGCAGAAACCTGCGCAAGACACATATACATAGGCTTACATGAAGATTTTTTTGAAAGCGCCAACAAATCCAGCGCAAGCATATCCGCCGTGACGGCAGACGAGAAAACAACATTATATCAAGGGCGTGATGCCATTGTGTTTTTAATCGCCTTTTGCGCCGGTCTGGGTAGCCACTACCAGATTGACGAAAAAATATCAGGACAAATCTGCAACAAATGGAACGGATATAATGCCGAATTCCCTGAAAGCCACGCCAGACTAAAACCTTACATGGACAAGATATTCGCAGATGCCGCGCTGCTAAAAAAATGCATCTTAAATCCTCATCTAAAACGTCCGACCTATACAAACACCGCGATAGAAATGGCGAAATTGTCAAGGGATAGCAAAACTCTATTAATCGTCGAAGACGAGGCAATGTCCAAGAAAATGCTAACGGCGCTTGGGCATGGAAGACACGACACCCCAGATCACATTACAATTGCGCATCCCTATGGAATAAATTCTGCAAAATCCATACTTGCAACCGCAATGCAGGCAGGCATTACCCAAAAGCACAACCGCATCACAACTCAAGTAACCGTGGAACCTTTCGAGCATGTTATTGATAAGTCTTCGTCGAAAAGAATAGTAACATTCTTCAATGCTCAAGCAATATTTCTGTGCAATAGATACGATAACACCGCTGTCGCGGACGCGGTAACGAAAGCTTGGAAATCACGCGTCAAAAGGGCCGAACGCCAAAACGGTAAACTTATACAACTTACAAAAGCCGAAGATAATGCCGGAAGCAATCCGATTGCTTTTGCCTGGGATAAATTAACTTTATCGGACAATTATTTTCCCTTCGCCTCAATTGAAGCTAGAACTCTGGAACACATGCAGAGAGTCAATCAGGTCCTGCAGATAACACGCGCAGCCATCGAGCATATTGCTGACTTGAAGCTGGAAGGCGACAGAGTCAGGGATATCGCTCTTATGCCTGACATGACGTTAAAATACGTGTTGGCCAGTCGCCCTATGGGGTCCCCGCACACACAGTCCGCTCCATCACGGCAGCAAAGAAGCCATCGGACCCATGCCGTGCCGGGGTAAGGGCAAGATAAGGATCCTGACAGGGCGGCGAGACACCAACGCCCGCGACACGCGCCCAAACCTCTGTATAATCGACCAGCCTGAAATCGGGATGCGCCGCTAAAAATCCCTCGATTTGTCGTTCGTTTTCATCCGGCAAGAGCGAACAGGTCGCGTAGATCACACGTCCGCCCGGCTTCGCCAGCCGCGCGGCGCTGGCCAAAATGCTGGCCTGCAACGGCAATAACGCTTCCAACCCCGGCCCCAGCTGCCGCCAGCGCGAATCCGGATTGCGCCGCCACGTCCCCGTCCCGCTGCAAGGCGCGTCGACCACAACGCGATCGAACCCGGCCTTGTGCTTCTTGACCCATGGATCGTGCTCATTCGCCAAAGGCTTGATCTCTATATTGTGCAAGCCCGCCCGCCGAAACCTCTCGCCGCTGCGCTTAAGCCGCTTTTCCAGCACATCGCAAGCCACCACATGCCCCTTATTCTGCATCTGCGCCGCGATGGCCAAAGTCTTGCCGCCCGCGCCCGCACAAAAATCGACCACGCGCTGTCCCGGCGCGGCCTCGACCAGCATCGCGACCAACTGCGAGCCTTCGTCCTGAATCTCAACCTTCCCATCTTTAAGCATAGGCAAAGCATTGAGCGCAGGGCGTGCCGCTACCCGTACGCCAAGCGGAGAATAACGGCAAGGCTCCGCCTTCATCTCCTGCCGCGCAAGCTCAGCCAGAATCTCCTCGCGCTTCGCCTTCAAAGGATTGATCCGCAGATCAAGCGGCGCAGGCCGTAACATCGCCTCCATCTCCCCGACGAACGCATCGCCGAACCGCTCTCGCAAGCGCCCCGCCGCCCATTCCGGACATTCGCAAAGTACCTCCTCCGGCATGGCGGGATGCAAAACGGTATGCCCCGTCCATGCCTGCAGCAAAAACTTCTCGCCCTTCCCCAAACTTGCCGGAGCGTATTTTCCGCCGCTGAACAGCTCGTCTATGATCTTGAACTCCATGCGCTCGACGAAGGACAGATACGCAAGCAGCCTTTCGCGAGCGCCTTGCATTGCGTCTTGTTGCCGTTCCTCCGCATTGGGAACGCCCCGCGCGAGCCACCACCCCAGCCGCGCATGATGCCGCATAACGCCATAGACCATCCCCACGACCGCCGCGCGGTCCTTGCTGCCGATATAGCGTCTGGCGCGGAAATACCCGCTCACCAGAGCATCCGCCGGACGCGCGATCTCCGCGATTTCAACAAGGATCTCAAGAACGGCCTGCAGCCGCGCGGAAGGTGTCATGTCCCGATCACTGTTTCCTGATAGTGTCCACAGGGCGCAAATCCTTGACGATGGCCAGCGGCGCGCCCATGCGCTCGACCCGGATCACTTCGCGTCCGGGCCGCATGTTGTGGCACATCCAGCGTGTCGTCGAAAGAAAGAATTCAGCAGGCTTGTTAGCTTCCACCGGATCGAAATTCGGCGGCAGGTAGATCATCGCCGCATCCCACGGCCCGCAAATCGCGATACGGGTAAGCTGCCCCGGCGGAACGCCGCCTTCGCTATCGACCAAAGACTGGATCTTCTCTGCCGTCTCTTTGAAAGACGACCCCCAGTAATCCAGCTCGTAACGGCCAAAAATGCCCTTCACGCCGCCCGCAAAAGCGTTCGCGTAGATATACTCGTAAGGATGCAGCGCCGCCATGATCCTGATCTGATTCCCGGCAAGCAAAAGCCCCGCCATAATCGCTACGATCAAAGTGGTTCGACGACCGATGGGCGAGCGAATCCGCTCCGCCCCCCACGCCGCAATATGGGTGATCGTCAGCGCCGCAAAGACGCAGAACAACGGCACGGCGAAGGTGAAATGCCTGACGGCATCGTATAGCGCGGGACGTCGCGCCATCGCGTAAAGGATAGGCGCGAATGCCATCAGCATCAGAAGCAGCAAAGCCTGCCTGCGCGGCCTATCCATCTTCCGCGCCGCGAAAGGCAGCGCCACAACCGACGCTCCCAACAGCGCAAGCAGAAACTCAGGCAGCTGCACCATGAAATAAAGCGGCACATAATACCATGGCAACTGGGTCGAACGCCTGATTTCTCCCGCGATCAACACCTCGACATCCTGAGGAAAATTGCTGAATTCTCCAAGCGCGCGCAAAGGATTGATGATCGGATTCATCTGCGCCCACGGCCAGCACACCAGCATCACAAGATAAGCAATCGCGCAAACAGGTAAGACAAAACGCAACCCGACATCGACAAGGTAAGGCCTCAAAACAAACCAACAACAGCCGGGAAACCGGGAAAGACTACGAAGATTGCGCAACCAGTTTCCCTCCCCCTTGCGGGGAGGGTTAGGGTGGGGGAGCTTCAGCAAGCGCCCCTTGGAAAGCTTGTGGCAAAGACTCGCCAACGCCTCCAGCCCCCACGGCGCCAGCCAGAACGCGACCACCATCGCGCCGCCTACGCGCACGCCAAGCGTCAGCCCCAGAACGACGCCCAACTTAACGAGCAATCGCTGTCTTGCCGACAGGCCTGCTTTTTTCCTCACTCCCACGCAACGAGCAAAGGCTGTCATTGCGAGGAGCCGAAGGCGACGTGGCAATCCAGAATCACAAGCTCTGTCCTGTGGAACTCTGGATTGCCACGTCGCCTTCGGCTCCTCGCAATGACGGTTCTTCATTGAATCAACTGTTGCCAACGGCAACGCATACCCCTTGGCCATGTAATAAAGCGTCCAGATAAGGCCCGCCGCGAAAGGAATATCCTTGGGGTTGTTGAACATCGGCCCCAGATATATCGGCGTGAGCGCGAGGAGAATGAGCGCCAGAAGCCCGCCCATGCTCCCGCCAAGTAATTTGCTAAGTCTCCACGTCCCCCACAATCCAATCATTCCGACGACGGCATTAAGTAAGTGGCGCGTTTCATAAACCGTTGTCGGCGTGAACCGATTGACCGCCGAAGCCACGCCGTCGAACAACCCGCCATAAAGGTAGAGATTGAATATTTGATCGAATCTCTGGTCCTTAAACAGGGACAGATAGTAATCGACCACCGCCTGCCCATATTGGCTTTGCAGCTCCTCGTCCCACGTAATGCCGAAATCCTGAAAGGTGAGGACGACGAACGTCGCCACCGCGACCATCACGCCAAGCGCGCCCCTGTAACACCAGCGCGACGCAGCCGCGCGCTCGCGATAAGAACAGGTTTTCAACATTCTATGACCAGCCCGTCATGGGCGGGCTGCACATGTGACGGAAGTTCTTTGAGCAGCGCTTGATAGTCCATCGTCTCGTTCATATGCGTAAGCCATGCTCGCTCCGGCCTCACCCGCGCGATCCAGTCCAAAGTCCGCGCCAGATGGGTATGCGTTGGATGCGGTTCGCGCCGCACGGCATCGACCACCCAATAGCGCACCCCCTCCAAAACGGCAAAGGCGGCTTCGCCCAGTTCCGACACGTCGGTGGAATAGGCGAAAGCTCCGAACCGAAACCCCAAAGACTGTATCGGGCCATGCTTTTGCGCAAAGGGAAGAACGCGCAGCCCGTTAACCGCGAACGCCCCTTCAATCACATGCGTTACCATAGTAGGCTTATAAAATGCGCTTCGCCCCGGCGACCTCGTTTCGCCCAGCGCGTAAGGAAACCGCGCGCGCAATTCCTCCAATGTTTCCTGTCCCGCAAAAATGTCGATGGGTTTGCCCGTCAGCCAGTTGAGACTGCGCAACTCGTCAATCCCATGGCAATGATCGGCATGGGCATGCGTGAACAACACGGCGGTAAGATCCTGCAAATCGCAGGCAAGCAGCTGCGTGCGGGCATCCGGCGTCATGTCCACAAGCGCGACCGTTTTGGAATCCTCGATAAGCACAGAAGCGCGGCTGCGGCGATTGCGCGGCTCCTGCGGATCGCATAATCCCCAACGATTGCCAATCAACGGCACGCCACCGGAAGACCCGCAGCCAAGCACTGTCACTTTCATGGCGTGTCCATTCCTGAAACCCCAGAAACCTTAGAAAACAATCTTAAAAAATTCTCCGTCGTTCGTGCCGCAATCTCGTCATACGAAACACCTTTGACCTGCGCCAAAACGCGCGCCGTCTCGACCACGTGCGCAGGCTCGCACGGCTTGCCGCGATGAGGTTCCGGCGCGAGCCACGGCGCATCCGTCTCGACCAACAATCGATCCATCGGCACGTCATGCGCGATATCGCGCAGCTCCACCGATTTCTTGAAGGTGATGATTCCCGATAACGATATATAAAATCCCAGCGCCAGCGCGTCTTCCGCAAGTTTCCGCCCTGAGCTAAAACAATGCAAAACGCCCGTCAGATCACGCCCTAACGCTCGCGCCGCCGTTTGCTCCTCAGTCAAGATCAAAGCCGTGTCTTCTTCGGCATCGCGCGTATGCACGATAACAGGCAACCCCACGCGCGCGGCCGCGCGAAGATGACGCCTGAAACTTTCGCGCTGAATCTCGCGCGGCGAATGCTCGTAAAAGTAATCAAGCCCCGTTTCGCCAAGACCGATGACCTTAGGATGCGCGGCGCGGGCGACAAGTTCATCCTCCGAAACCTGCTCTCCTTCGCCTGCGGCCTCGTGCGGATGAACGCCGACGCTGCAATACACGGACTGATTTGCCTCGGCAATCGCAATGACTTCATCGGCTTCACTGCGCGTCGTGCCGATCGTGACGAACCCGGCGACTCCTGCCTGACGCGCGCGCGCCAAAACGCCTGGCACATCCTGTGCCAGTTTTGGATTGTTTAGATGACAATGCGAATCGATCAACATATCTATGCCCCAAAAAAGTCAAACAAATATGCATAGTGCTCTAGCTATGCAGCGCAATCAAGAACTGTGGGAACAACAAGCTCCCAACTGAAGATTCCAAAAATGTTTCGCGCACACCTCTTGCTTTCTGGTCGCGCTGCATGTTAACGAGAACGCCTATTCACTGATTCCACAAACAATAAGTCCCGGAGGACTCTCCATGTTCGGACCCCGCAAACCAGACGGCACAGAAGCCGAAAATCAGGAAAGCATCTCTCGCTCGGAGGCAATTGCTTCGCCTGCGGCCCCCCGTCCAATGTCAAACGAACCATCCCCTGTCGCGGCCCCGGCCGCACGTAGCCCCGGAGCAACCAGCATGAACCGTCGCTTTGTAGAAACTTCCGCCGCCCCGGCTGCGCCATCGCAGCGCCGCTCTCCCATTAGCGAAAGCGACCGCACTCTGACCGTAGGCAAAGGCCTTTCGCTCGCGGGTGAAATCGCTTCCTGCGACATCCTGATCGTCGAAGGCAAGGTCGAAGCCAAATTGACGGACGGTAAGCTTCTGCAAATTGCTGAATCAGGCCAATTCCGTGGCAATGTCGAAATCGAAAACGCCGACATCGCCGGACGCTATGACGGCCAACTCGTCGTCCATGGCCGCCTGACCGTCCGCGCCACAGGCCGCATAAGCGGCATCGTCAAATACGGCGAACTCGAAGTCTGCGCTGGAGGCCAAATCATCGGCGAAATGCAGGTCAGCGGCGGAGCGGCGCAAGCCGGATCAAACAATGTCGGCTTCAAGAGCGCCGCTAAGTTTGCCGCCTTCTCCGAAGACGAAGAAAACGAACGCAAGGCTGCGGAGCGCAAGTCGGCGTAACGCGATTACTACACAAAACTCGTCTGATAACACCTCCTTCCCTCACGGGAAGGAGGTTTTTCTTGACTCCAAGGCGAGGAAAGTTCTTGCGGCAAAGACAACTTGATCCCCCCTCGTTACGGGACGAAATCGCACTGTCCCTGCTGAAAAGCTATTCTTGTTTCAAAACAACTTGAATGCCAAGATTTTGCTTACTGCCTGACCCCCTGCATTTCCAGCGCAAGCGTCAGCGAGCTACCGAACTTCTTCTCCTCGTCCGGATCGTCGCTAATACCAAAATCGCCGCGCTTGACATCAACCTTCAACGACATCCTCGCGCCTCCGCGTTGCGACGAAATACCGCCGTCCGGAGAACCTCCCGTCACCTCGACCTGCGCCGTGACCGGCTTTGTTACGCCATGCAAAGTCAGCAACCCCTTCACCTCTCCCTTGCCGTCTGTCAGCGTCACGCGCCCGGAAGACGCCAAAGAAATCTCGCGGAAAGCATCCGCCTCAAGCATAGCGGCAAGCTCGCGCTGACTGCCATAGTTCGACGCCGAAAGAGAATCCCCGTCGATCGCCACGCGCAATCGGCTCAAAACATGGCTCGCAGCATCATAATCGAAACTCCCCGTCGCCGTGCCGAATTGCCCCAGCAAATCAGGCCGCCCCTCCCCCGCTCCCGCCACGCGAATTTCCGCGCTCACCTGCCCCGGCGCGACGTAATAGGAGGCAGCGTGCGCCGGCTTAATGGCTACAGCAAAAAAGCCGCAGAACGCCAATGCAACGCAGAAATTCAAGACTTTGCGCATAAGTCCTCCACAAATAGGTGAAACGGCGGCGCGAACAATGGTGGAACGAACCTCATCTTAGTGCTAAGAACGCAAAAGCCGCAACACCATTCGCCAGAACCTTATGCCCAAAATTGAACTTAACGACCAGTTCAAACACGCGCTCCAAATGATGGAGACGGGCAAAGGCTGCCTTTTCATCACCGGACGCGCGGGAACCGGCAAGTCGACGCTGCTGACGGAGTTCTGCCGCGCGACGCGAAAAAACCCCGTGATCCTCGCGCCTACCGGCGTGGCGGCGCTTAACGTTAAGGGCCAGACGATCCACAGCTTCTTCAACTTCTACGTCGACGTGACGCCGCAAAAGATCCGCGACAAGAAAACCAAGCCGCGCAACGCCAAACTGTACAAAAAGCTCAAAACCATCGTGATCGACGAAATCTCGATGGTACGAGCCGATTTGCTCGATTGCATGGACGTGTTCCTGCGCATGTACGGCCCGAAACCGGAGCAGCTTTTCGGCGGCGTGCGCATGATCTTCATCGGAGATTTGTGCCAGCTTCCGCCCGTCGTGACCTCTCAGGAGCGGGAAATCTTCTCCACGCATTACGAAACGCCCTATTTCTTCAGCGCCCGCGCATTACAAGACATGCCGCTGGAGACGATCGAGCTAGAAAAAATCTACCGCCAAAAAGACGAATCTTTCGTCAGATTGCTCAACCGCATCCGCAATAACTCCGTCGAACCGGAAGACATTGACCTACTCAACAGCCGCCTGATCGCGTCGTCCGGAAAAATGCCAGCGCGCAAAAGCCGCAAGCTCGCCATCTGCCTCACCACGACCAACCGCCGCGCCGACGAAATCAACGAAGAACACCTGTCCGCGCTCAAAGGCAAAACCTTCCACGCCCAAGCGATCCTCAAAGGCGAGTTCGGCAAGGAATACATCCCGACCGCGAACGATTTGCGCTTCAAAATCGGCGCGCAGATCATGATGCTGAACAACGACCAGAACAAGCGCTGGGTCAATGGCAGCCTCGGCGTAATCGAAGACTTGAAGGAAGTCGAGGGAGAAGCCCCCTATCTGCTCGTGCGGCTCGAAGAAGAGAACGAGCTTGTCGATGTCAGCCCCCACACATGGGAAGTTTACCGCTTCGGCATCGAGGGCGAAACCATCGTCTCGGAACCCGTCGGAACCTTCACGCAGTTCCCGTTTCGCCTCGCCTGGGCCGTCACGATCCACAAAAGCCAAGGCAAAACCTTTGACCACGTCGCGCTCGACCTCGACCGAGGCGCCTTCGCGACCGGGCAAGTCTACGTCGCCTTAAGCCGATGCACGTCGTTTCAGGGCATCGAGCTTATGACCCCCATCGCGAAACAGCATATCCGCATCGATCACCGCGTCTTCAAGTTCCTCACTGCGCAAAAATACGACCGCGCCCAAGCAGCCTTGCCGCGCGACGACAAGCTCGACCTGATCAAAAGAGCCATTTGCGCCAAAAGCCTGATCGACATCGTCTATCTAAAAGGAAACGACGATAAAACCAGCCGAACCGTGCGCCCCCTGACGCTCGGCGAGGAGGAATTCAAGGGCAAAACCTTCCACGGCATGAAGGCCTTCTGCACGCTTCGGCAAGAAGAACGCCTCTTCAGCGTCGACAGAATCCTAGAGATCCAACCCGCCCCCCCGGTCAAACGCCGCGCAAAAGGGTAGTTTTATAGGAAAAATCAGGGTATATACCAACACACCTGAAGAGTTGGACTTATGTTGCGACAAGCGCGGCGTAAAGCCCCTCGCCCTCCACGGGAGGGAGAGGGGTTTGGGGTGAGGGTGGCATTTGGATTCAATCGACTAATTCGCCCCCTCACCCCAACCCTCTCCCCCTCACGGGGGCGAGGGAGTCGCACCTGTCTTTCGTCAAGGTTTTGCCACCTCTTCATGTGCGATTTGTATACATAAAAAGAACCCAAGAAATGACGGCATATCAGGGCAGAACACCATGAAATTTCTCGATCTCGCGAAAATCTACATCAAAAGCGGCAAAGGCGGCCCCGGCTGCGTAAGCTTCCGCCGCGAGAAATTCATCGAATATGGCGGCCCCGACGGCGGCAACGGCGGCAAGGGCGGCGACGTGATCTTCGAGGCGGCGCGCAACCTCAACACGCTGATCGACTACAGATTCCAACAGCATTACGAAGCCGCCAACGGGCGCGGCGGCGCAGGACGCCTGCGCAGCGGCGCGAACGGCGGCGACCTCATCCTGCGCGTGCCGGTCGGAACGCAAGTGCTGGACGAAGACAAGGAAACCGTCCTGCTCGACCTGAACGAAGAAGGCCAAAAGGAAATCTTCCTCGAAGGCGGCGACGGGGGATTCGGCAACGCGCACTACAAATCCTCAACCAACCAAGCCCCCCGCCACTTCACGCCCGGCTATCCCGGCGTAGAACGCGCAATCTGGCTTCGTCTCAAACTCATCGCAGACGCTGGACTGATCGGCCTTCCGAACGCAGGAAAATCGACGTTCCTGTCTGTCTGCACAGCCGCGAAACCTAAAATTGCAGACTACCCCTTCACCACGCTTTCACCCAACCTCGGCGTCGTGCAACTAGGCGGCAAACGCGACGGCACGTCCTTCGTCATCGCGGACATCCCCGGCTTGATCGAAGGCGCGCACGAAGGCCATGGCTTGGGCGACCGCTTCCTTGGCCATGTCGAGCGCACGAAAGTCCTGCTGCATCTCGTCGATGCCACGTCGGATAGCGTGGTCAAAAGCTATAAGGAAATCCGCAACGAGCTAAAAGCCTACGGCGCAGGCCTGTCGCGCAAGCCGGAACTCGTCGCGCTGACCAAATGCGACGCGCTAACGCCCGCCGAAATCCGCAAAAAGACTGCGGCGCTCAAGAAGGCCAGTCGCAAAACCGTCTTCGCCATCTCCTCCGTCGCGCATCAGGGCGTGGACGAAGTCCTTGCCGCCATGTCGATCAAAATTTTAGGAAAGAACAGCGATAAACATCACGAACAGTCCTTCAGTTCCTCGCGAGCCTGCTCCAGATCGTAGACACGCAAAACGCCGTTCTTCTGGACAAAGGAATCCGGAGCTTCCTTCGGCCCCAGATGCCACCGCAGGCCAATCCCCGCCGCCCGCGCCGCCTCCATGTCTCGTACGCTATCGCCCAACGCAATCGACCGGGCCGGATCAAGCCGCAACCGCTGAACAGCCTCCAGCATCATGCCGGGATTGGGTTTGCGCCAAAAGCTCTCCCGCCGATACACCTCGGCTTTGCCCTCAGGATGCTCGAAACAGGCCAGCGCCAAATCAATCGTGATCCCCTCTAGCTGCAACCTCTCCAGCATCCAGCCCGTCACCGCCTCAAACGCCTCCGCCGAATACAACCCACGCGCAACCCCGGACTGGTTCGTCACAATCGCAAGCCTGTAACCGCAATCCTGCGCCTCGCGCAGAAAGGAAAACGCATGCGGCATAAAGACGAATCTGTCGGCGCTTCCGACATACCCGTCGTCACGGTTAACCACCCCGTCGCGATCCAGCAACAGCCCTCGCCTCAGTCCCATCCTGCTTCCCCCCATCGCCCGGCAAAACCATGTCCGCCTTCGCAGCGCCGCATTTATCTGTTTATACTGCAAACCATTGCCCCTGTTAACAAAGGCTGTGCGGAACCACGCCGATAAGGACAATTTGCCTTTTCATATGAAATTTTATAGCGTGCCGCCATGCCAGCAAACAAACGACAAACAAGAGCCGCTTCCGCGTCAGAGTCCACCTCAGACGCGCAGAACGCGATGTTCGCCTACATCATGCCCATGAACGCATCACAGAATCACGCCAACGCGAACGCCTCCAGAGATTCGCATAACGACGAGCAACCGACGACACAAGAGCGAATCGGCGATGTGCTTCGCCGCCAACGCGAGCGTCACTTCGGCAACCTTCAGGAAATCGCGGAATACCTGTGCATCAAACCAGGTTTTCTGACCGCGCTGGAAAACAGCCGCTACAATGAAATTCCCGCCGATGCCTACGTCATCGGCTTCCTGCGCACCTACGCCGAGTTTCTCGGCATCGACGGCAAAGAAGCGATCGACCGCTATCGCAAGGAAATGGCAGGTCGCCGCCGCAAACCGACTTTGATCATGCCAATTCCCATCGGCGAAGGACGTGCCCCCTCCGCCATGCTCGTGGCAGGCGCAGCAGTCGTAGCATTGCTCGTCTACGTCGCATGGTACGGCGTATCGACCTCCGATCGCGCGACAATCACAACGCCTCCCGTCATAGCTGCCACCCAAACCACGCCAGAATCAGCGACCGCGCTCGCAGCCACCTCCAACCTTTCTCTGCAACAACAAAACCCGCTCTCGACAAACGCCATAACCCCCGCAGGCGTCCTATTGTCGCAAGATTCGACCAACGCCCCGGTCAGCGCCACAACAAACGACTTGGGCGCGCTACAATCCGGTATAACCGTTTCTGGCTCCGCGCCTGCAAGTGCAGGCGCAGTTGCCCCCACCCCAGAAACAACGACTGAGCCAGCGCAAACTATAGCTTCAGCCACGCCCTCAGTTCAGCAACAAACGCAACCGTCGACAACGCCGTCGGCCAAAACAGACAAACAAACGGATAAAATAGACTTCGCCGTAGCTGAATCAAAGCCAGCCTCGCGTGTCACTATCCGCGCCGAACAGACAAGTTGGGTCCTCATCGCCGACAGCCGTGGAAAAACGGTCTACGACAAAGTGCTGAAGCCCGGCGATACCTACGCCATTCCCGATCAACCTGGCCTAAAAATGACGACAGGGAACAGCGGAGGTTTAGCGCTAGTAATCGACGGAACGGAAACCGTCCGGCTCCCAGGTAACTCTTCGCGAATCATGCGCAATATCGCGTTGGAACCCGCTCACCTTAAAGCTCAAAGAGCCTCGTCAGGGACGCAAGACTAACCCCCGCGCAGCAGTGTCTGCCGCCGGGGCCGATACCGCCGTCACGCCGGAAAGCTGCTCAACCAGATCGCGAATAGCCACAAACACGAAACCACGCTTCTCCGCCTCCGGCATCCATTTCTCCAGCGCCTGAAGCGTAGCCTGATGAGGATGGCCAATAGCCACCGCATATCCCTTGCGCCGTGCGACTCGTTCAAGCTGCTGAATCTGCCCGCGCACTGCTTCCAGCGTCATGGAATCGTCAAGAAACACATCGCGCGCGATCACAGGCAGCCCCTCACGCCTTGCGACCTTCTCCCCTACCGTCAGCGAACTCGTGCGCGAATCCAGAAAGAACAACTGCCGTTGCTTAAGCTCCTCCACGACGATCTCCATCCCGGATTCGCTGGCCGTGAACTTGCTGCCCATGTGGTTGTTAACGCCATCGAAACCGACAAAGCTCGACAGCGCCTGAACCAGCCTCTGCCTAATCTCGTCTTCGGAAAGCCCGGTCAACAACGCTCCCGGCCCCGGATTGTCATGCCCTATAGGCTCCATCGGCATATGCAGCATCAGCTCATGTCCGACGTCGCGCGCCTCGCGGGTCTGGTCCCTCAGCCTTGGCGCATACGGAATATAGGAAAGTGTCACCGAAGCAGGCAAAGCGACCGCTCGGCGAGACTCTCTCAAATTCAACCCCATATCGTCGATCACGATAGCAATCCGCGCCTTGTGCGAAGGTAACCACCCCGGCAGCTTCGGTTCCGGCACCGGAGGCGCCACCGGAACAGCGATGCTTTTGGCGGATTTCTGCCCATAATTCTCCTCAATCGGCCAAATCGGCTGCATGTCCTGTTCTGTTGCAGTCGTTGTCTCTTCCAACCCAGCCATCGGCAAGGAAGGCGGCGCCGAAATGGCTGGCAAAGTAGGCACAGGCATTGGTGCGGCAAGCATCGGCGGAGGCGCAGGCAAAGGCGCGACGGACACCTGCGCTCCTCCTCTCAAAGCGTGGATAGAACGCTTGGGAAGCGGCGGAGAAGCCAATAGAACCAAAGCCATACCGAGGACAAAAACCGCCCAGAAACCCAGCGCCAACCAACTTTTGACCGCTGTTTTTGCAGAACGTCTTCCCTTGCCCCTCGACCGGAACAACCTCCCTAGAACCGGAAATCGCCGCAAAATGCGCCCTAAACGTGGTAAAGAAGCCATGGCGAAAGAACCATCATCTCGTAATTTTTTGATTGATTGGATGCGGCGGAGCGCCGCATACTATCGTTTGGGTCTCGTGAAGGCCCGAGAGTTCGTTTTCGCAAAAAACACGCCAACGCGACACGCGCCTATTTTGCGAATCCATTTTTCGGGTTCCAAGGAACCTGTTCAGAATCTCGCTGCGGCGAAGGATTTTCAGTCTTTTCGAGAACCGTAACGCAGCGTACATTGATGTACGTGAGTAACGGAAGCGCAGAAAAGACTGAAAAGCCAAAGCCGCAGTTAGAGATCATGGACTGGTTCCAAAGGAATTCGGGTATATACGGCATGCTGCTACTAATCGACAACTATGATAGCTTTACCTACAATCTCGCCCATTATCTAGGCGAGCTGGGGGCCGACATCGACATCAGACGAAACGATGCCCTGACGGCGCAACAAGCGATTGAACTTAAACCCTCCCACATCGTCCTTTCGCCGGGACCCTGCGCGCCGGAACAAGCGGGCATCTGCCTCGAACTGATCGCCCGCGCCGCCGAAGCGAAAATTCCTTTGCTCGGCGTCTGCCTCGGCCACCAAAGCATCGGCCACGCCTTCGGCGGAAAAGTTACTCGCGCCCCGAAACCCATCCATGGCAAAGTCGATCAAATCCATCACCGGGGCGAAGGCGTCTTCGTCGATCTGCCGTCGCCCTTCACCGCCACGCGCTACCACTCGCTGATCGTAGAACGCGCGACCATGCCGAAGGAATTGATCGTGACCGCCGAAACCGTTGACGGCCTTGTGATGGGCCTACGCCATGCAGCGCTGCCCATCCATGGCGTGCAATTCCATCCCGAAAGCATCGCGACGGAGCACGGCCACGAACTCTTAAAAAACTTTCTGGACTGCTCAAAATGAACGAAATGACAGCCCTATTCACCTACGATCATGACACGCAGGAACTGCCCATGCTGTTTGACCATGCTTTGCAGAAAGTTGAGAACGGTGAAGACCTAACAAGCGAGGAGGCGAAAGAAGCCTTTGACCTAATCTTCACTGGCGAGATACCCGACGAACATATTGCCGCGTTTTTGCTTGGCCTGTGCAAGAAAGGCGAAGCCGTCGAAGAGCTTCTTGGCGCCGTCATCTCGATGCGCTCGAAAGCCATTACAATCAAAGCCCCGCCCGACGCCATCGACATCGTCGGCACCGGCGGCGACCAGCTTAACACCCTAAACATCTCCACCGCCGCGTCGTTCGTCGTAGCAGGGGGCGGCGTGCCCGTCGCCAAACACGGCAATCGCTCGGTCTCGAGCCGCTCCGGCGCGTCGGACGTTCTGCGCGAACTCGGCGTCAACCTCGAACCGGATATCGCAATCCTCGAAGAATGTCTCAACGTCGCGAACATCTGCTTCCTCTTCGCGCCGACCCACCACCCCGCCATGCGCCACGTCGCGCCGATCCGCAAGCGACTGGGTGTAAGAACGATCTTCAACTTGCTTGGCCCCCTCACGAACCCAGCCAACGTCAAACTCCACCTGATCGGAGTTTATGAGAAAGAATGGCTGACGCCGATGGCAGAGGTCCTCGCCGAACTCGGCAGCAAAGCCGCATGGCTCGTCCATGGCCAAGACGACATGGACGAAATCACAACCACAGCGCCAACCGATAGCGTAGAATTACGTGACGGCGAATTGAGAAGCTTTACCCTGACACCCGAAGACATGCGTCTTCCTCGTATCCATGTCGCCGATATCTATGGCCAGAACGCGGCGGAAAACGCCATCGCGCTGCGCAAGCTCTTGAACGGCGAACGCAGTCCCTATCGCGACATCGTGCTCGCGAACGCGGGCGCGGCCTTGACCGTCGCAGGAAAGGCGCAAAATATCCTGCGCGGCATCGACCTCGCCGCCGAATCTATCGACACAGGCGCCGCGACCGAAGCGCTGAATCGCCTTGTGACGCTCACCAATCGCTGGACAAAATAAAACCGGACAAAAATAAAAAAGGAACGAAGTGAACGCATCCCCCCCCATAGCCGCCGACGAAAACGATATCCTGCGCAAAATCTGCGAAGACAAACGCAAACGTGTCGAAGACCTCAAACGCGCGACGCCCCTCGCCGAGCTAAACAAAGCCGCAAGCAAAGCCCCTCCTCTGCGCGGCTTCGCACAAACCATGCGCGACAAGGCGGACCGAAACGGTTGCGCCTTCATCGCGGAAATCAAGAAGGCCTCGCCTTCCGCCGGGATCATCCGCCCGAACTTCTCGCCGCGCGAACTGGCGCAAGCCTATGCCAAAGCGGGAGCGGCCTGCCTGTCCGTCCTCACCGACACGCCGTACTTTCAGGGCCGCGACGAGCATCTGACCGAAGCGCGCGCCGCCTGCGATCTCCCTGTCCTGCGTAAGGACTTCATGATCGACCCGTGGCAGGTCGCGCAGACCCGCGCACTAGGAGCCGATTGCATCCTCCTCATCATAGCCGCGCTCAACGACGACGAAGCGGCCACACTGCACAACGCGGCACAGGATTACGGCCTCGACATATTGATCGAAACGCATAACCGCGAAGAGATGGAACGCGCCCTGACCTTGCCGTCCGGCCTCATCGGCATCAACAACCGCAACCTGAAAACGCTCAAAACGACGCTCGACGCCACGGAAGAACTGGCGCGCCTCGTGCCCTCCGACCGCTTCCTCGTCAGCGAAAGCGGAATCAAAACCCCCGACGATATCGCAAAGCTCAAAGCCTGCGGCGCGAAAGGCTTCCTCGTCGGCGAATCTCTGCTGAAACAACCAGACCCCGGCGAGGCTCTCCGCGCGCTGATGCAATTGTGAAGAATGTTGACGAATCTGCCCCAACGCGATGAAATAATGCGATAGTCGAAAAAACCCCCGATTTTTTCTGCATCCCCCATGAACGACACCACAAAAAAACCAGCGCCGCCTACTCAAAGCAAGAAACCGCGCGCGCCATACCCAAAAGCCAAAACCGCTTCGGAAGACGCCTCAAGGCTTCTCTCGCCCAAAGCCTTCTGGGCAATTGTCATCGTAGGGATCGGACTGATCGCCTGGATGATCACCGCCGCGCCCAAACAGAAAAAACTCGTCTGCACCTCCTCCCCCAACCACTCGCTGCTCGACATCGGAAGATGCAAAGAAGAGTAGCGCAGAAGTAAGTAGGTCGCCGAAATCAAAACGGCGGAGGGTTCATGATGCGCATAAGGCTGGAGTAATCGTCGCGCCACGCTGCAATCTGCGGCTGAGTTTGCGCCAGCCGCCAATTTTTGTTCTGCGGTATAATGTCGCGCAATGTCGCGCCATCTCGAGCCATGGCGATCCAAACGGAACCAAAAAATAGCGTGTCCGCAGACTCATCGCGTTTGCGGTTGCGGCCTCTGTAAGCCGTAAGCCCAAGATCGACGGCGGCAGCGGCCAGAACGGGCTCGAAATCGAAAAAACGGCTGGAGACGTGAAAAGCCAGTACGCCGTTCGGCTTGAGACGACGCAAATATATCTCTAGCGCCTCGCGTGTCAGTAAGTGCGTCGGAATAGCGTCCGAACTGAAAGCGTCCAAAACGATAAGATCGTAAAACCGCTTGTCGGATTGAAGAACTAGTCTGCCATCTCCTATGGAGACAAGAGGAGAAGGGCACTCGGTCACAAAGGTGAAATATTTCTGCGCCGTTTCTACGGCCAGGGGATCAATGTCTATAAAATGCACAAAATCATCTGACTTTGCATAGCAATTCAGCGTACCGGCCCCTATGCCAACCGCCGCGATGTCTGCAGGTCGCATAGCGTTCCAAAGCTCGCCGATAGGGGTTTCAGGGCTGTAATAGCCCGTGGGAACAGTGCGCCGTAGAGGGCCGACGATCTGAACGCCGTGCGTCGTCGTGCCATGCATCATGTGGCGCAAGGTTCTTTCCTTGGCTTCGTCATTGCTATCACGAACGGAGATGACGCCGAAGAAATCTCGCCCCTGAAATTGAGTGTCATTGAAAAATTGTTTTCCAACAGTTAAGGCCAAACATACGCCAAGCGCGCAGCAGGCAAGCTTTGGCAAGCAATGGCTCAACGAAATGCACAGCGCGAAAATCATAACGACCAAGCTGGCGACAACATGTGATTCAAGCGGCATAACTTGGTTAATAGCCACGACAACAATCATGAAGGCTGACAAGATCGACGCAACCAGAGCGAGACGTTTCGGCGTTAGCTGGCACGTAAGCTTCCTGCCCAACACGAAATATGCCAGCGATAAAGCCAGCGGATATTCGTAAAAGCCGTTGAAGATGAAGGGCGCGACAAAAGCGTTGAACGATCCGCCGAGCGCGCCTCCCACGGAAAGGCAAAGATAAAAAACTGTCAAATGCTCATACGAAGGGCGCTTTTCGGCAAGTTTTGTATGACAGGCAAGCGCCACAGAGAAAAAGGCCGCTAGTTGTAGCGACATGGCCATCGCTTCTGTCCGGACTTGCAGAAGCGGCGTAGCGACAGCGGCCAAAACAATAAACGGGAAAATCCTCAGATTGAGCGCACGAAGTTTAGCTCCACGCCTCGCGAAGGCAATGACGAACGTCGCAAGATAAAGAGCCAGCGTTCCCACCCATAACATCGGAGTCGGCGAGATATCGGTGGAAACGAAAGTCGTGACGCCTAGCGTCAGCGACGAAGGCAATAAAGCCAGCAAAATCCATTCCCAGCTTTGCTTCCACAAAACGGGCGATGCGGCTTCGTGACTGACAACCGTTTGCTCGCGCGGTTTGTGAAGCAAAAGGCATAAGGGCGCTAATAAAAGCAACATCCAATAGCCGTGTTTCCACAAATGCGTTTGTTCGGAAACCGCGAAGTTCGGCTCGATAAAAAACGGGTAGGCCAAAAGGCCGATAAAGCTTCCGGCATTCGACGCCGCATAAAGAAAGTATGGATCCGAAGCCTCTTTATGCCTGCTCTGCGCGAAAAGACGCTGTATCGTTGGCGCGGTGAGCGACAAAGCCACGAAAACCGCGCCGACGGAGGCGATAATTGCCGCCGCCGTCGCGCGCGTCGGAGCGCTGTCAACCTCGGGAAGATTCTGCGGCAAGCTGAAAGGCAAAGTCGCAGCGGCGCACACCAGAAGAAAACAATAAACTGCGCCATGCGTGAAGGCAGTCAGCTTGCGCATAAGGTGGGATAATAAGTATCCGGCCAACAGCATAAGCTGAAAACAGGCAAGAGCCACATTCCACACAGCCGGTGCCCCGCCGACCTTGGGTAAAAGCATTTTACCAATCATCGGCTGGATGTTGAACAAAAGCCCCGCCGCGACCAACATGGTCAAAGCGCAAACAGGCAACACCAGCTTATAAAACATGGGGTATTTCTTTCCTTCGAATCAAGGCAACGGAGACGAAGTTAGCACCCGAATATCGCTACGCAAGTCTACTCGCCCCAATGCCCCACTCTTTGGGGTAGACCCACCCGGTAGACTCAAGAGAGCGAATGGTGCCCAGGGACGGAATTGAACCGCCGACACGGGGATTTTCAGTCCCCTGCTCTACCAACTGAGCTACCTGGGCATCCAAATCGCCGGACCGCCTCTTGTAAGGCAAGAGGCGCGGCGAGGGCTAGCTTATAGCCGCAACGCCGTCGCCGGACAACCTTAAAAATCCACCACCATTAAGCGGAGGCTGGAGCTTCCGCAGCCGCCTTGGCCGCCTCAGCGGCAGCTGCCGCGACCTTCATGCGCTCCTGAGTCTTCGCCTTGGGCGCTGACTTCTTGGGCGAATCACGATATTCGACCTTGGCCCCAAGCCCCGCCGTATGCAGAAAACGCGCGACGCGCTCGCTCGGCTGGGCGCCCATCTTGATCCAGTGCTTGACGCGCTCTTCGACGAACGTCACGCGCTGGGCATTGTCCTTCGACAACATGGGATTATAGGATCCAATCTTCTCGATATAACGGCCATCGCGCGGATAACGGCTGTCCGCGATCACAATATGATAATAAGGACGCTTCTTAGCGCCATGCCGTGTCATACGCATCACCAACATCTTCTATTTCTCCTTCTCGTTTCAATATACATACTTCGGTTACAGGGAATTAATTTTCTGAAGCCTGCGGCCATCCCTTATCTGCCACGACTAATTCTTCTTCACCAAATTCGCTTCGCCTTGCGAAAGCCCCGCCATGTCTCCCCCCATCATGCGCGGCATCATCGACCGCATGAATCCGCCTTTGCCGAGCTTCTTGACCTGCTTCATCATGCGCTGCATTTCAAGAAATTGCTTAATCAGGCGATTGACATCCGACACTTCGACGCCTGCGCCCTTGGCGATCCTCCGCTTGCGCGACGCGCCAAGCAAATTCACATCGCGCCGTTCCGCGAGTGTCATCGAGCCAATCACCGCCTCCTGACGCTTGATCAGCTTGTCATCAAGATTGGCCCCCTTAAGCTGCTCCTTGACCTTGCCCATGCCCGGCAACAGGTTCATCAACCCGCCAAGCCCCCCCATGCGCCGCATCTGCTGCAACTGCTTGGCGAGGTCGTTGAAATCGAAGGACTTGCCGGAAAGAAACTTCTCCGCCATCTCCTGCGCATCGTCGTGATTGATCGTCGCCGCCGCCTTTTCGACCAGCGAAACCACGTCGCCCATGCCGAGAATGCGCCCCGCCAAACGGTCGGGATGATAAACCTCGATCTCGTCGATCTTCTCGCCTGTGCCGAGAAACTTGATCGGCCTCCCCGTCACCGCGCGCATGGAAAGCGCCGCGCCGCCGCGCGCATCGCCGTCAATGCGCGTCAGGATTAGACCCGTCACGCCGACTTTCTGCTCGAACTGCTGCGCCGTGGTCACGGCGTCCTGCCCCGTCATGGCATCGACGACCAGCAAACTTTCATGCGGAGCCGTCGCGTCGCGCACCGCCGCCGCTTCCGCCATCAGCTCCTCGTCAATCGCGAGCCGCCCGGCAGTATCGAGGATCACAACGTCGTAGATTTCCTTGCGCGCCGTCTCCAACGCGCACCGCGCGATCTCGACCGGCTTTTGCCCCGCAATGATTGGCAAAACGGCCACGCCAATCTGCCGCCCCAACACTGCAAGCTGCTCCTGCGCCGCCGGACGCTGTACGTCGAGCGAAGCCAGCAACACCTTCTTGCGCTCGCCCTCATTCAACTTCTTCGCAAGCTTGGCCGAAGTCGTCGTCTTGCCGGAGCCTTGCAAGCCCAGCATCATGATGACGGCGGGAGGCGTCACGCTCAGGTTAAGCGGCTCCGCCTGCTGCCCCAAAAGCTCGACCAGATTGTCGTGCACGATCTTGACGACCATCTGCCCCGGTGTCACCGAGCGCATCACATCCTGCCCAACCGCCTTGTCCTTGACCTTGGCGACGAAGTCCTTAACGACGAACAAAGCGACATCGGCTTCCAGCAAAGCGATACGCACCTCGCGCATAGCCTCGTTCACGTCGCTCTCGCTCAGAGCGCCGCGCCCTTGAAGCCGGTCCAAAATGCCGGTCAGCTTGCCGCGTAAGGTATCGAACATCTCGCCATTATCTTCCGTTACAAAACCAAAACAAATGGAATGCCCGCATTCGCGGGGATGACAGGATTCCGGCACATAACAGCCGCAAATCCTGCCGTCACACCCGCGAAGGCGGGTGTCCCATTTTCTTAACCCTAAATCCCATAACCAAACAGGCCATAGACAACGGGGCCAGTGAGCGCCACGCGCAAACTAGCCTTACGCCCCATCCCTTGGGGCGTATCCTTGAAGCCGAAATGGCCGGGGACAAAGAGTTTTTAGCCCATCTCCAGCATAAAAGTCAAACACAGCCTTAAAACGCTTGCTTTCGCCTGCGGAATTCCCTAAAAAGGCCGCCTTGACAGGAATTGATGAGCCATACCATGAAACAGAACCTACACCCCGATTACCACGATATCGTCGTCATCATGACCGATAGCACCGAATTCGTGACCCGCAGCACCTACGGCAAGCCGGGGGAAAAGCTGCACCTCGACGTGGATGCCAAGACGCACCCGGCATGGACGGGGATGCATCGCATGGTTGACCGCGGCAGCCAGCTTGCGAAATTCAACAAGCGTTTTCAAGGCCTTTCTGGCAAGAAGGACGAAGTCGCAACCGAAGCCGAGCCCGCCGAGAAGATCAAGCTGACCACCGGCGCGACGGCGAAAAAGGCCGCGAAGAAAAAAACGTAAAAACTCATTAAAAGCTTGAATCACGCTACGTTTGCCCCCTCCCGCAAGCGCAGCGTTTTCTTATGTCCTCAGCCACACTACCCTACACTTTAACGCGTTGTTTCAGAACAAGATTCATTCTTGCCACAAGCGTCATGCCCGCGAAGGCGGGCATCCAGCTCCTGTCCTTGACGTAAGCGCTGCGCATGCATGCTTTACACTTGTTTTAACATTGGGAGATGGATGCCCGCCTTCGCGGGCATGACGCTTACGGCTTATTTTTCCTGCAATATCAATGCATCTGTCTGTAGGGTAGTATGGTCCTCAGCAATATCTTGTATCTCGCGAATCATTTGCTGCGAAACACGCGCAAACCTGCTAACTCACCTCCATGCTTCGCTCCCTGATTCCGCCGCGCTTATCTCGCGTCGTCCGCTTCCTGATCGTCCTCACGCTTGCGCTTCTCATCGCCATGCCGGGAGCCGAAGCCGCTTACGCAAAAGCCAGAGCAAAGAATGGCAATCCCTACCGCGAAGCCTTCGCGTTGCTGGACGACGGCAAAGCCGAAGCCGCTATGGCCATCGCCAGCCGCTACCGTAAATCGCCCCTCTACAAAGTCGTTCGCGCCAGCTATATGGCCGCGCCGGGCAACGATGTGAGCTTTCAGGAAATGGCCTCGTTCATCGACCGCAATCCCGCCTGGCCCAACATCAAAGGAATCCTGATGATCGCGGAGCAGAAAATGCCCGCCTCCATGTCAGCCGACCAAATCGTAAGCTGGTTCGCGAAGCATCCGCCTGTGACGCTCTCAGGGTTCGCCAACGCCGTCGAAGCGCTCAATGCGACAGGACACGGCCAAAACGCCGGGGACTTGATCCGCGCGCGTTGGGTAGAAGGCGACTTCGCCCCCAATGACCTCGCTGCCTTTTATGACAGCTACGGACGCTCGCTCGGCCCCGATATCTGCTGGGCCAGAATGGACCGCCTGACATGGAAAGGCGACGAGTCCGGCGTGCGCGCCCTGTCCTTTTGCGCAAACGAAGGCATGAGAGCGACCGCAACCGCCCGCCTCGCGCTAGCGCAACAACGCGCAAACGCGCCCGCATTGCTTGCGAACGTGCCGGATGAATGGCGCAACGATCCCGGCCTGATTTTCGAACGTCTACGCTGGCACGTCCGCAACGATAACGACGACGACGCGCTGCCGCTGCTCGCGCAACAGTCGAACGCGGCGGCGTATCAGGACAAATGGTGGGAACAACGGAACATCCTTGCGCGTCGCATGATCGAACGTAAGGACTACGCGCGCGCCTACGCCCTTGCGGCGCAACATGGAACCAACGATTCGAAACAAGTTACGCAAGCCGAATTTATGGCCGGGTGGCTGGCCTTGCGTTTTCTCAATATGCCCGCCGAAGCGCGGGGACATTTTGAGGTTCTGACCAACGCCGCGCGCACGCCTGTCACCCGCGCGCGCGGAGCCTACTGGCTAGGCCGTGCCTGCGAAGCATTGGGGGACGCAGCCGCAACGCAACAGGCCTACGAAACGGCGGCAACTTTCAGCGCGACCTTCTACGGCCAGCTCGCAGAAGCTCGGATCGCGCCAAACGCGCAAATTCGCGCGACGCCAGAACCAACCATCCCAGCCCATTTCCGCGCCGACTTCTATAATCGCGACAACATTCGCGCCATCGAGGCTCTGCGCAATATCGGCCAATCGGATCGTGTGCGCGCGTTTTTCCGCGCCGCATCCGACGCCGCGACACAACGCGCGGAATTTGCGCTACTGACGGAAGTCGCCTACCGCATCGACCGCCCAGACCTCGCCATCGAAGCCGCCAAGGCCGCCAACCAGAAAAACATCTTGGTTACAGCAGGCGGCTTCCCTCTGCTCGACCACCATCTGCCCACACGCCCGGACCCAGCTTTCACGCACGCCGTCATCCGTCAGGAAAGCATGTTCAACGCTGATGCCAAAAGCCCTGCCGGGGCACGCGGACTGATGCAGCTGATGCCCGGCACAGCGAAAGGCATAGCGAAGAAAATCGGGCTCAACTTCAAGGAAAAAAATCTGCACGATCCTGAATATAATCTCAAACTCGGAACTTCGTTCATCCAGCATCAGCTGGATGCCTTCGACGGGTCCTATATATTGACGCTTGCAGGCTACAATGCTGGCCCCCGCCGCGTACGCGACTGGATGGAAAGCATCGGCGACCCGCGCGACCCCGCCGTCGATCCCATCGATTGGATCGAAATGATCCCCGTCTACGAAACGCGCAATTACGTGCAACGCATTCTAGAGAATCTGCAAATCTACCGCGCGCGCCTCAACGGAGGGCAAGCCAAACTGCAAATCATGCAGGATCTTAGACGATGAAAAAGTGAGCGCCATCGCGAAGAATAGCAATTATCACGATTTGCCAGAATACGGTTTGCGGAGTATGAAGAAAAGTAAAGGAATAAAACGCCTAACCGCAAGGTGATGCATGCTGGAATCTGGTCTTGCCATCTGCGCCGTGCTGAGCTTGTCCGCGACCGCGATTTCAGTGATCGCCTGCCTGTGGCAAATCAAGCTCCGCCAATCCGTTGCGCGCGTTCTAACAGAATCCACGAACCAGCAAGTCCGCACAGCGCAACGCCTGTTCGAAACGCTCGCCCAGCTCCAAAAATCCCAACAAAATTATGAAAAGCAATTATGCGCCCTGTCGCAAGCCAACGCGCAATTACGTCAAAGCCTAGGCAACATGTCGGCGCGACAGGAACACGCGCCCGACGACGCCCCACGACAACGCCCAACAATTCATTAGAACCAATGGATGACTCGGAATAACCATCCGTTTTCGGATCTGAAGGCGTTTCCATACTGACAGGTTGCGCGGGAACATATAGCGGGTGCAATCTCGATGCTACTCCCCGCTCCCGGTACGGGAAATGCGCACATCCCTGTGCACAGAAATGCCAAGTAAAACGCCACAGCCAATTAACAACGTCATCATTGCCGTGCCGCCATAGGACACGAGCGGTAGAGGAATGCCAACAACGGGGATTGTGCCTGTCACCATTGCGACATTCACGAAGACGTACAGAAAAAAGGTCGTGGTTAGACCAAACGCCGCAAGCCGCCCAAACTGGTTGCGGCACGTCAACGCGATCAGATAGCCATAAGCGATCAGTAGGAAATAAAGAAACAGCAAACATAAAGCGCCGAACAACCCGAACTCCTCCGCCAGCACGACAAAGATAAAATCGGTATGCTTCTCCGGCAGGAACTGAAGCTGGCTCTGTGTGCCATGCCCAAACCCTTTGCCGAACATACCTCCCGATCCCAGCGCGATCTTGGATTGCAGAATATTGTAACCCGCGCCAAGCGGATCGGCGTCTGGATGCAAAAAGGTTGTCAACCTGGCCTTTTGGTAATCATGCAAATAGTGCCATCCAATCGGCAAGCATATGGCCACAAACGCAACGATGATAGCGAACTTCCACCACCGCACCCCTCCTGCGAAAAACACCGCCGCGCTGGCCAGCAACAGCAACGTCGCCGTACCGAGGTTAGGTTGCAGCAACACTAGTCCCACTGGCATCAACGCCATCGCAACCGGAGCCACCAGCTTAAGCGGGTGCCCGACATCCTCCAGAGAAAGCCCATGAAAATATTTGGCCAGCGCAAGCACCAAAGCAATCTTCATCAACTCCGAAGGTTGTAGAACGAACAACCCCAGATGAATCCAGCGCTGCGCCCCCATCCCGGCATGGCCCATGATCTCGACGACCACGAGCAGAAACAGCATCGCCCCATAAAGCGGGTAAGCGATCCGCAGCCACACGCGCACATCGACCAACGCAATGACAAGCATCAAAACCAACCCTATCAGAAAACGGGTTAGTTGCGCCCCCGCCCAAGGACTCCAGCTCATGCCTCCGGCGGAATGCAAAAGCGCCACCCCGATCATGCCTATCATGACGATCAGCGCCACAAGACCCCAATTCAACAGCTTGAGTTTATCCCCCAGCGTCAGATGATCGGATGAAGACAATCTCGACATTTTATGCGCCTACGCCATCCCCTAGCGACACGCCGGAACCCAGAGAAACCTCTTACAGTCCGGCCCCAGAGGTCGTTGGTGACAAGAAAAGATTTTACCGCTAGATTACGCCGGAAATTATTGGCCAACACAAGGATTTTCATCGCCATGCAGGCAGCCATCATCGTCTTCCCCGGCACGAACCGAGAGCGCGACGCCGCCATGGCGCTAGAGCGCGTCGTCGGCGTTAAGCCGCGCCTCGTATGGCACGCCGATCGCGATTTTCCCAAAGTCGATTTGATCATTCTACCGGGCGGGTTCTCGCATGGCGATTACTTGCGAACCGGCGCGATGGCGGCCCACGCCCCAATCATGCGCGAAGTCGCCGAGCGAGCCAAAAAGGGCGTCCGGGTCTGGGGCATATGCAACGGTTTTCAAATTCTGTGCGAAGCCCATCTTCTCCCCGGAGTCCTCCTGCGCAACGCGGGCCTGAAATTCATCTGCAAACCAGTCGCGCTCAAAGTCGCCAATGCCGACAGCGATTTTACGCGCCTGTGTAAGCCGGAACAGGGAATTCGCGCCATCATTGCGCATGGAGATGGCAACTATTTTGCCGACACGGATACGATCAAGAAAATCGAAGACAACGAACAGGTCGCCTTCCGTTACCGCGAAAATCCTAACGGCTCCCTCAACGACATTGCCGGAATCTACAACAAAAACCGCAACGTGCTGGGCATGATGCCGCACCCCGAAGACGCCGTAGAGCCTTTACATGGCAGCGCCGACGGCGCGGTTCTGTTCAAAAGCATTGCCGAAGCGCTGGGATAAGAGTCATAAGGATCGCGTATGGATCGCCTTCCCGAAGCAACCGAACTTGCGCTGCGCCACGTGGCGCCGATTTACGAGCGGGTCAAAAGCGTGATCCCGCCGATGGAATGGGCTGCATTCGCGGAAGACATCGATGCCATCCTGCGCCTGAAAAAAGAACGCAACGCAATCATCCTTGCGCATAATTACCAAACGCCGGAAATTTTCCACGGAGTCGCCGACATTTGCGGAGACTCCCTCGCGCTCGCCCGCGAAGCCGCGCGAACCAGCGCCGAAGTCATTGTGATGGCGGGCGTGCATTTTATGGCGGAAACGGCCAAACTTCTAAATCCTTCGCGAACGGTGCTGATTCCGGACATGAAGGCCGGATGCTCCTTGGCGGAATCGATCACGGCCAGCGATGTCCGCCTTCTGCGCAGACAGTATCCCGGTATCCCCATAGTCACCTATGTCAACACTTCGGCGGCGGTCAAAGCCGAATCCGACATCTGCTGCACATCTGGCAACGCGAAAAAGATCGTCGAGTCTCTGAGCGTTCCGCAAGTCATCCTGCTCCCCGACGAGTATCTTGCGCAAAACGTGGCGAAGGAAACCCCAGTCAAGGTCATCGCATGGAAAGGCCGCTGCGAAGTGCATGAGCGCTTTTCCGCCGACGACATCGCGCAATACCGCGCCCAACACCCCGGCATCGTCATCCTCGCGCATCCCGAATGTCCGCCTGAAGTCATCCAGATCTGCGACTATGCCGGATCGACCGCCAACATGATCAACTGGGTCGAACAACACAAACCTCCAAGCGTCGTCCTACTGACCGAATGCTCGATGAGCGACAACGTCGCGGCCAGCACACCCGGCACGCAGTTCGTGCGCCCCTGCCAATTATGTCCACACATGAAGCGCATCACGCTTGCCAACATCCGGCAAGCGCTCGAAACCATGACGCATCAGGTCGAAATCTCTGCCGACATAGCGCCCCGTGCGCGTCAAGCGGTTGAGCGCATGATCGCCATCAAATAGCTCCCGAAAAAATCACCCGGACTTTCCCCACGTCTTAAGCCGCTCCGAAATCTGCTCAGGCTTAAACGGCTTATTGATGTAATCGTCCATGCCAGCCGACAAGCATTTTTCCCGGTCCCCCGTCATGGCGTCCGCAGTCAAGGCCACGATCGGCACGTGTTTGTCGGTACCGATTTCCAAGCGTCTGATAAGTCGCGAAGCCTCGTAACCATCCATCTCCGGCATATTGATGTCCATAAAAATCATGGCGTAATCCTGTTTTCTTACTTTGGCCACTGCGTCAGCGCCGTTCAAGGCCGTATCGCAGACGCATCCTTGATCGCCTAAAATCTTGATCATAAGAATCTGATTGACCGGCATATCGTCCACCACCAGCACGCGCATGCCCGGAAAAGTCATTTGTTGAATCGGTTGGCCAACGCCACCCTGCAACAAGTTCTGAATAGTCTCATGCGTCACCATGGGAACGGAGCGCTTGTTGGCACGAGCATCGACAAGAATCCGCAGCGCATGCTCTATGAGTTCCGGAAACACCGGACGTGAAAGTAACGCTGCGATATGAGGGCTATTATGCGCGCGCGCATAGAATGTGGAGCCAACATATGCCGAGACGATAAAGCCAACCTCGCGGAACTCTGGAAAAGTGCGTATGTGAGCAATAAACCCCATGATTTTATGGGTATCGTCGTTATGATCAATATAGATGTAATGGTAATGACGGCCAAGCGCCAAAGCCTCGCGCAAATGAATTTCCATCTCGACGGGCGAGGTGCAGACCTTGCACAATACGCCAAGATTCTCCATGTACTGCAGCGCAATGCCACTTCTCAAAGCGCTGTCCGAAAGCAAAAGAATGCGTTGCTCGCGCAAATCACAAATTGGCAGTTTTCCGGAATCAACGTCAGGAACGAAAGGAAGCGTGACGGTAAACGAAAATGTGGTGCCTCGACCAACCACGCTTTGAACGCGAAGTTTCCCCCCCATTAACTCGACGAGCCTGCGACAGATTGCCAACCCCAGCCCGGTTCCACCGAAGCGCCGGGTCGTAGACTCTTCGGCCTGAGAAAATTTTTCAAAAATATATTCAAGCTTGTCCTCCGGAATCCCGATCCCTGTATCCTCCACGCTGATCGTTAAGAGCGCAGTTCCAGCCACCGTGTCCTTGGTTCCGGAAAGTGAAACCAAAATATATCCATTGGAAGTAAACTTAATGGAATTGCTAAACAAATTCAGCACAATCTGCCGAATGCGCACCGCGTCTCCGACATAGAGACCAGGCAAATCAGGATCAATTTTTACGGCAAGATCGAGATTCTTTTCCTGTACCCTCAAGCTCATTAAATCAATGATTTCTGAGAAAACGCTACGCATGTCAAACGGAGCGGCCTCCAGCTTCATTTGCCCCGCCTCGATCTTCGACAGATCGAGAATGGAATTGATAAGTCCGAGCAATGTCTCGCCTGAATGCAGAATAATATCGCACCAGCTCCTTTGCTCCGGAGCAAGGTCGCTGTCGATCAACAAACGCGCCATGCCCATAATCCCGTTCATCGGCGAACGAATTTCATGGCTCATATTAGCCAGAAAGTCGCTCTTGGCCGCATTGGCGCGCACAGCCATTTCGCGCGCCTGCCAAGCTTCCACGCGCGTACGCTCCACTTCATCGACATAATGCTGGAGGCTGGCTTCCCGTTCCGTAAGACTTGCCCTCGTTCTGGCCATCTCTGTCGTCCAAGCATGCACAGCCCTGAACATCATGTGCCATGCCAAAGGCAACAAAATTAAAACAAACAACGAAATATATAAATTATTCAATACATTACTGTTAAGCTCGCGAAAAATTTCAGCAGCCCTGAGATTCGCGATCTCGGATAAACGCACATTATTACTCTCATAGGTCTTAAGCAGAGCGATATATTCGCTCTTATCCAAATGTCTTTGCGCAAGTTCTATGTTTCCGGCATCCGCAAGCGCAAAAGCCTCCGCGTCAATACCTCGAATCCGGTCATTGGTGGCGTCAAGCAGGGCGACAAGCTCCCGGAATCCAGCGTCTGCGGCAACCGCGACAAGCCGGGCTTCCGCGCGCGCATGTTTGGCATCGCTCTCCTGATACTCGCTCCGGCCCTCCGGCTTCGCGTCCGCCAAATAAAGTCCCAAAGCATGACGTCTTGCATCGCCGTAAAAATCAAGTTTAAGCGATAACGAACTGACTTCGGATATTCTTTTGACATCATGCTCAAGCGAAAAATTAATATACAAGCCAATGCCGACGTTCCACAGAGCCGTGATCAGAATCATAAACAATGCGGCAAGCAACATGCGAACCGGGAAAGCGCGCCCCGATGCCACCTGCAAAGAATCGCGCCGTTGCGCATAATGCGCGATCGACGAGGCGATGACATATATAGCCACCGAGACAACGGCAACGACAACGACCAACATCCCATAATGATATCCCTCTATCCCGGAAGATTGCGAAAACAAGGAAAAACTAAACGACCCCAAACCAAGATGATGAGAAACGACCACAGCGCCTCCCCAAAAGACGGCGCACAGCGCATGCCAAGAGTCAAACACGCCGAATTTCCACCGCAACCGTGATGAAATCCTGCAAGACGCGGAAAACAACGCCATGCACACGATGGAAACGCCAAAAACAGCGCCTGCCGTAACGGCCAAGTGTTCCCAGTCAAATTGCGCAGGCTGGGCCATTCGCATCGAATAAAAGCCAACGACATGCGTGCCGAGCACCCCTAACGTCGCGAACAACGCGCCGCACAAAATGCGGCTCCAAACGGATTTGATGGATATTTGGGTCTGGATGACGATATAGAAACAACCAAGCGCCACGCTCATGGACAAAAATGTCATGGCGGGATTGAAAGCTGTCTCAACGCCGCAGGCAACCATGCCCATGACATGCAGGCCCCAAACCGCAGTGCCAAAAGCGAAAGCCGCAGCTAAATGAACCAAGTCGCGAGCGCGACGCGACAACGGCGCTCCATGCAACAGCGCCTCCACCGAAACGCCAGTATAACATCCAAGATAAGTAACCAGATACGACAAGACATCGAGGCCAAAATCGCCCCGGCAAGCCACAAGACCGGAATGAAAAAAAGAATGCACAAATGACATCAAGGCAAACGCCTCCGGCAAGCAAATAGGGGAACGCTGATCAACAAACAGGCCATAACAAGCGAGCCTCATCAGAGTAGGGGCGCAAGGATTAAAGACTGGGTAAGTTGTTGTAAGTTCGTCTTTACTAAGAAACAGTAACCTTGATGCGCCGCGTGACAGACCGTCACAGATCATAAAATTATATGTAATGATGAATACGATTGTATGAATCCCCACGCATTGCTGTTATGATTAATAAAATTGAAATCCCCTTGAGCAATACTACGACAACATAAACGAGCGCGAGTGCATCAATCTCAAAGCGCCCGAATGCAATGGGTTGAGGTCATGGGCCAGATCATTTCAGAACACACTTCCTTCACGCCTTTGTTGGCCTTGATCGACAGGGTGCTTCAGGAACAAGACACACGCCATCTGGTTTTAATCAAAAGGGAATATCTGCGCCCGATTACAAACGAGGCCTTCATGGTCGCGATACGCCAGATCCTGCACACAGCGGACATAGCGGACGTCTTCTTCGCTTCCGAGCGAAATATCTATTTGGCATGGCAAGGCAAACGCGATGCCGTCTTTCGAAATCTGCGCGCCACGGTCAGCGCGAACTTGTTGCGCCAAGGTTTAACAGTAGAACCAAGCGCCGTCCTCGTATATGTGGATTTGGCAACCACCGGAACAGCTTTGCGTAATTCCATCCAACAAGAAGCGGCCCGTATACCGAGTGATGGCACTGAAACCGACCTCCCCAAGGAACAAATCGCTATCGGCGAAGAAGACCCGGACGAATCGCAAACGGATACAGACCCCTCGTCAACGCTGAAAGCCACACAGGAACAGGTGCGAATCTACAAGGAAGGTTCTCGCCAAAAACCCTACCGCAAGCATCTGCACATGTTGGTCGTCGAAGACCAGCTTTTCTCGCAAAAACTGCTGTGCGAAATTCTGCGCGGTGTCCGCATCAACAACAATAACGAATCGCCAGTCATCGAAGCGGTCGAGGAAATGCAGGACGCCTGGAAACTCTTTTTGAAACGATCGCACGACATCGTCTTCATCGACCTTGGACTTCTGGATGGAAGCGGCCACACGCTCGCTCGCGCGATTAAGGAGCTCGACCCCAACGCGCAAGTGATCATCGTCACCGCCAACAACTATGAAGAAGAACAGGAAGTCGCGCGACAAAACAACGTCGACGCCTTCATCGCCAAACCCTTCAGCCGCAAGCAAATCATAGACTGCATAGAACGCTATATCAGCAACACGCGCTCGCAATCGAAAGGAACATGGCGTGGAACCCTCCCTTAATGATCAGCCCGCCATTGACCTGAAAAACCTCCGCGAAATCTCCGGCGGAGACTGCGCTCTGGAAACACAATTATTCAAAAGTTTCCTGTCTTCCGCAGACGAAGGACTCGCAGGGCTAAAAGAAGCGCAACAAAAAGACGACGCCCCCCTCTGGCGTCGCCACGCGCACGCGATGAAAGGCATAAGCCTGAATCTGGGAGCCAACCCTCTGGGCGACCTCTGCCGCAAAGCGCAGGATAACTACCGCGCCGACTCCGAAGAAAAAGTCGCCATGCTGACGCAGATCGAAACCGAGCTGAATAAAGTCCAAACCCAGCTCAACGCGCTGATCTCCCGCGCATCGTAACCCTAGAGTTGACGTCATCGCGAGCCCCTCTTGGGGCGAAGCGATCCAGAGCCACGAGGGGGATAACGCTTAAAGGTTCTGCATGGCCACGTCGCCTTAAGACTCCTTGCGATGAGGACGCTTTCCACAAAGATTCTCCTCATATTCCCCCGCAGGACTTAGAAATGACCAAAAATGTTTTGATATCAAGACGTTAGAAGCCGCCAAATCCCGGCTAACCCCTTGAAAACAAAACAAGAATTGACAAAACCAAGTATATATGACAGACTTTCCTCGAAATTAGAAAAATCAGGACCACCAAAACACAAAGAACAGACTACGGGAGCGACAGATGGCGGAACCGCATGAAATAATCGTAAGTTTCTTTAATCAAGCGATTCTAAACCCTCTTTTCGACGGGATTGAAAGGTATCAAAAGCACCTTAAAAATGAAAAAGACAAAGCCAAAGAACGTAAAGAAAGACTAAAATCGCTCAGCGTAAAACGCAAAGCGATACGTAAGCAAATCCGCGAAAAAAGGATAGCAAAAACAAAAGAATACGAACAAAGAAAAAAGGAGATTATCGCGACGCGCAGAAAAATGCGCTTGCAGAGGCGCAGAGAAAAAATCGCTGAAGCCATAGCAACAGCACGACATCAGGACCTCATAAACGCGATAAGTGGTCTTGCCGCCGCCAAAGCAACCTTTAACCAACAACCTCCAACGGGCACATACACCGCCCCCCCTGCTGCTGGCGCGGGAGGATCACATCGCCCCAGATACTACAATTTTAAAGCCAAACAGCCAGCCCAAAAACCGCAACGACCTACTGCGCAGCCTACTCCCCCCCCTGCCACTGCTGGCACAGGCAACGCTAACACCGCGCAACCACACCCCCCCTCTGCTGCTAATGCCCCTGCACAGTCGTCAGCCGCAGCTGCGCCCGCTGCTCTCGCAGCCCCCTCCAAATCCGCGCAAGATATTGCGAGAGCCCCAAAAACCGGGGACATTCTGACACAAAAGCTAGAACCCAAAAAATTCTCCCCGGAAGACACCCATGTCAACGACTTACTCGCCAATCTAGCGCAAGTATCTTACACAAACCCGGCGGGCCAGACTTTTTCTCGCTTCAAAGTGCTCGGAAAGAAAGATGAGGGGTTCCCCCCCCCTCCCAAAGCGCATCAACAAAGCCGGATAACTTTGGCAAAAACCCCAAAAAAATCCCCCACCCCATCATAACTTCAGCCCCCTAGGTGCGGCTTGCTACAATATTATTGAGTATTACAATTAACGGAGATAGCTATGTCTTTCACGGAAGACCTTTTACGACAACAAAAATTAGAAGAATTGGGTTCGTATGGAATTGATCTAGGATATCATGACAAGGCGTGTCTATCCCACGTGGATAGACTTGTACACGAACAAGCACTAGACGAATATACAAACAAAAACAAAAAAAGTAGTGGATACAGCGACCCAAGTGGCGGGCACAGCGGCTCAAGCAGTAAGGACAGTGATTCTAGTGATTCTGTAGAAAATCTATTTTTGCATTATTTATAATCGCCGCAATTGTTGTCTGTAGTAAGGACGATAAACCAAAAACCCCAACGCCCCCCCCAACAACAGGCCGTACAAAACACTGCATCAACGACACCGATTGAAAAGCCCTCTACCCCCCAGCTCACAACGCAATATATGTATACGACCGCAGATAAGGTTCAGGTGTGGGCAAAGATTAGCCCAAAAGACAAGCCAACAAAATTGGTATCAGCATTAGAATACGGAAGCAGTGTATTGGTTCAAGGAACAAAAGAGCAATTAGGGCAGTACTCAACACAAAAATGGACGCCGATAATCCTTGCGAATGGGAAAACGGGCTATGTATCAAGCAAGGCATTGTCCCTCAATGTGCCAGCCCCGCAAGAGCAACTCCAAGCCAGCCAACCGCAGGAATCGCAACAGCTCAATGGTAGCGACCAGCAAGCTGGTTATCTAGAAGATAATGGGCGCGATGACTCGTCGAATCCCTATTTGAAATACAAGGTTAAGTACGAATCATGGCAAACCCTTCAGCAAGATGGGCGAAACAATACCTCTTGGGAAGAATTTGATCGTAAATACGATATAAAATTTGCATGTAGCGAATGCGATGCCCATGTTTTCCCCAAAAACGCTCCGCCACGCGCCGAAACGCCGACCTATAATCAACCACAAGCAGTGGAATGGCAATCTGCGCAGCTAACCCAAAGGCCAGCACAGTTGCCGCCTCAAAGGCCAGCCGCAACCCGTGGCTGGAATAAAGGAAGCGGCCCATCAGACTCCATAGAATCGCTGGGGTTTAACAGTAAATAAAACGCCACACCGAAAAAAACCAGCAGTCCTCAAAATCGCGACAGGCATCTTTGATGCGTTGCACATCGCGGCGCCCTCATGCGCCACCCCTGCCGCGCCTGCCCATGCAATAACCATCGTGTCGATGAAAGCGTTGCGCATAAGCGGCAACCTCATTCAACGCCGGGCTTATGGCCTCCGAAACTTTGAGAATTACAGATTACGGAGCATTGTTCTTTGTGGCCACCTTAAGAGGCCTCGCTATGATCTACTCGCCCCAATGCCCCACTCTTTGGGGTATCCACTACATTTTTTGCTTGACGAGCACAGAGTGGCCTGCCACCCGAAGCACGAGTGTTCTATGTCCTGCCGTCTCCCTACGCACCTGCGGTGCTTCGGGAGGTCACCCTCCACGCTAGCGCGCGTAGGGTGGTGGAGGGGGTAGGATTCGAACCTACGTACACTCGCGTGGGCAGATTTACAGTCTGCTGCCATTAACCACTCGGCCACCCCTCCCTGATATCACAGGCAAGGCTTGGTATCGGAATTACCCCCATGTTGTCAATGCTTGTCGAAAAGGCAAGCACAGGCTATGAAAAGGAATGAAAAACACGCACACAAACCCGCGCAACAAACGCCGACACGCCCCGCAACACGCAAAGCCGCAGGGCAAGCCGACATCCAGCCCTCCTCCTCCGCCGCCGCAGGACAAAGCTGAATCTCGCCCCGGCTCCGGGACTGTACTGATCTGGGGCCAGCACGCCGTAAGCGCCGCATGGCTCAACCCGCGCCGCAAATGCCATCGCCTTTGGGCCAGCAAGGCAGGATGGGACAACCTCGCCCCCGCCGCCGCCGAAGCGCAAGACGCGCTCTTAAAGCGCCCCGCGCCAAAAATCTGTGAACCGCGCGAAATCGACCGCCTGACGCCGCAAGGCAGCGTCCACCAAGGCTTGTTGCTCGAAACCAGCCCCCTACCCGACACCGCCCTGCATGACATCTTGCAACGCGAACCTCCCGCCACGCTCGTGCTCGTGCTCGATCACGTCACGGACCCCCATAATGCCGGAGCCATTCTACGCTCCGCCGCTGCCCTTGGTGCCGATGCCATCGTCATGACCGAACGCAACGCGCCATCGGCAACGGGCGTACTGGCCAAATCAGCCTCCGGAGCGCTCGAACATATCCCCCAAATTCACGTCGTCAACATCGCGCGCGCGCTCGACGCCTTGCGCGAAGAGGGATTCTGGATCGTAGGCCTTGCGGAAGAAGGCGAGAAAAAACTTCAAGATCTCGACCTGAAAGGCAAAATCGCGCTCGTGCTCGGCGCGGAAGGAGACGGACTGCGGCACCTCACCAAGCAAAAATGCGACTTTCTGGCGCACCTCCCCACGCAAGGCCCCATCGGCAGCCTCAACGTCTCGAACGCCGCAGCCATCGCCCTTTATGAAACGCGCAGACAACAAATAAATAAAAGTTAATGCCCTGTTTCCGGTCAAGATTGAAAGCCATCACTTTTCTCCTTGTTCAGACAGTCGGGAAGCTTTATGAACGAGGGATTGGATCTACCAAGAAGGTCGGACCGACAACCGATGGGAAAAGATGACTATTCAAGCCCCCTCATCGAAATCGCAGGCATGTAACCGAAGAAGAACATGCCTTTCAGGGCATGTCTCACACCATGAATAATAAGGCAAGGCAGGATTGTCTGGCGTGAATACATCCGATTACCTGACGGAAGAAGGCGGAACAATGCCGCCACATGAAACACCCCCAACGGACATCCCCTCGTCTGCGCCATCAAACGCGTTGTCCGGACCAAACTGGCACGAGCAGGATGAAACGCTGCGCGTCATGTGGATGCGCAAATGTGCGCCACAGGAGATTTCAGACGCCTTGGGCCGATCAATCCCAGCCATCATGACCCGCGCGGCCCGCTTAGGACTTCCCCGTCGCTCCGCCCCCGGTCGCAAGCCCGGACAGCAAAAATCTTCCGAGAGCCAAGGCTCTGCTTCCGCGCGCGCAGCGGCGCGCGCGCGCGCCGAATCTGCGACAGGCATACACAGCGAGACAGAACACGCCACTAAATATTCCGAGCGTATCTGTCTGATGTGTCTCAGCCGCTTCCAGTCCGCAGGCCGTCACAACCGGATTTGCCCTTCCTGCAGAAACTCATCAGAATACGCCTCCGCAAGCGCGCTGCCGGACATCCAGTACTCAACGCTCTAACGAACACGAGCAATACCCTGATAGAGAGACTCCATGGCTGTCAAAGACGCTATCGCCACGGTCCTGAACCGTAACGCCTATTACCGCGACGGTTACCGCCTTCTGCTACGGCTCAGCGCGATCCAACTCGTCGTAATTGTGCTCCTGATTGTGGGCATCATAACTGTCTTCATGATGGCCCATACCAAGCAGGTTTATTTTGCGACCACGTCCGACGGTCGTATTATCCCGATCATCCCGCTAAACGAGCCATACCGATCAGATGCCGATGTCGTGGCCTGGGCAGCTGGAGCAGCGAAAAACACCATGCTGTTCGACTACGTAAACTACCGCACGACGCTGCAACATGCGCACGACAACTACTTCACGGCGGAGGGTTGGGAAAGCTTCAACCGCGCATTAAAGGAATCAAGCATCCTCGACTCCTTGCAACAGTACAAATTGATCGTAAACCTGAAGGTCAACGCCGCGCCGGAAATTGCCAACAAAGGCAACATGAATGGCGTATATACTTGGGATCTGAGGTTTCCGATCACGATCAGCTATGAAGGCAACCAAACGCCGCAAGCCATGCGGGCAACATTGATTCTGCGCATAGAACGTGTTTCTACGCTTCAAAATCCGGAAGGCATAAGCATCAAACAGTGGGTCACGCTGACAGGGACAGGCGCTACGCGATGAGCAAGCCCCCTCCCCCGACGGATGACGATGGCTGGATAGATCCTCCCGCGCCGTTACGGGAAGACGAGTTGCTCGCATCAAGAAAAGGCTTCCTGACATTGCCATATGCCAAAAAAACAAAAGCGGCTCAGAAAGATACGACATCAACCAATGAAGAACCGGAAACAGAAGAAGACATTGATCCGTTTAGCCCCCCTTCAGGTTCGTGGTTCACCAAGCAGGCCTCAAAACAATTAGACAAGAAAATATGGCGATCTATCCTGCGCGGAGGACTGATCAAAATTGACCCCATATTGTTGGACACGGTACCGGACGAGGAAAAAGAAAACGCCCGTATCAGCCGCCTATACACGATCATTCAGGGCGAAGCGCTGATGATTGCTGGGCTTAGCTTATTGCTAGTATTAGCGTTGCCCTTCGGCGCGCCGCTATATCGTTATTACGCCAGAACGGAAAATCAGCCATTGGAGGAGGCGCACCGAAACGCCATGATCGCGCTGAACATACCCAATCTGACAAACCGGGCGATTCTGTCATGGGCGGCAACAAGCGTGGCGGAAATTATGACCTTTGGTTTCGGAGACTTCGAAACAAAGCTCAAACAGCAAAAACCCCGCTTCACAGACCCCGGTTGGGCTGGCTTCGTAAAAGAGTTTATAGAAAAGCAGGTAGGAGAACAGTTCCAGCAGCGCCAATTAGTTGTCACCACCGCGCCAGCCGACACCCCAGTGATAGTTTCGCAAGGCGAAAACAAGGAGAATATCTATGAATGGCACGTGCAGGCCCCGGTCATCATCACGTTCGCGACCAATAACAACGTAACCAGCTCGGCCCGCGCCATCGTAGGCATGACGATCGTCAGGGTCCCCCATGAACACAACGCATCTGGCATAGCCATCAACTCCTGGAGGCAAACAAAAGGGTAATAATGGCCGGCTCATGATCTTAACCAACATTAACCACCACCCCCAAAAACCAACTTAGAGCCTGTTTACAAAGTCTGGATACGGCTTGGTAAAAAGGCTCTTAAAGCTGCGCGCTTGGTTTCCCTCCTATGCCACTAAACTTACTCTTAACTTTGGCGCGGCGAACGGCTATGGTGGCACGCAGTGTGGAAGTATTTAAGAGGCCATTTCAGTGAGTAACCGCAAATCTGCATTTCACAGAAGCGCAATCTTACGCGCAGCTTGTATGGCAACCGTAGCCATATTGGTGTCGTGGTCCGCACACGCCGCCACGACGGCTGGCGCGCGCGATTCGGACCCTGCCTTATCGGCAATCGAAAAGATACTGCAGGAATCCACAAAGAAATCCAACGCAGCGCCTGCAAATCAGGGAGCAGATCCGACGCAAGCCCAATCGCAGGACCGCATAGCGCCTCCGCCCGGCGCGCCATCATTCCAGTCGGCCCTACCGTCAGGAACGCTCGATACGTCTTCCGATCTAGCAAAACCGGATTCCGCGCAAAGGCCCAACGCCACGGCAAACGGCATTGAAATGTCGTCTCCCGCGCCACAGCCTGCCTTTGGCCCAGCTTCTGATGCAACATCGGCAACAACCTCGCCGCTGAATAACGGCGCCTCAAGCCTCACGACCGACGCCGCTCAACTGGCGACGCAAGCCGAACAAGCCGCCATGCAAGCGCAAGCGCGTGTCGAAGCCGAGCAGTCCAAACGCGAACAAGACCATAATCGTAAATCGTACGACCGTGCGGCTTCCGGGCTATTGCCACTGTCTCCCGACCAGATTCGTAGCTTCATGAACAAACTTGAGAAAACTCAGGAAGCTGCAGCGCCTCCGTCAAATGGACAGCCCAAAGGCCGTGTCCGCGTTGTCACGCTCTCGCTCGACCCCGGCGCAGACCCGCCGCAAGTCGATCTATCCTCAGGCTACATAACGACAATCAATATGGTCGACGCGACCGGCCAGCCATGGCCAATCCTCGACGTAGGCGTCGGTGGCAACTTTGAAGTCACGCCAACGCAATCAGGGTCTCACGTCATCCGCATTATGCCCCTGACGCGCATTGCCTCTGGAAATTTGTCGGTCATACTAAAAGATCTTCCGACGCCAGTGATATTCCGCCTAGCATCCGGCTCTCAACGGGTCGATTTACGCTATGACGCACGTGTGCCCAAATATGGTCCTGGGGCTAAAATTCCCTTGGTCAACCGCCCGGGAATTCAGGCTGGCGATGAACTCATCATGTTGTTTCTCGACAATGCCCCGCCCAAGGATGCGAAACGCGTCAAAGTTGGCGGCCTTGACGGACGCACGCTGGCATGGAGCTACAACGAAAAAGTTTATGTGCGGACGCCCATAGCGCTGCTCTCACCAGCTTGGAATGCAAGCGCTTCATCCGCAGACGGCATGACCGTCTATGAAATTGGTGACGCGCCTGTCTTATTAATGTCAGATAATGGCGCCGTCGTGCGCGCGCGGCTATCACGGGATGGCGAACAATGACGAACAACCTGGACGATTTTGAACAACAAGAAGATCTGGAGCAAGGCCTTGCCCCGCCGAAAACACGCGCGGAAACCTTCAAGGACAATCTTAAGGAAGCTTGGCGAACCAAACCGCTTTTCAAGCTCGTAGTATTGATGATCGTGGTAGGAGCTGCCGTAGCCGCAAGCGCTAGCTTCTTCTCAAGTGGACCGCCAGATTCCCCGACAAGCCTGCTGTCGCCCCCAGACATTGCGGAAGCTCCGGGAGGCAAAGCAACCCCCTACCTCAGGCAACAAACGGAACTTGCCAACAAGCAACGCTCTGAAGAAGCCATGAAATCAGGGAGCAGCGCTTTGCCGACACCCATTGGGGCCAACACGGAAACCGACGTGCTTGCCACCATCGCCAAGAACGATCCGCTGAACGAACTGCGTGCTGAAATTGAACGCTTGAAAGAAGCCAAACAACCTCAACAGGCCCAACAGCCCCAGCAACAGGAACCCTTCGACAACACGCTGGCGCAAGCCATGCAGGCCCAGTTAAAGCAGGTCATGGAAAGTTGGACGCCACAAGGCATCAAACAGGTCGCCTTTTTGAAAGAAGAAAAAGCGGCGGAACCAAAAGGTGGGGAACCAGCCGCGACATCGGCGGCGCGTGCGCGAAGAAAGGCCCTCATACCTGCGGGCACCGTCAACTATGCGCAAATGCTTGTGGAAGCCAACTCCGACGTCCCCGGGCCAATTCTGGCCCAGATTGTGTCCGGCCCGCTTTCCGGAGCGCGCGCGGTTGGTCAATTTCAGGTCGCCAACGGCAATTCCGATTATCTGGTGCTCCAGTTCAAACTTGCGACACGCAAAGGCAAGGACTACAAAATTGACGCGATAGCGCTCGACCCGGATACAACGCTGGGCGGCATGGCGACAGAGGTTGATCAGCGTTACTTCACGCGAGTCATTCTGCCTGCCGCCGCCGGATTTCTGCAAGGATTCGCATCGGCGCTAGGAGAAAGCGACACGACAATCTCTCAAACCGAGAACTCAACCGTAGTTCAGCAATCAGGCAAAAGCGTACGTCAGGGACTTTTCCAAGGCTTGGGAACAGCTGTGCAAACAGCCGGCCAGTTCTTCCAGAATCAGGCCAATCAGATACGCCCGCTGGTCCGCGTAGCCGCAGGCACGCCGCTGGGCTTCTTCTTTGTCTCTTCCGTCTACGAAGATGGCGGCGAAACGATGGAAAAACAGGCGCAGGATGGAATCGCTGGAACGAATGCAGCCAGAACGCTCGACGCTACGCAGAACAGCCCCATGTACCCTGCTGGCGCGGCAGGGTACGGCGGAGCGGCAAACGCCATGTATAATCAAGGCGCATACAACAATACGATGCGCAGCCCGACCGGATACGGTAACAGAAACATGCAAATCTATACGAACTCGCCCGGATCAAATGTCGGGTACCCAGCCACGTCCTACATGGGGGGAGGATATTCCGGCTCCATGCAGTGAGCGGCGAACAGCCCGTTGACAGAGCGCGCCCGGTCTTCCTAAAATCACGCAAGAAGAGCCGCCAGCGATTCAGGAAACAAGACGGTAAAGGACCATGATTGTTGACGTGCGGAAACCAGAAAAGTCAACGCCGCCGTTAAAATTCATATGCAGTCCTTAAGTTTCTCCCCTACAATAGACCTCGTACAAAAACCACGACAGTCCAACGCACCTCAGGAGTGCTTTATGAAGCCCTCAAATGGCCAAGGCCCCACCGATAACGACGATTTTCCAGATGCAACGATGATCGACTCGTCCCTGCAGGACGACAATCAATCATGGCAAGGCCATGAAGCCCCTGTCGACGATTTTAGCGATCCGGCGGCCGAAGGCATGGCGCATGTGACGGAAGCTTCCGAAGAAGCGATGGATGCTGATACGCCTGATTCTACAAGCGCAAAAAACACGACAAAATCGCCGATGAAATGGATGCCCGCAGCAACAGTGGTCGGGGGTATCATTTTCATAGGCGCTTTGCTTTACCTGCAATTCGGCAGCCCCCCGCCAACGTCTTCCATAGCCCTGCTACAACAAAAACCTGCTGCCACCGGGCAACTCCCTGCCCCGCCGGAAACGCAATCAAACGCCGCAGTCGCGCCCACATCGTCCTTAACCCCTATTTCCGTTGCGACACAGGGCCCCTCCGCTCAACCTTCATCCTCAATAAACGCCATGGAGCAAAAAGGCGTTGCATTACCGGAAAGCAATGGCCTCGTCCCAACAACCGCGCCACCGTCTTCGGCTGAAACTTCAGCGGAACTCAACGCAACCGTCCCGGCCAAAAAGCCGTCCCAGAATGAAATGGCCAACTTTGAAACCTACGACACGGCAAAAAGCGCGCTCCTTTTGCCTGACCGCGAACAACCGGCAACAGCCGCGCCGCAGACAGACGCAACGGCAAAAGCCTCATCGCCTATCGCGACGCCGCCAGACATATCCTCTGCGACATCCCCCCAACCAGTCGCTGCGGAGTCTTCGCCATCCAGCAACGCCAACCTAACATCGTTGACATCGCAAATCGAAAACTTACAGAAAGAACTTAAGAACGCCCAACAACAACTGGCACAAGCCAACGCGCGTTTGCAAGAGTTGCAAGACGAAACATCCGCTTCCTCAAAAGCCGCAAACAACCAATTGTCGCTGTCACTTCCTTCAAACGACGAGGATTCTTTCGAGACGCAAAAAAAACAGCCCCCGCCATCATCTGTGAAAAAGAAACGAACAGATTCCACGCAGAAGTCCACTCGTACCGTAGCCAAAAAGCCTGACGCGAGCGGACAGATCTGGGTGCTCCGAGCAGCGGGACCAGACGAAGCATGGGTAAGTAAAGCTAAGGATTCGCGCGCTATTCAGCCCGTGCGCATCGGAGACGCGCTTTCAGGCATCGGTCGCATCACGGCCATCCGTCAGGACGGCGATTCTTGGATTGTGGAAGGCACACAAGGCATCGTGAAATAATAACGTGAATGCCGCAGCAAAGCCAAAATGTCCCCTCAAAATTGTGGGAAAAGCTGAAGAAAGGGCTGCCATCGCGAGGAGCCTTTTTCAGGCGACAAAGCAATCCAACGTTATCAAGAGAGGTCGCTAAAAACACTGGCTTGCCGCATCCCGTGTCCAGCCCTTGGCAGTTCGCCCTCGCGGCGATTGCAGTCATGACGGATCTTGTCCTGAAACAACGCATGAATGTGTAGGATTAATGTGACGAGCGACCAAAAAACACCGGAATCCTTTATAAAACAGGCCGACATGGTTAACGAAGATTCATGACTTCATAACAACAAATATTTGAGTTATTGTTAAGGTATGTGCTGCAATATTGAGCGATGAAATGGATTTGAGTCAAACTCAAGGATAACATTGAAGCAACAAACGATTGTGGAAGAGCGGATCGAATATGCCACTGAATACGAAACCTGCATCCCACCCCATGAGCCCCATGACTCTGCTGTGTCTGGTCGCAGGAATCATCGTTATTCTCGCGCTCATACCTGAATTCGCGCGCGCCCAGACGCTGGGCGAAGTCATGTGCAACGCTGCGGAAAACGTCTCGCCCCTCGCGAATTTATGCAATGGTTTAGCCTATATACTCGGCGCGCTGGCGATCGGTCGAGGCCTGTTCTTCCTCGTCAAGCGCGTGGATAGCCCTCAAACGGCGCTCAACGTCGGTATCATGCACATTGTCGGCGGCGCCTGCCTGATGGCGCTGCCAGCGGCCATCGGCGCAGTCGTCAACAGCATGTTCGCGACCGGAGGCGGCGGCGGACTCTCTGTCTGCACAGGCGTTATTGCGGAGACGGGCGGCGACGAAATCACGCTTGACCAAATGATGATGAATCTGGTCGACAACATCCGGGACCCCATGACCTTCATGTTGTCTTGCATTGCCATTGTCATGGGCGTCTTCATCTTTGTGCGCGGTCTCATCAAAGCGACGCAGTACGGCGTAGACCCTCGCAACAATTCCGGTCCCAAGATCGTAGCAAGCCTTGTGTTCGGGGCTTTGTTTTTTGTCATCGGCCAATCGCTGGGGCTTATACAAGACACGCTTTTTGGCAACCCCCAGATCGCAGACAACAGCGTCATCAGCTGGACAACTTTCGACAGTCTTGATGACGACAGCGGCCGCTTCAAAGAGGCCGTTATTGCCGCGCTAACATTTTTTCAGCTGATCGGCATGATCGCCTTCATCCGCGGCTTACTGCTACTAAAAACCCATATCGAAACGGGCCAAGGGTCTATGGCGCAAGGAATTACCCACATGCTGGGCGGAGCATGCGCCATCAATATTTACCTCTTTCTCAAAGTAATGGATAACACCTTCGGGACCGGCTTTTTGTAGCGCGTCCGTCAAAAATTCACATAAAGCGCCATGGCAGGATTAAATATTAAAAAAACAAGGGGTTACAAAAAAATAGCCGCCATATCACGCAAATATTGCGAAGCCGATCAAGTTCATGGTATCAAGAGACTGAGAATGTTATAGAATTGCACAATGTACAAACAAGAATTACCGCTGAATTTAAACGAGTGTTAATATTTCCAGTGGTAAGGTGAAGCAAGCGACAAGAAAATTGTCATAAAACTTTAGGCGAATACAACAATGGGAGAACAAACATGAGGAAAGAACTGGTCAACGATCTGCTTCAAGGCCTACTGATGGCTGCGGTCGTGGCCGCCGCAATCCCGATGCCAGAACTGGCTTGGGCAACGCTTTCGGATAGCGTTGGCACTGTGCAAGAAGGCATTCGCGACATCCCGAACATCGTATCCGGCGTATTCTACATCGGCGGCGCGGCAATGATCGGCGCTGGCGCGATGAAATTGCGCGCGCATGCGGAAAATCCGAGCAGCGCCCCATTGGGCCATGGTTTGGGCCGTGTCGGCGCAGGCGCGTGCCTTGTCTCGCTCCCGGCCTTCGCGACCTGGGCGCGCGACTCGCTTAATGTCGGTCAAGCTGACATCCAGTCGACCGGACTTGGACAAATCGGCAACTAAACTTCTAGGTTAACTTTGTCCCTTCTCCCTATATCTCTCGGCGTCAGGCTCGCGTCTGACGCCGACGAGAAAGCGGGATCTTCTTCCCGCTCCAAAAATCTCAACGAAACAGTGATGCGGCGGGATGACTATACCTGCCGCTTTTGCGGTTTCAGATCCCTGAAATTCCAGCGGGTCGTTCCTTGCAAAGCTGCGGGAGAACCGCCCTTTGCCACCGCCTGCACCTTCTGCGAGCAATGCATGGCGCTGGAACGCACCGGGATTAGTGGCGCCGGGCAACTCATTTGGCTTCCCGAAATTCCGCAACAAGAACTGAACCATCTCGTCCGCGCGATCTACGTTGCCAGCGAAGCGCCCTACCCGATCAACGAACTATCTAAACGCGCGCGCGACGCCTTGACTGTCCGCCGCTCTGATGCCAAAAAACGCCTCGGCAGCGACGACCCCATGCTACTTGCGACCATCCTGCGCGAAAACCTCAACAATAACGAACGCAAAGGCGCAGCTGACAAGCTCGACGGCATTCGCCTGATGCCCGGCGACAAATACATCGTCCACACCGCCAAAGGCGATGCCAATTTCTTCCCGCAAATGGTCAAATTCTGGCTTTCAAGCGAAGGTCCCTACGCGAACATGCCCACCGAAAAATGGCCCGAACTGTTCCGCGCCGCGCTGGAAGCCGCGAACGCGGAAGATAATGCTGAAGAACAGGAAAACGATGGGCAAGAAGACGTAAACGCTTAACATCCCGCCAACAGTTATGTTATAGACTCCTCGCGCTTGAAGAGTTGGCAACACCTTAATATAAGGCAACCGTCATGCCCACGAAGGCGGGCATCCATCTCCCAACCTTAGGAATAAGCGCAACCTCTGCAAGCCAAGCGCATGCAGTTAAAAGGATAGGAGATGGATGCCCGCCTTCGTGGGCATGACGATTGCCTTACGGCGAACTACGCCCAAGTCTTCAGCGCGCGAGCTTTGCTCAAGTCCCAATGAACCAATAAGCAAACCGGGAAAAACATATTGCATCATGGCCGACCTTCTTGCATCCAGCGCAGCCCGCAAAAAAACCGACAGCTACGACGCTGAAGACATCGAAGTCCTCGAAGGCCTCGAACCCGTGCGCCGCCGCCCCGGCATGTATATCGGCGGAACCGACGAAACCGCGCTGCATCACCTTGTCGCCGAAGTGCTCGACAACGCGATGGACGAAGCCGTGGCAGGCTACGCCTCGCGCATCGAAATCGAACTTGCGCCCAACAATCAGGTCACGGTCCGCGACAATGGACGCGGAATCCCCATCGACAACCACCCGAAATTTCCCGGAAAATCGGCGCTCGAAGTCATCCTGACCACGCTGCATTCCGGCGGAAAATTCTCGAACAAAGTCTACGAAACCTCCGGCGGCCTACACGGCGTCGGCGTCTCGGTAGTCAACGCGCTGGCCGAGGAACTAACGGTCGAAGTCGCCCGCGACAAACAACTTTATGCCCAAAGCTTCAGCCGTGGCACGCCGCAAGGCAAACTCAAGAAACTCGGCCCCGTCAATCGGCGCGGCACGACCGTGATCTTCCGCCCCGACCCGCAGATCTTCGGCGACAAGCACAGCTTCAAGCCCGCGACGATGTTCCGCATGGCCCGCTCGAAAGCCTACCTCTTCAGCGGCGTCGAAATCAGATGGAAATGCGATCCGTCGCTCATCCATGGCGAAGACAAAACTCCCGTCGAAGCCGTCCTGCATTTTCCCGGCGGTCTGGCCGATTATCTCGCGACGACGCTCGAAAACCGCGACACGCTGACCAAGCAAATCTTTGCCGGAAACGCCGACTTGCCCGACGGACAAGGCAAGGTCGAATGGGCCGTTGCATGGCCTTCCGACGGCGACGGCTTCAGCAACTCCTACTGCAACACCATCCCGACCCCCCAAGGCGGCACGCACGAAAGCGGCATGAGGTTGGCGCTGCTGCGCGGCCTCCGCGCCTATGGCGAAATGACCGGCAACCGCCGCGCGGCCTCGATCACTGGCGATGAAGCCTTCGGCGATGCCACCGTCCTGCTCTCGCTCTTCATCCGCAATCCGCAGTTTCAGGGCCAAACCAAGGACAAGCTCGCGAACGTCGAAGCGACCCGCCTTGTCGATCAAGTTGTCAAGGACCACTTCGATCACTGGCTGGTAGCGGATGCCACCGGAAGCAAAGCCCTGCTTGACCAGCTCATCTTCCGCGCCGAAGAACGCGCAAGGATCAACCAAGCCAGAGACCTCGCCCGCAAAAGCGCGACGCGCAAGCTCCGCCTCCCCGGCAAGCTCGCGGATTGCTCGCAAAATCAGGCGGCAGGAACCGAAATTTTCCTCGTCGAAGGCGACTCGGCGGGCGGCTCCGCCAAGCAAGCCCGCGACCGCAATACGCAAGCGATCCTGCCCCTGCGCGGCAAGATCCTCAACGTCGCCAGCGCGACCTCCGATAAGCTGCGCGGCAATCAGGAACTCGCCGACCTCGCGCAGGCTCTGGGCTGCGGCATGGGTCGGGATTTCCGCCTCGACAAACTACGCTATGAACGCATCATCATCATGACCGATGCCGACGTGGACGGCGCGCACATCGCCTCGCTGCTGATGACTTTCTTCTACCGAGAAATGCCGGGCCTCATCGCTGGCGGCAACCTCTACCTCGCGCAACCTCCGCTCTACCGCCTAAGCCACGGCGGCAACGTCGCCTACGCGCGGGACGACGCGCACAAGGACCATTTGCTCGCCACAACCTTTGGACGTGGCAAGCCGGAAATCAGCCGCTTCAAAGGCTTGGGCGAAATGATGCCCGCGCAGCTGCGCGAAACCACCATGGACCCGCGCAAGCGCTCGCTCCTGCGCGTCATCGTCGCCGCCAACGACTCCGCCGACGGCCACGACCCCGCCGCCAACAACGAAGCCGCCTTACGCGACATCAAGGAAACCGAAACCCTCGTCGAAAGCCTTATGGGCCGCAAACCGGAACTCCGCTTCCAATTCATCCAGGAAAATGCCAAGTTCGTAAGGGAAGTAGATGTGTGATACCAGAATACAAGAGAGAATCGGCAAGAATGTCTTGCGATTGAAATCATGGTGCGCGCGATGAACAAGAAACTTCCTATTTTTCTAACGCTTCTATGCATATTGGCCTTAATGGCCCCGAATATGGCAGAGGCGCGAGCGGGTGGTGCAAAAAGTTCTGGAAGCCGTGGAGGACACACCTTTCAATCCATGCCTTCCACGTCTCGATATAAAGCTCAACCGATTGAGCGCAGCGCCACGACAAAACCACAACCAACAGCGCCAAACCCTCAAACGGGACCGACAGCGCCATCTATGGCTCCGGCGCCAGCGCAGTCTTTCTTTGGCGCGCACCCCTTCCTGAGCAGTCTGGCCGGTGGTTTTCTAGGCATGGGATTGTTCAACGCCCTGTTCGGCCATGGCGCCGCCGCCGCCGCCAGCGGCGTTCCAGCATCGGGGGGCATGGGACTTTTACCGATTCTACTGATCGGCGGTTTGGCTTTCTTCGCATTTCGCTGGTTTAAAAGTCGCAGAATGCCAGCAGGTACGGCGTTTTCCATGCCCACGATCATGCCCGCCATGAACGCGCTTCGACAAGAGTCGCCCTATGCAGGGTCAAATGCGACAACCGCGCAAGATAGGCCCTTGACCGTCGGCGAGACGGATTATCAGACCTTTCAATCGATGCTGGAGAAAATCCAGACGGAATGGGATCGCGTCGACACAGGGCAATTGCGTCAATATCTGACATCGGAAATGCAACATTATTTCAGTCAGGAATTGGCCGCCAACACAAGCCGAGGACTGGTGAACAAAGTCGAGAATGTCAAAATGCTTTCCGGAGACCTGATCGAATCATGGTCGGAAGACGCAATGGATTACGCCACGGTACACCTGAAATGGAGCGCGATAGATTACATGGCGCGCCTCGACCAGCAACCGAACGACCCCGGTTACGTTGTCGAGGGCAGCGCAACCGCGCCGACGGAAGCCCAAGAAATATGGACATTCGCGCGTGCGCAAAACGGCGGTCGCTGGCTTCTCTCCGCCATTCAACAAGTGGAAGCATAACGCTTAAGGGGTTACGCGCCAAGCTTGTCTTCTTTTCGCGGCCTGTCATGCCCGCGAAGGCATCCCACGTTCTTGACTTCAACGATTATGCAAGGAGTCTAATGTAGCCCTCACCCCTCCGCCGCGTCGTCGATGTGAATCTGCGCACGCCTCTGCCCCTGCCATTCGTCGAGCCGCGCATGGCCCGCGAGGTGGCAAGGCCTCCCTTTAAGCGATAGCAACGCCAGCCCCAAATCGCTGTCCATCGCGCGAAACGCGATCCCGCGCAAGGCAGAAACGGCCTTTGCGCTCTCTACCCCTCATAGGCATGGAAAGGCAAAGCAGCCCTATCTGCCTGAGAATGATTGGCATACGTGTTCCAACTTGGAAAATAATCTTCAGAAGCCTCGTTGCCCCACACAGACCACCCTGGACGCTTGCCACGCGCAAACAACTCCAGATAAGGACCGGGACTGCATGATTCAATCAAATCATAGGCTTCGTCTGGTTTGCGGGAATGTTCGCGTTTCTGCTTGGCAATAAGGTTCACTTGACGACGACCCGGAGCAAGGGTACGCGCACTCTTGCCTTTCGTGCCAAACAATATGATTTCAGTCACGTTTCTAAAATAGAACCCAACTCCACGCCCATCGGATCCCCCGTCTTTTCTAATTTTGTGCCAAATTATATTTGTTTTATAGGTGAACCCCCAAGCTCCCATAACTCGCAATCCCTCCATGAGCAGCGCATTGGGCACCCATAAATATAAGTGCGCTGTGTCTGCAGACATCGCGTTTACGGGAAGCGCCATAATCTCCCCCACGCCCATAGTGCTATAACGGAGCAATCTCTTATGTTCAGGAGCCATTTTCCCTGTTCTGTTCTGAAACTGCCACGGAGGATCGGCAAGAATGGTCCGAAAGCGCCTTCCTTCAATCTCATCAAACGCTCCCTCTAAATCTTGAGTGGCTTCAGCAACACGCTTTGAGTCCGGTCGAACCACTGGCTTCTCCTCTGTTCCTGAACGTCTGAACCTGCGCTAGTCTTCGCAATACAAATTCTTTGTAATACCCAATACCAACAAAGGACACCCACCTCCTCCGCCACCCCTGACGCGAGGCAGTAACTTTCCGATATGGGTCGTCGAAGCGCCAAAGCTGCTTCCTCTGCCTACGTCATCAAAAATAACCTGCAAATCGTCGCAACGAGTAATGATGATGCCTACGCTTACGGCGCGAAGATCGAACAAAAGACGAAAATTATTGAGATCTCTGTCGTAAAATGGGTCCTTGTTATTCCATTCGATCTCAAGAGCAATTCTATTCTTGAAGCAATCAATTTGATGGGTTGGAGACTCGATGACTTGCTCGTCAACCAATATCTCCGTCTGAAACTTCTTTTCCACCCATCCCTTCTGATAAAGGGGCTGGTCAATCGCCTCGGAAACCTTCGATTTGCGTCCGCCGCCCACAGAAATCCAACTCCTGTAAAACCTGAACCCGGTCAAAACCTCACAAATATCCTTCCATTCTTCTGGAAAATCCTGTGCCAAGATTGCGCAGGCGTGCTTCCATTCATGCGCCTCGTAGTTTTCGCGAATAAATTTTGGGAGCAAATTTTCGCTCATAATGAATTCCCCATGTTTTCAAGATGTCAGCCTAATATTTCTTAATCCGATTCGCCACTATTCACCCCTCCGCCGCGTCGTCGATGTGAATCTGCGCACGCCTCTGCCCCTGCCATTCGTCGAGCCGCGCATGGCCCGCGAGGTGGCAAGGCCTCCCTTTAAGCGATAGCAACGCCAGCCCCAAATCGCTGTCCATCGCGCGAAACGCGATCCCGCGCAAGCTCGCTCCGCCTTGGGAAACAATCACGCTGACATGCTTCTCGCCCACAACATTGGCCCGCACGACACGGCAACCAGCTAACGCGAAGCGCGGCTCCGGATTGCCCGCCCCGAACGGCGCGAGGCACGCCATCTGCTCCAAAAACTCGACATGCAACCCGCCGGCCGTCGCCAGCCCATCCAACGCAAGCGAAGGCACAAGCGGCGCCGCCTCGATCTGCCGCCCGATCCTCCCCGCCAGAAATTCCTGCAACGCGCCAAGCTTGCCGCGCTCGACCGTCAACCCCGCCGCCATCGCATGTCCACCCCCATTGACCAGCAACCCCGCCTGCCGCGCCGCCAGCACATGCGCGCCGAGATCGACACCGCTCACCGAGCGTCCTGAGCCTTTCCCAATCTCGCCCTGCAACGCCACGACAATCGCAGGCCGATGATATTTATCCTTCAAGCGCGAAGCGACGATCCCAATCACGCCGGGATGCCATCGCTCCGACGACGCGAACACCATCGGAGAATCTTCCAAAAAAACCATCTCGTCCGCGTCGGCCAATATCTGCGCCTCGATCATCCGCCGCTCTTCGTTAAGCGCATGCAGATGCTGCGCCAACGTCTGCGCCACCGAAGCATCCTGCGTGAACAAAAGTTTAGCGCCAAGATCGGCCTCGCCCACGCGCCCGCCCGCATTGACGCGCGGCCCAAGTTGAAACCCCGCAGAAAAAGCGTCCAGAACCGGACGACACCCCGCCACCGCCGCCAAAGCTGCTATCCCGGCATTTCCACGCTTGGCCATAACGCGCAACCCCTGCGTGACAAAAGCGCGATTAAGCCCCGTAAGCTTGACGACATCGCAGACGGTGCCGAGCGCGACGAGATCCAACAGCCCCAACAAGTCAGGCTCGCGCCGCGAAACCCCATACCACCCCGCTTCGCGCAAAGCGCGGTTAACGGCAATCACGAACAGATAAGTCACGCCGACCGCAGCCAAATTTCCATAGGCTCCATCTTCGTCGATCCGATTGGGATTCACCAAAGCAAAGGCCGGAGGCAATGCCGCCTCGGTCGCATGATGGTCGAGGACAATGACATCCAGCCCCGCCTCCTTCGCCGCAGCCAAGGCTTCATGCGCCGTCGCGCCGCAATCGACGCATACGACCAGCTTGATCCCCTCCTCGGCCAGTTGGCGCATCGCGGGCGCGTTCGGCCCATACCCTTCGCGCAATCTGTCCGGCACATAAAGCCTCAAGGAACAACCAACCGCCTGCGAGAAGCGCATCAACAACGCCGACGAAGTCGCGCCGTCCACATCGTAATCCCCGAACACCGCCACGCGCTCCGCGCCCATGACCGCGACCACCATACGCAACGCCGCCGCTTCCATATCTTTCAAACGATAAGGATCGGGCAAAACCTCGCGCAATTTCGGCGCCAGAAACGCCTCCGCGTCCCCAAGCCCTATCCCACGCGATGCAAGACTTCGTGCCAATATGTCCGGCAAAGCATGCCGCTGCGCCAACGCCAGCGCCAACCGCTCATCGCTCGCCCGCGCGACCCACCTCCGCCCGGTAAACGAGCGCGCCACGCCAAGAAAAGCGCGATCATCTGATTGGCCTGTTGCTTCGGAGGACGGCAGGCCCTGTGCCATGTTAGCTCGCTGTTATCGCATTGATCAGACGTTTCAAACAAAAAATGGGATGCCCGCCTTCGCGGGCATGACGACAGGATTTATGGCACTGACTTGCCATAAGTCCCGTCATGCCCGCGAAGGCGGGCATCCCATGTGGTTCTCTTTCAACAATCCGTTCCGTTGGCATGAATCTACCCCTCGCGTCTGGATTGCCACCTGTATTTCAGGCATCGGTAAACGCCGTACAAACTGATGCACGACCAGACCACGTTAACCGTGAAAGATGAGAGATTCCAGTTTTCCGACAATGTGACGAGCATGCAAATCGCTCCAATCAGATTATGCAAGGAAAACCAGATATTCTTGGCATACTCGCGCTGCCACTGCACCCGCGCGTAGGCATAAAGCGTCGCCACTACGCCAGCCAGCCCGATTGCGTCATAGGCAGTGATCATTGAAACGACCTATTAGTATTAGACTTCTTGCATAACTATACAGAAAAATGAGACACCCGCCGGAGCCTGTCCTCGCGGAGGCGGGGGCGGGTGTGACGCCGGGATTAAGGACGATTTTTGCCAAAATCCTGTCATGCCCGCGAAGGCGGGCATCCCATGTTCTTGACTTTAACAGTTATGCAAGAGGTCTATTACTGCGTCAATAAATACTATGCCGAAGGCCTTCCATGAACCTACAGCGACAAACGTCGAATAAAGAGCCGTTTATTGACGCAGTAGGATTAGACGAACAAACGCAGTCGAATATTGCCAGTCTTGTCAAAGGTCGTCAAACTTATTGTCTCAAGCGTCCGAAAGCGGCTTCTTGCGGAAGTTGTGATGCGCCTCGATGTAGCGCACCGTGCCACTCTTGGCCCGCATGACGACGGTATGCGTGATCGCGCCGCCCGCGAAGCGCCGCACGCCGCGCAGCATCGTGCCGTTGGTCACGCCAGACGCCGCGAACATGATATCGCCATGCGCAAGATCGTTCATCTCGTACTTGCGATTGAGGTCTGTGACGCCGGACTTCGCCGCGCGAGCTTTCTCGTCGTCGTTGCGGAACAGCAAACGCCCCTGCATCTGACCGCCGATACATTGCAAAGCCGCAGCGGCCAGCACTCCCTCCGGAGCGCCGCCCGTGCCGATATACATGTCGATGCCGCTATCGGGCTGCGAAGTCGCGATCACACCGGATACGTCTCCGTCGCAAATCAGCGCGATGCGCGCGCCCGTCTCGCGCACCTTGGCGATAAGTTCCGCATGGCGCGGACGATCAAGGATGCAAACCTGAAGCTCGGAAAGCTTGGCGCCCTTGGCCTTGGCGAGGTTTTTCAAATTCTCCGCCACCGGCGCGTCGAGATCGACGATATGATCCGGCAATCCCGCCCCGACCGCAATCTTGTCCATGTAAACGTCCGGCGCATGCAAAAATCCACCGGCTTCCGCCATCGCGATAACCGCCAAGGCGTTGTTGCCGCCATGTGCCGTGATCGTCGTGCCTTCCAGCGGATCAAGCGCGATATCGACCTTCGGACCGTCGCCCGCGCCGACTTTCTCGCCGATATAAAGCATCGGAGCCTCGTCGCGCTCGCCCTCGCCAATAACCACAGTGCCTTCGATCTGCAACGTCCCCAACGCGCGGCGCATCGCATTGACCGCGACCTGATCGGCCTGCTTCTCGTCGCCGCGCCCGACCAGCAAGGAAGCCGACAAAGCCGCCGCCTCCGTGACCCGCGCGAGTTCCAAAGCCAGATTGCGATCCATATAGGCGTCGTTGCTGCGCATGAAAGTACCCTTTCAGAACATACGTTAATCAATACACGAAAGCCCAAAGCCCCCGCTGCACCGGAGGTTTACTCCTGACGCCCTGACCGCGCAAGAGAGCGTTAATACAAGACTCTGATGGCTGGCTGCTGTCTTGTGCCTTCTGCCCCCTACCCCTCCATCCGCATGACGCAGGGCGGCTCGCCAACCGCCCCCTGATGCGCGAGCGTCTCGACGGCGCGGCGCAACGCCTCAGGCGCGACGGCATGAGTCGTCACAACGACAGGAACCAACCCCGCCGCAAGGCCGCCCGCCGAAGGACGTCCATGCTGCAACAAGCTCTCGATGGAAAGATCGGCATCGCGAAAAGCCGCCGTAATGTCCGCGACCGCGCCGGGCCTATCTTGTAAGCTCAATCGCACATAATATCTGGCCTTAAGGCTCTCCGCCAACAACGCATCCTTGGCGACGAGCGCGCCCTGCCCCTCCGCCCGCCTGAACAGCCCGCCGTCCAAAGTGCCCTCGCCGCGCGTAGCTTTCGGCATCCGCGCAAGATCCATCAAATCGGCCACCACCGCGCTCGCCGTCGGCTCCGCGCCAGCGCCGCGCCCCTGCAGCACGACATCGCCAACGAAATCGCCGCGCAGCATCACGGCGTTAACGACGCCTTCGATCATCGCCAAAGGCGACGCCATCGGCACCAGCGCCGGAGCGACGCGCTGCTCGATCATCGTCCCGCGCCGCCGCGCCGAAGCCAAAAGCTTGATCCTGCATCCAAGCTCTTCGGCGAACCCAAGATCAAGCTGACTGATGCGCCTGACCCCCTCGACCTCCACGCTGGCAAGCTCCGGCTCGATGCCAAACGCCAGAGCGGTGAGAATCGCGATCTTGCAAGCCGCGTCATGCCCATCGACATCGAAAGAAGGATCGGCCTCGGCATAGCCGTTCGCCTGCGCTTCATACAACGCCTCGGCAAAATCAAGCTTGCCCTCGCGCATCCGCGTCAAGATGAAATTGCAAGTTCCATTGATGATCCCGCTGACATCAAGCACCCGATTGGCCGCCAGCCCCTCGCGCAACGCCTTGATGACCGGAATCCCCCCTGCCACCGACGCTTCGAACATGAGCCTCGCGCCGCTGCCTTCAGCAAGCCGGGCCAGCTCCGCTCCATGTGTCGCCAGCAAAGCCTTATTCGCCGTCACATAAGACTTGCCGCCCGACAAGGCCGCGCGCGCAAGCTCGTAAGCCGCGCCGTCCGCGCCCCCCATTGCTTCGACCACGATATCAATGCCCGGAACCGTCGCAAGCTCCTTCGGATCCTCGACCCAAACGACATCGTCACCGAACTGACACCCGCTCTTGCGCCCCTTATCCTTCGCGCACGCCGCCTTGATAACCAAAGGCTGCCCCGCCCGCGCGGCGATCATCCCCGCATTTTGCCGCAACAAGCGCGCGACGCCGCCGCCGACCGTTCCCAATCCTGCAATCGCGATAGCTAACATGTGTCCCCATTATTCTTGAGGTATCGCCCCGGAGTCCCACCCCCCAGAGTCGGAACTGGCCGCCTCGTCGCGCAGCAAGGCTTCCCCTTCGGCGCGATCCTGTCTCATCTTGCCTTTGATTTTATTGATCTGAGCCTGCGGCGCGAATCCTTGGGGCCGCTTCGGCACATCGCCCAATCTCGGCCACGTCTGGTGTTCCGGCGCGACGCGCGGAGCGCTCACAGCGCTGGGTGCCGCCAGCACTTCTTCCGGCACATCGCTACCTCTAAACAAATGCGGCATACGCCAGCCATCCGCCTCGCCACAGGCCGCCAGTGTTGCGCCAAGCGTCGCAAGAGCAACAACAAGGAAAATTTTACCAATTACCGCTGACATGGGATTCCTTTCCATGCTATGAATTAATCCTCTCCTGAGCTCCGCCCCGAATCTATCCCCCATACAACTCCCCTGCGCAATCATGACCATATCAGACGACGATTCAAATCCCAAATCCCCCCGGAATCTGTCCAGCTCGATGGATGCCATCGCGGCCCTGCGCAAGGCGATGGAAGATCGTCTATCCGAAATGCGCGCCAAAGCTACGGCCGCGCAAGAAAGCTCAAAAGCCAAGGTCGAATCGCTTCAACCTCCCCCCGTCGCGCCACAGCCATCCCTGTCCGCCCCGCCCCCTGCCTACCCCCCCGTCGCGGCGGCGACAGCCCCCACGCCAGTGCCGACGGCCAAAAAGATCCCCGGCGCCTCGATACCGACCACCTACGTCGCGCCGACCTCGGCAACCCCTGTCTCCACCGAATCGCCCAAAGCCTCCACAGCCTCGGCCCCATCAGCTCCAACCAACGCTGCATCCGAAAAACCGACATCGGGCAAATCCGGCAAAAAACCGGAAGACAAGAAAACAGAAACCGACATCCCCCTCTATATGTACAATCCCGCCGAATGGTCGCGCATTCTTTTTCGCATCGCCGACCGTGGCCAGCATCTCGTTCAGGCCTTCCTCGACCGCAACAAAAATCTCCCCGCGACGAAGCCGTTTCCCTCCTTTGATCCGGCGCATTTTGGAGAAGCCTTCTTCGGCCTGACCAACCGCCTGATGAGTTCGCCGGAGCATTTCCTCAACGCCTCGCTCTCTCTGTGGCAAGGTTACGCAAGAATCTGGCAAACCGCCTTCGCCCGCATGCAAGGCAGCGACACACCCGATGCGTTCGCCCCGGCGCAAACCGACAAACGTTTTCAGGATGAGGAATGGCAACGCAATTGGCTGTTCGATTTCATCAAACAAATCTATCTGCTCTCCGCGCAACAGGTGCAGAGCCTCGTCCAAAAAGAAGCCGCTTCGCTTGATCCGAAAATGGCGAAAAAGCTCGACTTCTACACGCGCCAGATGGTGGACGCCGTTTCGCCGAGCAATTTCTGGATGACCAATCCGGAAGTCTTGCGCACGGTTTTCGAATCGGGCGGCGAAAGCGTCATCAAGGGACTGGAGAATCTTCTGGAGGATCTCGAGCGCGGCCATGGCGAACTGCGCATCAGCATGACCGACTACGACGCCTTCACCGTCGGCAAAAACCTTGCCACCACCCCCGGCAAGGTCGTCTTCCAGAACGAACTGTTCCAACTGATCCAGTACGCGCCGCTGACCCCGACTGTGTACAAAACGCCCTACCTCGTCATGCCGCCTTGGATCAACAAATACTATATCCTCGACCTGCGCGAGAAGAACTCCTTCATCCGCTACCTCGTCTCGCAAGGCCACACGGTCTTCTGTATGTCGTGGGTCAACGCCGACCAACGCCACAAGGATACCAACTTCGACGATTACATCACGTCCGGTTCGCTCGTCGCCATGCGCGAAATCCGCCGCATCACCAACGAGAATACCATAAACATGCTCGGTTACTGCATCGGCGGAACCATGCTGGCCTCGACGCTCGCCTACCTGAAAGCCGCCCCCAATCCGCCCGCCGACTTGCCGAAAGTCGGGACCGCGACCTACCTCGTCGCGCTAACCGACTTTACTGACCCCGGAGATATCAGCGTCTTCATCGACGAGGACCAAATCCGCAACATCGAAGCGGCCATGTCGAAGAAAGGCTATCTCGACGCGGCAAGCCTCGCGACCACCTTCAACATGCTGCGCGCCAACGACCTCATCTGGTCGTTCGTCGTCAACAACTACCTGCTCGGCAAGGAGCCGATGCCATTCGACATCCTCTACTGGAACTCGGACTCGACCAACCTGCCCTGCAAGATGCAGAGCTTCTATCTGCGCGAAATGTATCTGGCCAACAAGCTGATCAAGCCCAACGGCTTGATGATGAAAGGCGTCCCCATCGACCTCCGCCAGATCGACACGCCGACCTTCATGCTCTCCACGCGCGAAGACCATATCGCGCCGTGGAAATCCACCTACGCCGCGACGCAAATCTACAAAGGCCCGATCAAGTTCGTGCTCGCCGCCTCCGGCCACATCGCGGGCGTCGTCAATCCGCCCACATCCAACAAATACGGACACTGGACCAACGACAATCTGCCCGCCTCGCCGGACGACTGGTTCGCGGGCGCGACCCAGCATAGCGGCTCATGGTGGCCCCTATGGATCGACTGGCTCAAGACCTACTCAGGCGAACAAGTGCAAGCCCGCCAACCGCAGAACGCGATAGAAGACGCCCCCGGAAGCTATGTGAAGGTCAGAGTTGTGTGATTAAGGGTAGCTAGGGCCGTCAATCGCGAGGAGCCAACTTGCCGCGCCGTAACCCAAAGGGCGAAGACGAAAAACTCCGCGCAATGACGCTATGCGCGAACACTCACATTTTAATCTCATACCCACGCGCCAAAGTCGTCACGGCTCCTTCGTTCCCGCGACTTCCCTGAGGGCGGCAAGCGGTAACTTCCACCACAAAAGAAGTCGGTTTATCCGCATCCCTCTTTGAAACCCTGATCGCTTCCGCTGAATAAGTCGCGCACTCGACCGCAGCGCCCACACGCTTGTCCACAGTTCCATGCGGCGCAACAATTTCATTCATGCCAAATACGATTGTCGCCTCCGGAGACCTTACAGAACATACGAAATCATGTGAATTGCCCACCGCAACGGGACGCTGCAACCCATTTGCGACAATCTCGCGCGCATAATCCACTACTTCCCGCAACACATCTTCCGGAACCCCGCCACCACGCGCCCCCACAGGCGCAAAAGCCAACGAAGCCGCAACTGCAACAGCCGATAGAAAATTTTTCTTCATTTTCAACTCCCAAATAATAACCAAAAATCAATGACTGCCTCAGAACATTCCACGCAAGCAATAACCTGTCAATCTCTCACTCCACCGTCACGCTCTTAGCCAGATTACGCATAAATTTCAAGGCAAAGAAATGACAATTGCGCAGTTGAGCGTAACTCCTAAACTCTTGTTGTGAGCGCAAAACAACCATCGCAAATAGAACCGTCATTGCGAGGAGCCTTCTTCAGGCGACGACCTGTCCGCCATAGTTGCGCAGCAACGACGGCGGAAGCAATCCAGAGCCACAGAGGCTGTTCTATCGACTCTGGATTGCCACGTCGTCTTCCGCCTTCGGCGGAAGGCTCCTCGCAATGACAGTCCTATTTGCGATGATTGGCTCCATAACACTTACGCGGCTTGGAATTGCGGTGGATCTGGCTTCAAAAGCAGGCAGAAAATTTCTTCGCGATCTCTTTACGCAACCACAATGCGTTGGTTCTATGCACGCATGACGCGACAGCCTCGCCGGAAAGAACATTGCCAAGATACGAAGCTGTGTTCACAGAATCAGCAATCAGATAATTCACGCCTTCCGAGATGCTAACGACATTGGCAAATCCAGGCCCTTCCTTCGCCAACAAATTTGTTATGGCATCGCAATCGGGCGGTCCCAACATTTGACGAGCATCCCAAACCTCGATCTGGCCAACCCAAAGCGTTCGCCCGCCCAAAGACATGCGTTTACAATCCCGCCTCAGCGCCTCAATGGGATCGGCGAGAATCGACACGCTAACTTCCTCGAAATAAGCCGCTTTCCAAGCGTCCCCGACATGAGCTCTACCAACAAGCGCGCGATAAGCTTGTTCATCCCTGACACATGAAATTCTGCTGCGAAAATCCAACGTGTTGGAAACGATAGCCGTCAACAAAACCTTATAGCTCGCATCGTCCAAAGCATCGCCATAACCAGCACGACATATCTGTTCCCATACCAGCGTCGCACAAGCACCCACTGGTTCGATATAGGCATGCACGTTTTCTCGCGCAGCCCAATAGGCCTCAAACCCATGATGGTGATCATAAACACTTTGAACATCTGCCAAATCAGCAACCGGATCAAAGAATTCAGGATTGGAAACATCCATCACAGTATAACGGCAACCGCATTGAGGTCGTTCCCATTGACGCCCAGATGTCCAAGCCATCGGAAGCGTCCTGATCATCGGCGGTACGGTCGAGTTCGGCTCCGGAGTCAAGACGATCTCGGAAGATTCACCCCGCTTCGCCAAATAGTCATGAAACGCAACAACGCAAGCCAAAGCATCTATATCAATATGCGAACTGCCGCTTGTAACCACATGATGCGAAACTTCTCCACCCATGCGGCCTACTCCACCGTCACGCTCTTGGCCAGATTGCGCGGTTGATCAACGTCCGTTCCTTTCGCAAGCGCCGTGTAATAGGCCATAAGCTGCACCGGCACGGCATAAAGCAACGGCAACACAACAGGATCGGCCTTCGGCAGTGCCAAATGCCAGAAGGTTTTCACCGACGTTTGCGCAAGCCCTTCCGCGTCGGACAGCAACACGATCTTACCACCGCGCGCCGCGACTTCCTGAAGATTGGACGCTGTCTTTTCGAACAGAGCATCGCTCGGCGCAAGCACCACCACCGGCATCTCCTCGTCGATCAAGGCGATTGGCCCATGCTTCATCTCGCCCGAAGCATAACCCTCGGCATGGATGTAGGAGATCTCTTTAAGCTTCAAAGCCCCCTCAAGCGCCAGCGGATAAAGCAACCCGCGTCCCAGATAAAGCACGTCGCGCGACGAGCGCAAATGTTGCGCCAGTTCCTGAAAGCGATGCTCTTCGCGTAACAAGGTTTCCATCTGCGCGGGGATGCCGCGCATAGCCTTGAAAATCTCCGTCGCGCGTTCCGGCGTCAAAGCCCCCCGCGCCTGCGCCGCCGTCACGGCCAGCGCGAGCAGCGCGACAAGCTGCGTCGTGAACGCCTTGGTGGAAGCGACTCCGATCTCCGGCCCCGCCAGCGTCGGAACCACGGCATCCGCAAGCCGCGCCAGCGAACTTTGCGGCACATTGACGATCGACACCAGTTTCTGCCCTTGGGATTTCGCATAATGCGCCGCCGCCAGCGTGTCCGCCGTCTCGCCCGATTGCGAGACTGTGACCGTCACGCCTCCTTCGGACATCGGCGCTTCACGATAGCGAAATTCCGACGCGATATCGACCTCGACCGGAATCCGCGCGAGCGTCTCGAACCAGTATTTCGCGGCGAGGCATGCATAATAAGCTGTCCCGCAAGCGATCATCGTCAACTTCGGAACCTGTCGCCAATCAAACGGCAAAGCCGGACCGACATAGCGCCCATCCCCCTCCACCAAGGCCGACAACGTATCGCCAATCACCGTCGGCTGCTCGAAAATCTCCTTGAGCATGAAGTGCCGGTAACCGCCCTTGCCGACCGCCGCGCCGCTGAGCGAAGTTTGCTGAATCTTGCGCTCGACAACCTTGCCATACTCATCGCGCACAACCGCCTTGCCGCGCGTAAGCTCCACCCAATCGCCCTCTTCAAGATAACTGATGCGCTGCGTCAACGGCGCCAACGCCAAAGCGTCCGACCCCAGATACATCTCCCCATCGCCATTGCCATAACCGACCGCCAAAGGACTCCCGCGTCTCGCGCCGAACAACACGTCCTCATGCCCCGCGAAAATCGCCGCGATGGCAAAAGCGCCGTCAAGCCGCTTGAGCGCCGCCGCCATCGCTTCAACAGGATTCATCCCCTGCTGCGCGCAATCGGTCAAAAGATGCGCGATGGTTTCCGTGTCGGTTTGCGAAGTGAAGCGATGCCCTTTCGCCTCCAGCTCCTGACGCAACGCGCGATGGTTTTCGATGATCCCGTTATGGACGATGGCGACCTTGTCCGTGAAATGCGGATGCGCATTGCTCTCGCTCGGTTTTCCATGCGTCGCCCAGCGCGTATGGCCGATGCCGACCGCCCCCGCCAAAGGCTCCGCCTTCAGCTTCTCGGCCAACCGATCCAGTTTGCCCTCCGCGCGACGGCAGGCGATACGCCCTTCCGTCACCGTCGCGATCCCCGCGCTGTCATAACCGCGATACTCAAGCCGCCTCAACCCATCCACCAGCAAATCCGCCACCGGACGCCGCGCAAGAATTCCAACAATGCCGCACATGGTCTTAACGTCCTTCTGAAATCGGTTGATGGGGTGTCGAAACGCCAAGCAGATATAGTTCCCTGCCTCATGCTTGTGGATTCAAATTTAGCGACAAAATGTTACTTTTCGCGCATATGCCCATAGCACACGAAGAGTTGGGAGCATTTCTGCCGACGGCGCGGCACAAAGCCCCTCGCCCTCCATAGGAGGGAGAGGGGTTTGGGGTGAGGGTGGAGTCT